>JADZBU010000390.1 GCA_020851955.1 Chromatiaceae bacterium | reverse complement strand
TCGTCGTAGCGCCGGATCAGGTCGAGATCGAATTCGATACGTTGGTCGACGGCCATCTTAGTCCTCCCCATCTAGGTCGAGGCCCCGGCGGTGGGTTTCATTGATCTGCTTGAGCAGGGGGTGGAAGGGGATCTGGTCGGCGTAGCGCGTCGCCAGGTCCATGAAGGCTAAGTCCTCGCGCCCGAACAGGTAGTTGCCCTCGAGCATGGACTGGTGCAGGGCCAGGATGCCCTGTTGCAGGGGGTCCAGGAAGGCCGGAAAGCGGCTGAGGTCTTCCAGTTCGAACTCCAGGCATTCGCGCAGGTCCCCGACCTCGAACACGGCCTGGCGCACCCACTCCACGTACTCATCGGCGGTTTTGGCTCGTCTCAGGGTCATGATGCTGTCGTCTCGCGGGCAAAAAGGGGCTGATATTCGAGCAGGCGGGGCCGATCAAGGAGGAAGACCCCCTCGCCGCCACGTTCAAACTCGATCCACATAAAGGGGATTTCCGGGAAGAGGGCCTCCAGGGCCGCCGCCGTCTTGCCGACCTCGACGATCAAGACGCCGTCTTCCTTCAGGTAGCGCGGGGCCTCGCGGAGGATGCGCAAGACCAGATCCAGACCGCTGGCGCCACCCGCCAGGCCTAGGCGGGGCTCGCGGTGGTATTCGGCGGGCAGGGCCGCCAGTTCCTCGGCGGAGACATAGGGCGGGTTGGAGACGATGAGGTCGTACTTCTGTGCGCCCAACCCCGCGAAGAGGTCGGACTCCACCACCCGCACCCGATCCTCCAGACCCTGGGCGGCGATATTGCGGGCGGCGACCGCCAGGGCGGCGGGGGAGATGTCCGCCAGGTCGATGTCGGCGTCCGGCAGATACACCGCGGCGGCTATGCCGATACAGCCGCTGCCGGTGCAGAGATCGAGCACCCGGGCGATGGTATCCGGTTCCACCCAGGGCCCAAAGCCGGTCTCCACCAATTCCGCCAGGGGCGAGCGCGGCACCAGGACGTTCTCGTCCACATAGAATTCCAGCCCGGCGAACCAGGCCTGGTGGGTGAGATAGGCCGCCGGTATCCGTTCCAGGATGCGGCGTTCGAAAAGCGCGGCGATGGCCAGCCGTTCCTCCTCCGTGAGGTGGCAGTCATGGAAACGGGCGGGCAGGTCCGGGGGCAGGCTCAGGGCATGGAGCACCAACTGCGCGGCCTCGTCCAGGGCGTTGTCGGTACCGTGACCAAAGAAGAGGCCGGCCTTGTTAAAGCGGCTGGCGCCCCAGCGGATGTAATCCTGAAGAGTGGTGAGGCCGTCGGGGAGGCTTGCCATGCGTAATTGGAGTCAGGAGGTTAGTAAAGGGGAGGGCCGGGTAGCCGGTCCGGGGCCAGGGGGGCGTTCCCGGCCGGTGGCCAGGACCGGCCTCAGCGGCGCTTGGTCGCCTTGGACTTGGCGGGCTTCTCTTCCGCCAACAGCTGGGCATGTTTTTCCAGGCCCCGGGCGACCAGGTCGGCGAGGCTGATGCCATTGAGGAAGTTGTAGATCTCGTCGCTCAGGTGATCCCAGAGGGTATGGGTCAGGCAGCGCTCGCCATCACGGCAATCCTCGCGACCCCCGCAACGGGTGAATTCGACCCACTCGTCAACGGCGCAGATGATGTCGGCGATGGAGATCTCGGCCGCGGTCTTGGCCAGATAGTAGCCGCCACCCGGGCCGCGCACGCCGCGGACGAGTTGCTTGCCGCGCAGGGCGGCGAAGAGTTGCTCCAGATAGGAGAGGGAGATGCCCTGATTGATGGAGATGTCGGCCAAGGTCACGGGCCCCTTGCCCTCGTGGAGCGCGAGGTCAAGCATGGCCGTGACCGCGTAACGGCCCTTGGTGGAAAGTCTCATAGGGGATACCTCTCGCTGGCAGATGATAACTGGGGAAACTTGTAGGAAAACAGCATACCCATAGGGTCAAAAACCCGTCAAGCAATTCCTCAAAATATTTCAGGAACTCGCGGCGAGGCAGGGGTAAAGAGGTGTCCGGTCCGAACGCAGTAAGTCAACCATTTCCCTAGGAAAAAATTGGCCCGCCACTTGGCCTCCAGGGCCGGTGACCGGTAGTGATTGTGCAGGGGCAGGGCCGTTTGGCGCAGGTCCAGCACCTCGACCTGGCGGGCGTCGTGATATGCCCGCAGCAGGGCGTCCGGGTCTGCCAGCGGGATGCGATGTTCCTGGCCGTCACACTGGGGAAAGAGATAAGTCAGGCGCAGCAGGCTGGTGTAGGGGGACTGCTCGATGACCTCCAGGTGCAGCCGCATGCCATCCTGGCCGCGGGATTCCAGCTCCCCGCGCCAGTCCGCCAATCCCGGGGCCAGGCGCCGGAGCCAGGCATAGTTTTCCTCGCAGAGGCGCATGAGGTCGCCGACGCTGGGTCGTTCCGGCGTCGACAGGGTCAGGGACCAGGGATAGCGGGCGGCGCGCTCCGACGGGGCCGTCAGGGTCAGCACGGGGTGGGCCTGGCCGGGGCGGAGACGGCCGCCGGTGGGCCGTACTCTTTTGTCAAGCGCGCGGGCGCGGGCATCAGGCGGAGGCGGTCTTCTGGGCTTCGACCTGGCTGCGCACCTCGTCCATGTCGAGTTCCCCGGCCTTTTCGAGGAGTTGACGGAAGGACCCCTCGGGCAGGGCCCCCGCCTGGGAGAAGATGACGATCTGCTGGCGGAAGATCATGAGGGTCGGGATGGAGCGAATCTGGAAATGACCCGCGATCTCCCGCTCCTCTTCCGTGTTGACCTTGGCGAAGAGGATATCGTCGTGGTCTTCCGAGACCTTGTCGTAGATGGGGGCGAAGGAGCGGCAGGGCCCACACCAGGGGGCCCAGAAATCCACGATGATGAAGTCGTGGTCCTTGATGGTTTGCTCGAAGTTGTCTTTGGTGAGTTCGACGACGGCCATGGGCTACTTCCTGGGGC
>JADZBU010000389.1 GCA_020851955.1 Chromatiaceae bacterium | reverse complement strand
TCATCCTGATCGTCGCCGGGGTCGGGATCATCCTGGCCGATCGCTTGAGCCGACTCCTGGTGCGGCCCTTGCAACAGCTGGTCGAGACCGCGGCCATCCTGCCCGCGCGCCTGGTCGCGGGCGAGGCGGTGTCCATCCCCCCGTCCGGCCTGCTGGCCGAGGGACGCGCCTTGACGGATGCCTTCGGTGTCATGGTCCGCGGCCTGACCGACAGCTTTGCCGCCGTGGAGCGAGAACGCGCGGCCCAGTCGCGGCTGCGCGCCTTGCGTGATCTACAGGTACGGATGCTCGAAAGCCTGATGCAGTCGGGCGGGGACGAACGCGCCGCCGCGGAGCATCTCTGCCACCTGGTGGAAGATGTCCTCGCCTCCTGTCGCTGCGCCCTGCTCAGACCCTCGCCGACCGAAGGCTTCGCCTGCTTTGCGGCACCTCGCCTGGGGGCGGACGAAGCGGCGGATCTCGAGAGCTGCTTGAGCCAAGCCGCTCCCGGCGGGAAGGCGCGCCCGACCGCGCCCGGTGGCCGGCCCTTTGTCGTGGATCTGGCCCCGCCCGCGCCCAACGTGAGCAAGAGGGACGCCAACGCGCCCGCGGCGGCTGCGTGCTGGTGGTGCGCCCCGGTCATCGGGCCCGAGGGCAAGGGGTTGGGCATCCTGGCGATCGGGCCCTTTGGGTCCCCCGAACCGGACGCCTTCACGCGGGAGGTCCTGGAAACGGCGGCGGGCCTGGCGGCGCTCGCCTTCGATACCTTGCGCACCCGACGACAGCATGCGGTCCTCATCGATGCGCTCTCCCGGGCCGGCACCGGGATCGTCATCGCGCGTCGGTTCGCCACCGGAGACTTTCGGATCAGCTTCGTCAATCAGGGCTTCGAGGCAATGACCGGCTATCGCGCGGACGAGGTCATTGGCCTGAACTGCCGGTTCCTTCAGGGCACGGATCGCGATCAGCCGGAACATCTCCAAATCCGGGCGGCCCTGACCGCTGGCGAGCCCTGCCGGGTCACGATTCGCAACTATCGCAAGGACGGGACGCGCTTCTGGAATGCCCTGAATCTTGCGCCGCTGACGGATTCCCAGGGCGAGGTGACCCATTACGTCGGCGTCCAACAGGATCTGACGAGTTTTCACGAGGCCATGGAGAGCCTGGCCCGCAGCGAAGCCTCGTTGCGCGAGGCGCAGGCCATCACCCAGCTCGGCAGTTGGGACCTGGATTGTCCGAGCGGTCGGCTCCGCTGGTCCGAGGAAACCTATCGTCTGCTCGGGTATGAGCCGGACACCGTCACGCCGAGCCTGGACGCCTTCCACGCGGTCGTGCATCCCGACGACCTGGCCCGGCTCCGTGCCGAGTGGGAGGCGGCCTGGCGGCGTCCCGACGGCCGTCTGGCCATCGAGCACCGTATTCTGCGGCCCGATGGGGTGCCGCGCGTCCTCCGGGAGGAGGGCCGGACCTTCCTTGCCGAGGACGGCACCCCCTTGCGTTTCGCCGGAACCACCCTGGACATCACGGCGCAACGCGCGGTCGAGGACGCCCTGAGGGCTCAGGAGGAGCGGTATCGTCTGGTCGTGGAGAACATCGAGGATCTCGTGGTCCGCACGGATGCCGAGGGCCGCTTCGAGTATGTCAGCCCTTCGTACGGCCGCCTCTTTGGGCTTGATCCGAGCGATCTGATCGGGCGGCACTACCTGCCCCTGGTTCACCCGGAGGATCGGGCGAGCACCGAGGAGGCCGTGCGCGCGCTCTCCAGGCCCCCTTACACCTGTCGCGTCGAGCAACGCGCCGAGACCGTCCGGGGTTGGCGTTGGCTGCAATGGTCCGACCGGGCGGTGCTGGACGCCGACGGTGCCGTGCGCGCCATCGTCGCGGTCGGGCGCGACATCACGGAACGCAAGGAGATCGAAAACATCTTGGCGGAGGAGCGGCGGCGTCTCTCGGACATCATCGCCGCGACCTGGGTCGGCACCTGGGAAATCGATCTCGTCACGAACGCCATGGTGCTGAATGCGCGCTGGGCCGAGATGCTCGGCCACCGCCTGGAGGAGCTGGAGCCGACGACCATCGAGACCTGGCGGGCCTTCTGTCACCCCGAGGATCTGGTCCGCTCCGATGCCGAGGTGGCGCGTCATCTCGCCGGCGAGACGGAGGGGTATTTCTGCGAGGTGCGGATGCGGCATCGCGACGGCCATTGGATCTGGGTGCGCGATCAGGGCCGGATCTCGGCGCGGGATGGGGATGGCCGACCCCTGCGCATGGCGGGTATCCATGAGGACATCAGTGCGCGCAAAGAGGCCGAGTTGGATCTGATCCAACGCGAGACTCTCGAGCGCGAGCTGCTTGATCTGGCGTCCGGCTTCGTCCAGGTTCATGACGAGAATCTGGATGCCCTGGTCAACCGGACCCTCGAACGGATCGGTTCCCTGACCGGATCCGACCGGGCCTATGTCTTCCGCTTCGATCTCGCGACCGACACCATGAGCAACAGTCATGAGTGGGTCGCCGCCGGGGTCGAGCCCATGATCGAGGACCTTCAGCGGCACCCGATCGAACATTATTCCGCCTCGATTCAGGCGCTTGAAGCGGGAGAGGCGGTCGTGATTCCGCGTGTCGCGGATCTCCCGGCGGACTGGGCGGGGGAGCGCGAGATCCTGGAACACCAAGCCATCCAGTCGCTGGTGCTGGTGCCCCTGCTCAAGGATGACCGCTTGCAGGGTTTCGTCGGCTTCGACGCCGTCCACCAGGAGCGGGACTGGTCCGCGGCCGAGGTTCGCTTCCTCCGCGTCTTTGCCAGCATCCTGGTCAGCGCGCTGGAGCGTGCCCATACCTATGCGGCGCTGCGCGCCAGCAACACCCGCTATGACCAGTTGGCCTTGCGGAGTCGCATCGTCAACTGGGAGGTCGATGCCCGGGGGCTCTATACCTATCTCAGCCCCGCGGTCGAGCAGGTCTGGGGCTACCGGCCAGAGGAGCTGGTCGGTCGAAAATACCTGTTCGACCTGCTACCCGCCCTGGTGCGCACCCGGTTTCAGACCGAGATTCTTCACCGCTTCGAGTGTCGGGACTCTTTCAAGGATTACGTCAATCCCCTCGTGTGCGGCGATGGCAGGACCATCTGGGTCCTCACCAATGGCTTCCCGATCCTGGCCCAGGACGGTACCCTGCTGGGCTATCGGGGCTCCGATGTCGATGTGACCGAAAGCCATCGCGCGCGGGAGCAGCTCCGGGAGAGCGAGGCCCGGTTGAGCGCTATCTTCGAAAATGCCCCGATCGGGATCGCGATGGTAGGTCCCAACCGCCGACTGTCCCTGGTCAACCGCATGCTGGCCGACTTCCTCGGCTACGCGCCGCAGGACCTCATCGGCATGGCTTTCGATGCCTTGACCTATGCCGAGGATTTTCAGGAGGATCTGCGGCTCTTCGAGGAGTTGGTCGCGGGCAAGCGCGACGCCTATCGGCTCGCCAAGCGCTTTCTCAAGGCCGACGGCACCCTCGTCTGGGGCGATCTGCGGGTAGTGCTGCTGCCGAGCGCCTCCGGCGGGCGCCCCCTCATGCTCGGCATGGTCGAGGACATCACCGAGTTTCAGGCCGCGACCGCGCGACGCAGTGAGCTCGAGGCGGCGCTGGTGCGCTACACCAAGAACCTGGAGTCCCTGGTCGATCTTGCCAGTCAGGCCATGGCCGCGGATGAGGAGGTGCAGGCCCTGCTGAGGTTGGGGTGCTCGGGTTTGGGGATGGCCGCGGGCGAGATCGGCGCCATCCAGGCGGACGGGAGCTGTCGGCCCATCGCTCGCTATCCGGAGACCGCGGCGTTCTGGGCCTGCGCCGGCGCGGATGGGGCGAGCGCCATCGAGCGGGTCGCCGCCGAACCCGGGGTTCCCCACCTCTTGACCGGTGCCCACTTGCCTGCCGCGGCCCGGGAGGCGGGTTACGACGCCTGCGTCCTCATGGCCCTGAGTTGGACCGGACCGGATGGCACCGTCATCCGGCAACTGATCCGCTTTGGGGGAGGTGCCAAGGGCGCCGAGCTATCGGGCGCGGACCGGGAACTGGTCCGTCTGATCGGGCAGCGCCTCGTCGCCCGGCAGTTCGAGGC
>JADZBU010000388.1 GCA_020851955.1 Chromatiaceae bacterium | reverse complement strand
TCCGGCTGACGGGGGGCATCGGCCTGGTTCTCTTCGTGCCGACCCTCTACGGCAACGCGATGTTCGCCAACCTCTCCTTCGCCGGCGACCTCGTCCTGGCCCTCTATTTCGTCTTCTTCGGCACCCTAGGCATGGCCCTGGGCGCCGGCGAGAGCGGCCACCCCTATGCCGCCATCGGCGTCAGTCGCGGTCTGTCCCAGGTCACCGCCTCCGAACTGCCCTTCGGCCTGGCGGTTTTCGCCGTGGCCCTGCAATACCAGACCCTGTCGGTGACCGAGATCGTCGCCGCCCAACAAGGCGGCTTCCTGCACTGGACCCTCTTCACCAACCCCCTGGCGGTGGCGGCGGCCATGCTGTCCTTCCTCGGCTCCATGATGCGCCCGCCCTTCGACCTGGTATTGGCGCCTCAGGAGATCCCCATCGGTCCGCCGACGGAGTACCACTCCTCCTATCTGGCCCTGATGCAGACCAACCGGGCCATCTTTCCCATCGCCAAGATCATCATTTATATGAACTTGTTCTTCGGTGGGGCGACGAGCTGGCCGGTCTTCTTCCTCAAGGTCTTTTTGATTTACATGGTCTCGGTCCTGGTCGGGGTGGTCTTCCCCCGCTTCCGGGTCGAGCAGTCGATCCGCTGGTTCCTGGTCTGGGCGGTGCCGCTGGGCGTGTTGGGGGTTTTGTGGGTATGAAGGATATGACGTCAGTGAAGCCGGAACTGCAAAAGCGCCTGGTCAAGGGACCGGACGGGGTCGAATTCGAGGTCGAGCCCCTGCGGGACTACTATTGCGAGGCCCTGCCCGAGGTCCAGCGCCCGGCCTACCTCCAGATCATCGAGGACCTCTTCAACTGGGCCAGGTCCGAATCCATCTGGATCCTCGGCTTCGGCACCGGCTGTGGGGCCATCGAGATGCGCCCCCTCATGACGCCGCGCTTCGACGCCTACCGCTATGGCATCCAGTGGCGGCCCACCCCGCGCCAGGCCAACCTCTTCGTCATCTCCGGCTACCTGTCGGTCAAGACCCTCAAGCGCGTCATCCGCTCCTACGAGCAGATGCAGAACCCCAAGTACGTGGTGGGCCTGGGCTCCTGCACCATCAACGGCGGCATGTACTTCGATTCCTACAACACCATCAAGCGGCTGGACCAGTATCTGCCCGTGGACCTCTACATCACCGGTTGCATGCCCAGGCCCGAGGCCCTGCTCGCCGGCTTCCTGGACCTCAAGCGGCTCATCCGCGCCGGCAAGGCCGAGGGCGCCAACCAGTACGCGGAAAATTTTGCCTGGTACAAGGCCAATCAGAAGCAGGTCATCCAGGATTGGGACATGCCGGACTACAACTGGTAAGCATGATGCGCAATGGTTTTACCGAGATTCACGGGCACCTCAGCGCCCTCTTCGCCGCCGGCGACCTGGTCGCCCAGCGGCCGGACCTGGCCTTTATCGAGCTAGAGCCCACGCATCTGCGTCCGGCCCTTTTGTACCTGCGGGACCAGGAAGGCTTCCGCCACCTGGTCCTGCTCACCGCCGTGGACTGGCTGGAGGCGGGTCAGTTCCAGCTCACCTACCTGCTGTGCAACCGCGCCGCGCGCCTGGACCTGGGCCTGCGGGTGCGCATCCCCCGGGACCTGGCGACCATGGAAAGCATCCACGACCTCTGGCCCACCGCCGCCACCTATCAGCGGGAACTGCGGGAGATGTTCGGCATCGACTTCCCCGGCAGCCCCCGTCTCCACGAGGACTTCATCCTGGAGGGCTGGCACGAAATTCCGCCCTACCGGCGCGATTTCGACACCCTGGAATACGCCCGCAAGGCCTTTGCCCAGCGCCCCGGCCGCGAAACACGGGACCCGGCGACCCACATGCAACAGCAACTCTACCCGCCCGCGCCTCCCCGCGCCGAGCCGCCAGCCACGGGAGGCAAAGGCTGACATGGGCCTGCTCACTCCCGACCGTAGCCAGTACCCCGCCACCCGCCCCGATGGCAGCCTCGACATCGACCTGAGCTCGGGCAAATACCTCAAGCTCTGGCAGGGCCCCCAGCATCCCGGCATCACCGGCAACATGGCGGTGGAACTCACCGTCTGCGGTGACGAGGTCGTGGAGGGCCGGGTCCACGTGGGCTACCTGCACCGCGGCTTCGAGAAGCTGATGGAACGGCGCACCTTCATCCAGTGCTTTCCCATCGTCTGCCGCATCTGCGTCCCCGAGCCGGACTTCAACGAATACTGCTATGCCGCCGCCGTGGAGGAACTGGCGGGCATCCAGGTCCCGGAACCGGCCAACTGGATCCGCACCCTCATCCTGGAGATGGGCCGCATCAACAGCTATCTCATGTACCTGGGCGGCCAGGCCGGCGCCCTGGGCCTGGGAGTCATCGGCCAGTGGACCACCTATGGCCGCGACCTCATGCTGGACCGCTTCGAGGAACTGACTGGCGCCCGCATCTACCACATGTTCATCCTCCCCGGCGGGGTCCGCGATGGCCTGCCCGAGGGCTTCGAGCCGCGCATGGCCGAGACCCTGCGGGAGATCGAAGGCATCCTCCAGGACGTCCAGGAGACGATGTTCCATAACGCCGTCTTCAAACGGCGCACCGTCGGCCAAGGGGTCATCGACCCCGCCTGGCTGGACCCCTACGGCGTCACCGGCCCCAACGCCCGCGCCGCCGGCGTCCCCCGGGACGTGCGCAAGGACTTCCCCTACCTCGTCTATCCCCAACTGGATTTCGAGCCGGTGACGGGTCGGGATTCGGACATTTACAGCCGCGCCGAGGTGCGCCGCCGGGACCTGCTGCTGTCCATCGACCTGATCCGCCAGATCCTGGCCCGCATGCCCCGCCAGGGCCCCTTCATGGCCAGCATCCCCAACGTCCTGCACTGGAAGATCGCCCCCGGCGAGACCTATGTCCGTGGCGAGTGCTCCCGGGGGGAATACGGCTATTACCTGGTTACCGACGGCAGCGGCTACCCGCGCCGGGTGAACGTGCGGGGCCCCTCCTATACCCACGCCATGGCCCTGCTGGAGCGCATG
>JADZBU010000387.1 GCA_020851955.1 Chromatiaceae bacterium | reverse complement strand
TCCGCCTTCTCCCGCCGCAGCCGTTTATGGTCGGCGAAGATGGCCAGGCTCATGACCAGCGCCTGGGTCAGGGCGCCGATGGCATAGCTGTTGTCCGTCACCAGGCCGGGGCCGATCCACCCCTGGTGGCGCGCCAGGCTGACGGCCAGGCCCAGGCCATAGAGGCCGAAGGCCAGCAGAAAGAGGCGGGTGCGTTCATTGCCCCGCCAGGCGGCCGGGGCCGCCAGGGCCATGGAGACGAGGATGAAGACCAGGCTGGCGGGTTGGGCCAGGCTCATGGCCAGGCCGTAATGACCGGTCAGGACCAGGGCCAGTCCCAGGGCGGCGAGCAGATTCGCCGCCCCGACCAGCGCCCGTCCCGGGGAGCCGGGTCCCGCCGGTATGGCCGCATAAACGAGGATGAAGCCTTGCATCACCGGCAGGGACAGGCAGGTCAGGGCCCCCATGGTGGCGTTGGCCAGGCCCGGAATCCAAAAGCCGGGCTGCGCCTGCTGGAGCCAGCCGCTGGCGAGCAGGATGACGAGCAGGTTCATGGACACATAGAGGCTATAGAGGTACTGCAGGCGCTCCTGGGTCCACATCCAGAATAGGGAATGGAAGAGGACGACGAGGGCATAGATGCCAAAGTAGAGTCCCCAGACGCGGGCCTCGGCCATGGCCGCCTCGGTGAAGGCGAGGGGGGGCCAGAGGGTCAGCTCCGGCTTGAGGGGGGCGCGGGATTGGAGGCGTAGGTAAAAGGTGTTGGGCCCCGGCGCCAGGTCCAGGCGGAAGAGGGGCTGACGGTAATCGACCTCCCGCTCCCCCCAGGGCCAGGCCTGCCCCGAGCGGCGTTCCCGGAAGCCGCCAGCCGCCAGGGGGGTGTAGAGACGCACGTCCTCGAGGGTGGCGGGGGCGACCTCGAGCCAGGCCTCCGGGGGCGAACTGGCACTGGGCTCCAGGCTGAAGCGGAGCCAGACAGCCCCCGGGGTGATGCCACCCAAGGCTTCCCCGGCCAAGGGGGCAAAGGCGCCGGCCCGCCCATCGGCGACCTCGGCGATGTCCCAGCGGGCCTCGGGGTCGAGGAGCACCTCCAGTTGTCCGGCCAGGTCCAGTTTGCCGGGGACGGGCAGGGGGCTGGCGGCGAGAGGCAAGGTCGCCACCCACAGCCAGAGGAGCCAATAGGGGGAAAAAGGAGGAGGAGTTGACCACATGACCCGGCATCTTAGCCGCCGTGGGGCATGTCGTCATGTGGCCCCTTGCGGGGGCGACTGGCGGAAGGGCGGACCTCAGTGGGTCCGCATCCGCGCCATCCGCTCCAGGTCCTGGGCCTCGAAGTCCATGCCGTAGCTCTCGCCGGGGTTGAGGCTGATGGCGTAGCCAATGCCGAGCTTCTCCAGAATCCAGGTGAAATCCACGACCAGACCACCGCCGTAGCCGGGGTAGTCGCCCACGAAATGCTTGGCCCGCTCGGGGCTGGTGAAGAGCACCAGGACTTCGCCCGTATCGGTCTGGATCTTGAGGGGCAGGGCCGCGCCCCGATCCGTCTGGAGGCCGCCGATCTGGTGGCGCTCGTAGATAGGCATGAAGACCTCGGAGCCAAGCAGGGTGGCGATGAAATCCTCGGCGGGCAACTGGCCCTCCTGGGCGGCGATGAGCTGACGTTCCAGGTCGTTCTGCGGGGAGAAGTGGGACATGAAGAGGGCTTCCTGGGCCTTGAAGTAGTCGGCCAAAGCTGGGGTCATCCGCCGTCGGTTCAAGCCGGGCCGGGCCAGTTTCGGGTCCGTCACCCCCGGGAGCGGCGGGGGACCCGACCCGACCGGCCCGGGGGTCCCTCGTCGGCGCATCACCCCCACAGGGTGTAATTGCGATGCCTGGTCCGGGGTGCTATGGTCCTTGCCCCGGAGGCCCTTGCCAGATCAACGACCTCCGCTGTTCGTCGCTCCGGGTCAGCGAGGGCCATGGACGCGGCGCTGGGGTGACCTGGTGTGCTGTCCGGGGATGAGGTAAGTCATCGCATGAAAGGCTCTTCGAGGCGCGTGTCAAGACGGGCCAGGTCGCGCGGCTTGGCGTTGTTGACCCTGCTGATTTTGTCCCTCTCCGCCGTTGGCGCGGACAAGGTCCGGCTGCAACTGAAATGGCAGCACCAGTTCCAGTTTGCCGGCTATTACGCGGCCCAGGAGCAGGGCTACTACCGTGACGCGGGGCTGGAGGTGGAGATCCTGCCCGCCACGCCGGGTGAGGACCCGGTACGTCGGGTGATCGAAGGCCAGGCCGAGTTCGGCGTCGGCTCCACGGAGCTGCTCCTGCGGCGGGAACAGGGGGCACCCCTCGTGGTCCTGGCGACCATCTTCCAGCATTCCCCCCTGGCGCTCATGACCCTGAAAGGGGAGGGCATCCAGACCATCCACGACCTGGCGGGCCGCAAGGTCATGATCGAGCCAGGGGCGGCCGAGCTCCACGCCTACCTGCGCCGGGAGGGGATCTCCGCCGACAAGTTCACCCTGATGCCCCACACCTTCGATTTCCAGGCGCTGCTCTCGGGCGCGGTGGACGCCCTGTCCGTCTATGTCACCGATGAACCCTTTGCGCTGAAACAGGCGGGGCGGGAGTACCTCCTCTATTCCCCCCGGGCGGTGGGGATCGATTTCTACGGCGATAACCTTTTTACCACCGAGGAGTTGCTTCGCGAGCAGCCCGAGCTGGTCAGGAAGTTCCGGGAGGCGAGCCTCAAGGGGTGGGACTACGCCATGCGGCACCAGGAGGAGGTAGCGCGGCTCATCCATGACCGTTACAGCCCGCGGCACAGCCTGGAGCACCTGAGGTTCGAGGCCCAACGGATGGAGTCGCTGCTCCAGACGGCGCTGATCGAGGTTGGGCATATCAATCCGGGCCGGTGGCGCAATATCGCCGAGGTTTATGCCGAAATGGGCATGCTGCGGCGGGACTTCGACCTGAAGGGCTTCCTCTACGACCCCCAGCCGAAGGACCTGACCTGGCTCTATGGCGTGGTCGCCGGGGTGGTCTTCCTGCTGCTGATCGCCGTTCTGGCGGCGGTCCGTTTTGCCCGGCTCTCCGGGGCCTTGCGCAAGGGCAATGACGAGCGGGAGCAGATCGCGGCGGCGCTCCGGGAGAGGGAAGAAAAATATCGCATCCTCTTCATGGATTCACCGGATGCCTATCTGATCGTCAGTGACGGTGTCTTTGTCGATTGCAACCGGGCCGCCGAGGCCATGCTGGGGGCCGGACGGGCGGAGATTATCGGTCTCGCACCCGAGGCGCTCTCTCCCGACTTCCAGCCCGACGGCAAAAAGTCGATCGATGCGGTTCGGGAAAAGATCGCCCTGGCCCTGCAGTGCGGCAGTCTCACCTTCGAGTGGGTCCACCGCCGCCGGGACGGCACGGATTTCCTGGTCGAGGTCTCCCTGGCGACGATCCGCCTGGACGGAAAAGACGCCTTCTTTATCACCTGGCGCGACATCGGCGAACGCAAGCAGGTGGCAGCGGCGCTCGCGGAGCGGGAGGAACAACTCCGGAATCTCTTCGACAATGCCCCGGTGGGGATCTTCCACTCCAACCTGGAAGGCCGGATGGCGGAGGCCAACCCGGC
>JADZBU010000386.1 GCA_020851955.1 Chromatiaceae bacterium | reverse complement strand
GGCCGGGAACGGTCACGGCCGGCGCGCAGCTCGAAACAGGCGCGATAGGCCAGGGCATTGACCAGCCACGGCTGGCCCTGGGTCAGTTCCCAGACCCGGTCGAGCGCCTCCGGGGTGAAGACCTGCCCGGTTTCCCGGGTGTGCTCCAGCAGCAGGGTGCGGGTCTCCGCGGCGCTGAAGTCGCCCAGCCGCAGCGACTTGGCCTTGATGTTGAAGGCGCTGCCGCCGGTGATGGGTTCAGATTCAGATGAGGCATGGATGCGGTAGTCGCGCAGATCGCGCACCCCGCACAGGATCACCGTCTGCGGAAAGGCCGTCGGGCGTTGCGGATAGCCGGCGCGCAACTGGCGCAGCAGCGAGATCAGGGTGTCGCCGATCAGGGCATCGACCTCGTCCAGCAGCAGGACCGCCGGGCGCGGATCGGTGCTGGCCCAGTATTCCAGCAGTGCTGTGAGCCGATCCCCGGCGGCAATCTGCGTTCCCTGATCGCGCTGCCACTCCAGTAGGCGGGTATCGCCCAGAGAGGTGTGCGCGGCCCGGCCCAGCACGCTGCAAATCGTGGCCATGGCCGGCTCGATCTGCTCACGCCAGGCCTGCGCGGCCTCGATATTGGCATAGACGGCCCGATAGCGCCCATCCCGATTCAGATACTCCATCAGCGCCAGCAGGCAGGAGGTCTTGCCGGTCTGGCGCGGGGCATGGAGCAGGAAGTATTTCTTTTGGTCGATGAGGCCGAGGATCTCATCGAGATCCCAGCGCGACAGCGGCGGTAGGCTGTAGTGGTCGTCGGGGCGGACCGGGCCTTCGGTGGTGAAAAAGCGCATGGCGGCATCTCCGGCGGTCGGGAAAGCGAGCGGTCAAGGATAATCCGAGCGGCCGGCCAGCGCCCAATGACCTCGGACGGTGGCGACAGCGGCTAAGTCCAACAGGCTGTTAGGGCTTTGCCTCGGTTGGGACCGGCAGCAGTCGTGTGCCCGCCGCCAGGGGCCTCACCAGGGGTTTCAGGCGGCGCAAGTCCTGGGGGAGGGCGGTCAGGGCGGCTTCGGCCTCGCTCCGGGTGGCGTAATCGCCCACCAGGAGGGCTACCCAGGCCTTGCCCCGATGCTGGCCTTGCAGGATACGGAACTGGCCCACCCCGGTGTGCCGTTGCGCAAAGGCGGCGAGACCCGCGTCGTTGGCTACGGTCAGGAGTTGGATCGCAAAGCCTCCCGGCTCCCGACCTTCTGGCGCTGGCGCGGGGATCGCGTCTTGGGGTGGCGATGAGTCCGAAGGCGCGACACCCGGATCAGGGCCAGGCCCCACCGCGGCGCGGCTGGACAAGGCGGGGCCGGTGGGCTCGAGGGCCAATGGTGCCGGACTCTCCGTGCTCGCCATCCCTTCCCGGGGTCCGTCCAGCATCCCCACCGGCTCCGGTGCCGTCAAACGACCCAAGCCTAGCAGTGCGACCAAAATGCCACCGGCGGCCAGCACCCGCCGCCAGGGGGCGCGGGGCGGCGGCGGTGGCTGATGCCCTTGGGCGAGCAGCAGGCTGTAGATGGGTTGCCCGCCCAGCGCCTCGGCGGTGAAGGTGGCCCCGAGGCAGGTGAGGATGATTGGCAAGCCCAGGTCCAGGGCGCCGGTGAGCTCGATCACCAGGATGATCCCCGTCAAGGGGGCGCGCACCGTGGCGGCAAAGAGGGCGCCCATGGCCGCCACCGCGAACAGGCCGGGACCCAGCCCCAGCCCCGGGGCCAGCCCCGCCACCAGGTGATCGAAGAGCACCCCGACCAGGGTGCCCAGCGCGAGCAGGGGGGCGAAGATGCCGCCCGGTAGCCCGGCGCCATAGCTGCCCACCGTGGTCAGCAGCCGCGCCGCCAGCAGGATCAGCAGAAAGCCGGTGCCCGGGTGGCCCTGGAGCAGGGACGCCACCAGGCCCTCGCCGCCGCCCATGGCTTGAGGCGCGCTCCAGACCAGGGCGCCCAGGGCCATCCCCAGGACGCCGGTGGTGAGATAGGCATGACCCTCGCGCAGGGCCCGCAACCGCCCCAGCGACCCCAGGAGCAGGGCGTTGAACAAGACCCCCAGGACCCCGACCAGGACCCCCAGCACCACAAAGAGGGGCAAGGCGGACAGGGGGGCCAGGCCCAGGGGCGGCAAGGGCAGGGCTGGCCCCTGTCCCAGGAAGCCGTCGCTGACCACCACCGCCAGGCAGCACGCCAGGATGACCGACTGCAGCGCGGCGAAGCTGTACTCGAAGTGCTCCCGCAGTTCCTCGGTGACGAAGATGATGGCCGCGAGCGGGGCATTGAAGGCGGCGGCGAGGCCCGCCGCCGCGCCGGCCGCGATCAGGGTGCGGCCCTGCCGGGCATCCAGGCCCAGCCGCTCCGTCGCCAGTTGGCCCAGCGCGGCGCCCATGTGGACCGTCGGCCCCTCGCGCCCCAACACCAGACCGGAGCCGACCGCCAGGACCCCGGCGACGAATTTGACCGGCAGCACCCGTTGCCAGCGCAAACCGTGCTCACCGGCGAGGATAGCCTCCACCTCCTGAATGCCGCTGCCAGCGGTCTCCGGGGCGAACCGGCGCACCAGCCAGAGGGCGAGGCACAACACCAGGGCCCCCAGGGCCATCAGCACCAGCCAACCCGGCACCGGGGCCGCCTCCAGGCCGGTGCGCAGCAGGTCGCGGCCCTGATCGGCCTGGTCGAGCAGGGCATGAAAGGCCGCCCCGACCAGCCCCGCCAGGATTCCCACCAGGGCCGCCGCCAGAAAAGGCCGCACCTTGGCCATCAGGGCCGCGCTCAGGGCGGGCCAGCGGCGAGGGGCCGATCGATCACGCGCTGACGGCGGGGTTCAGGCTATAGAAGCCGGACAGGGTCGCCGTGGCCAGCACATGGCCCTCAAGGGCATGACGGACGGAGCGGCCGTCGAGATCTCCGGCCACTTCCAGGGCGGGAACGTCGATGGCATAGAGGGTGAAGACGTAGTCATGCAACCGTTCATCGTTCCAGGGCGGGCAAGGGCCGTCGTAGCCGAAATAAGGGCCCGCCATCTCCGGGTCCGCGGCGAACCAACCGGTGTAGTCGTTCAGGCCATGCCGCAGGCCGCCGGGCGCCGCTGGCCCGGATTTGCCACGCGGCGTCACGCCGCGACAGTGACTGCCCGCCGGGATCTCGGTGGTAGAGGGGGGGATATCCAGCAAGACCCAATGGAAGAAATCGATGCGGGTCCGCGTGACCGGCAGGGTCTTGCCCTCCTGATTGACATCCTCCCCGGTGCTGGGGACGTTGGCGTCATGGCAGATCAGCACCAGGGATTGAGTGCCCGCCGGGATGTCCGTCCAGGCGAGATGGGGG
>JADZBU010000385.1 GCA_020851955.1 Chromatiaceae bacterium | reverse complement strand
CAGTGGCTGTTCGGGGTCTCGCCCCTGCGCTTGGCATGAGCCCCAGGGGCGGAGACCCGCAAGATGATCGACGAGCAACTGCGCCAGGCGGGATGGATCGTGGACTCGGAGCGCAGACGTTTCTCCGCGAGCACCCGCCCCGAGTAACTCAAGAACCTTGCCATCGCCGAGCTGCCCCGCCGACGCCAGCCGGAGAAACTCGGCCGCGCCCTGAACGGCTGCTACAGCCCGGAGAACCTGACCGCCCTGCTCAAGCAGGTGGGAGCCCATCGCCGCATGATCCCGGTACCCCGGTTGCCTGGACCCTCAAGCCGCGCTAAGGTAAGGACTCCTTACTTTCGGAGGATGGCGCCATGCTCGCCAAAATGACCGCCAAGAACCAGCTCACCCTGCCCAAGGTCGTCACCGACCTGGTGGGTGCCACCGATTACTTCGAGGTCGAGGCCCGCAACGGCCAGATCGTCCTGACCCCGGTCCGCATCCAGCGGGCCAATGCCGTGCGGGCCAAGCTGGCCGAGCTCAATCTGACCGGCCAGGACATCGACCAGGCCGTCGCCTGGGCACGCCGAACCGATCCCTCCTGAGTGCCCGCACCTTGAGCCCAGCCCCATCGGCCCCCCGGGTCGTCCTCGACACCAACCTGGTGCTGTCCGCGCTGGTCTTCGGCGGCGGCAAGCCCGGGGCCCTGCGCCTGGCCTGGCAGGAGGGCCGCATCCTCCCCCTGATCGCGACAGCCACCGCCGACGAACTGCTGCGCGCCCTGGGCTACCCGAAATTCAAGCTCAGTGCCGCCGAACAGGAAGAGTTGCTGGCAGACTATCTGCCCTGGTGCGAGACGGTGACCATTCCCGCCCCGGTACCCGACACACCGATCTGCCGCGACCCCTTCGACCGGCCCTTCCTGGAGCTGGCCATCGCCGGCCAGGCCCAATTCCTCGTCACCGGCGACGCGGACCTGCTGGCCCTGAGCGCCGGGTTCAGCCCGCCCATCGTCACCGCCGCCCAACTCCTGGACGCCATCCGACCAATCGCATGAGCAAGGCCACCCACAACATGGTCGCCAAGCTGTGGAACCTCTGTAAAATCCCCAAAATGGCGTCGTCATCTACTACCCAGCATGAGGGTTGGAGCCCGATCGTCGAAGGCGACGATGGGGTGGCCGCCCTGCCGATCCTGCTACGCCCTATCGGCGCCTGGCTCTCGCCAGAGGTACCCGCAATCATGGCGCAGCCGCTCCGGGTGAGGGGCGCCCCTGGCCCTGGCCCTGGGCCTGACCAGTGTTGACCCCCCACGGGCTTGGCGCGGCCCTGCTCTGCGTCCTCTTGATTACGGAGTCCTCAATGAGCGCCGAGTCACCCAACTCCACCCGCCTGGTCATCGACTTTCGCGACCCCACCCAGGCCCAAGGCTGGACCTCGGTCGATGATCAGGTCATGGGCGGCGTCTCCGCCAGCCAGGTCCAGGTGACGCCCGCGGGGCTGGTCTTCAGCGGCGAGGTGTCCCTGGCCAACAACGGCGGCTTCGCCTCCAGCCGCGCCCGGCCCCGGGACTATGGTCTGGCGGGGGCCACCGCCCTCATCCTGCGCCTCCAGGGCGATGGCCAGACCTACAAGTTTGGCATCCGCACCGATGACGCCTTTGACGGCGTCCAATACCAGGCGCAGGTGACGACCCAGGCCGGGGAGTGGCTGGAGGTATCCTTGCCGCTAGCCGCCTTCCAGCCCAGCTTTCGGGGCCGCCCGGTGCCGGCCCCGCCCCTAGACCCGGCGCGGATCCGGGTCTTCGGCCTCCTCATCGCCGACCGCCAGGCCGGACCCTTCCGGCTCCTGGTGGAATCCCTACAGGCAAGGTTCTGAGCGCCTACCTGCCCTAGCCTTCCCCTTGGGGATGCCCCCCCGGGCCTCTGGGGCTGGTCACCGCCAACACGCTCGCCAGATCCCGCCGCAGGGCCACCGCCAGCGGTTCCGGCACCCGCCCGGCAAAGGCGGCCACCAGTTCCTGGTAGTACCAGAGCGAACCCGCCTTGCCACCCGTGAAGCGATCCCAAACGCCCTCGCCCATCTCCGTCAGGTCCAGCAGGATTGCCTGCAAATTGGCCAGCTTGTCGCAAGCGGACACCAACACGCCCGGGCCGACCGCCGCCCGCAGGTGGGCCAGATAGGCCTCCTTGCGCGTACGCCAGGGCGGCTTGAGGCCCGCCGCATCCGGCAGGCCATCGGTGCAGAACTCCACCAGCTCGAGCACCTCGGGTCCAAAGCGGTCCCGAATGGGTTGCGCCCAATCCGGCCCGGCATCCTCCAGGACATCATGGAGCAGGGCCGCGAGGATCTGGGCCTCGGCGCCGCCATACCGCTGGACCAGGGCGGCCACGGCCACCGGGTGTGTGATGTAGGGCAAGGGCAGGCCCGCCGCGTTCTCGGTGCCCTTGCGGATCTGCCCCTGGTGGGCGGCCGCCGCCAGGGCCAGGGCGGCGTTGAAACGCTCCGATAGCCGGTCCAATATCCCGGCCCCTAAATGTGACGGACGGGCCCGCCAAAGAGACTCCCGAGGATGGTCATCACCAGCGACCCCACCAGGGTCAGGATGATGACCGCCGGGATGGCGGCAATCGAGGCCTT
>JADZBU010000384.1 GCA_020851955.1 Chromatiaceae bacterium | reverse complement strand
TAACCCCGTGACCAGGGCCAGCAGCGGCACCGTCAGGCCCACCCCCCCCAGGACCCCCCCGGCCAGCCGCCGCCCTGGCCCCTCGGAGGTCAACGCCTGGGTCGCAATGAAGGAGGAATTAGGCATATCTGGCGCTAGTTGGGGAGGCCGGGGCGGAAGGCAAGGCTCACCCCGACCGCGGCGAGGCGCGAGCCGGGTGCGACCCGACGGCCGGGGGACCGGTTCAGGAGGCGGTTTCGCGGTGGATCCGGGGCCAGATCGCCCATCAGCCCGCTCCCGCCCCCAAGGCCTGCTCCCGCTCGCGCCGCTGCAGTTCCCACATACCGGCATAACGGCCGCCCAAGGCCAGCAGCTCACGGTGCGTCCCCTGCTCCACCAGGCACCCGGCCTCCAGCACCAGAATCTGGCCCGCGTCCACCACCGTGGACAGGCGATGGGCGATGACCAGGGTGGTATGGTTTTCCGCCACCTCGGCCAGGGTCCGGCCGATGGCCTGCTCGGTGGCGCTGTCCAGGGAGGAGGTCGCCTCGTCGAAGACCAGGATGCGCGGGTGCTTGAGGATGGCCCGGGCAATGGCCACCCGCTGCTTCTCGCCCCCGGAGAGCTTGAGCCCCCGCTCCCCCACCACCGTGTCCCAGCGCTCCGGCAGGCTCTCGATGAAGTCCCGGATATGGGCCATGGCCGCCGCCCGCTCGATCTCGTCCCGGGTCGCCTCCGGGCGCCCGTAGGCGATGTTGTAATAAAGGCTGTCGTTGAAGAGCACCGTATCCTGGGGCACGATGCCGATGGCCGCCCGCAGACTGTCCTGGGTCACGCCGCGCAGGTCCTGGTCATCGATCAGGATGCGCCCGCCCGTCACGTCGTAGAAGCGAAACAGGAGCCGGGAGAGGGTCGATTTCCCCGCCCCGCTGTGCCCCACCACCGCCACCTTCTGGCCAGGGCCGATCTCGAAACTAAGGTCGCGCAGAATGGCCCGCTCCGGCTGGTAATGAAAGGCGACCCCCTCGAAGCGGATGGCGCCCCGCCCCAGGACCAGGGGCCGGGCGTCGGGGGCGTCCCGCACCTCCGGTTCCCGCTCCAGCAACTTGAACACCAGGTCCATGTCCGCCAGGGCATATTTAATCTGGCGATAGACGATCCCCAGAAAATTCAGCGGAATGAAGATCTGCAGCAGGAGGGCGTTGACCAACACCAGGTCACCGATACTCATCTGGCCCGCCACCACCCCGCGGGCGGCCAGCCAGAGGATCAGGGTCACGCCCAGGGCGATGATGCCGCCCTGGCCGAAGTTCAGCAGGGACATTGAGGTCTGGCTCTTGACCGCCACCTCCTCCCAGGCATCGAGAGTGCCGTCATACCGCCGTGACTCCAGGCCCTCGTTACCGAAATACTTGACGGTCTCGTAATTGATCAGGCTATCGAAGGCCTGGCTGTTGGCTTGGGAATCCAGCCGGTTCATCTGATGGCGATAATCCATGCGCCACTCGGTGACGGCGAAGGTAAAGAGGGCATAGAGGGCCACGGCACCGAAGGTCACCAGGGTAAAGGCCAGTTCGTAGCGGGACAGCAGGATGGCCCCCACCAGGCCGAACTCCACCAGGACCGGCAGGATGCTGAAGGCCAGGTAGTTGAGGATGGAACTGACCGAGCGCGTCCCCCGCTCCAGATCCCGGCTGATGGCCCCGCTCTGGCGCTCCAGGTGATAGCGCAGGGACAGCCGATGCAGATGCTCCAGCACCCGGGTCGAGAGCCGGCGCATGGCCCGGTAACGGACCCGCGCGAAGACGATATCGCGCAACTCGTTGAAGAGGGTGGCGGACAGCTTGAGCAGGCCATAGGCCAGCAGCAGACTGACGGGCAGTATCAAGGCCTGGGTCTGGCCCGGCTCGAAGGCATCGACGATGTCCTTCAGCACCAGCGGCACCCCCACGTTCGCCACCTTCGCCAACACCAGGCAGGCGAGGGCCAAGAGGGCCCGGCCACGAAACTCCCACAGATAGGGGAGCATGGCCCGCAGATTGTGGGCATCGCGGCGGTCCTTATGGACCCGTTCGGTGGCATTGGTGATCATGGTGCTCCGCAACTGGACTCCTTGGACCCCCTGCTGGGGCCACGAGGGGGATGATGATAGCCGAGGGCGCGACCCGAGAGGTCATCGCGTCTGGCGCTCGCACCGCTTTTTGGCTTTTAATGAGACTTTAGCGCCAGCCCGAGATAGCCCCCATGACGGACGACACCTTTGATTTCACCGGTTGCAGCCTGAGCGAACCCTACGCCCTCCAGGTCCTGGGTAACGAGATGGAGCCGGAATTCCCGGACCAGTGCATCGTGGTCATCCGCCCCGAGGATAGCTGCGTCGACGGCATGCACGTCTTCGTCGAGGTCGAGGGCGTCCGCTGGTTCCGCCAGTACCGCCGCGACGCGACGGGCCGGGAGACCCTGGTCGCCCTCAACGACCTCTATCCCGAGATCGACCTCACCGGCCTGGAGTGGCGGGTGCTCGGCGTCATCATCCAGCGCAACATCCGCCGCCAGATCAAGCACTATCGCTACGAGATTAGGCCCCCGACCACGGACTCAGGGCTGGTGACCCTCGCCCCGTCCGTCCTGCACTGAGCCGCGTCATGCGGCCTGCTGACGCTTGTACTGGGGCCGACCGCGGGACTAACATCACCGCTCCAGGTCTTCCCGGGCGCCGGGATTTGCCAGCCATGCCCATGCGATATTCGACCGCCCTCCCCTTGATCCTGATGACCCTCCTGGGCCTGGCCGCCTGCGAGCAGGCGCGGGCCCCGGCCCCGCCGCCCCCCGTGCCCGTGGTCACCCTGGCGGTCGCCACCGAGGCCGTGCCCGTGGCGGTGGAGGAGGTGGGCCGCGCCGAGGCGTCCAATTCCACCACCCTGCTGCCCCGGGTCGGCGGCCAGATCCTGACGCGTCACTTCGAGGAGGGCCAGGCCGTGGCCGCCGGGGATCTCCTCTATTCGGTGGACCCCGCCACCTTCGAGGCCAAGCTGCGCTCCGCCGAGGCCCAACTGGCGCGGACCCAGGCCGAGCTGAAATTCGCCCAGGACGAGGCCGATCGCTACGCGGCCCTGGAGACCAAGCGCACGGTATCCCGCTCCCAGGCCGAGCAGTTCACCAATGCCGCCATGGTCCTGCGGCAGGCGATCCTGGCCCAGGAGGCGGAAGTGGAACAGGCGCGACTGAATCTGGCCTATTGCCAGGTCCATTCGCCCATCCCCGGCCGGGCCGGGGCCTACCTGGCCAACGCCGGGGCCTTCGTGGAGGCCTACCGGACACCCCTGGTGGTCGTCAACCAGATCGATCCCATCCTCATCGTCTTCGCCCTGCCGGAGGCGCGCTTGCCGGAGGTGCTGGAGGCCCTCAAGGCGGAACGCCTGGAGGTGACGGCGAAGGTGACGGCCTCGGGTGAGTCCCGGGGCGGCGGGGTGGTGCATTTCATCGACAATACGGTGGACCCGGCGACGGGCATGATCAAACTCAAGGCGCGCTTTGACAACCCGGACGCCTTTTTCTGGCCCGGCCAGTTCGTGCGGGTACGCCTGGTCTTGCGGACCATCCCCGACGCCCTGCTGGTGCCCAGCGAGGCGGTGGTGAAGTGTCCCCAGGGGACCTGTGTCTTCCTGGCCGGGGCCGATGCCAAGGCGGAGCTGAGGCCGGTGAAGACCGGCAAAAACCTGGAGACGCGCACCCTGATCCTGACCGGCCTGCAGCCGGGAGACGCCGTGGTGGTCGAGGGCCAGAACAAGCTCAAGCCCGCCAGCACCCTCAAGGTCGTGGGGCGGTGAGGGCCTGACCGGGTGAATCTCTCGGAGCTCTTCATTCGGCGGCCGGTGATGACCACCCTGGTCATGCTGTCGCTGCTCCTGTTTGGCCTCATCGCCTACCACCGGCTGCCGATCAGCAATCTGCCCTCGGTCGATTTCCCCACCATCAGCGTCACCGCCAACCTGCCTGGCGCCAACCCCGAGATCATGGCGGCGGCGGTGGCCCTGCCCCTGGAGAAGCAGTTCGCCTCCATCAGCGGCATCGACTCCATGACCTCGACCTCGGCCCTGGGGACGACCACCATCAATGTCCAGTTTGCCCTGTCGCGCAACATCGACGCGGCGGCCCAGGACATCAGCGCCGCCATCGCGGCGGCCATGGGGGTGCTGCCCCCGGAGATGCCCAATCCGCCCACCTATGTCAAGGTGAACCCGGCGGACATGCCGGTCATGATGCTGGCCCTGACCTCCCTGACCCTGCCCCTGACGGAGTTGTCGGACCTGGCGGAGAGCCGCATCATGGCGAGCCTCTCGATGGTCGAGGGGGTAGGCCAGATCGACCTGGCGCCGCCCCAGAAATACGCCGTGCGGGTGCGGGTGAACCCGGACGCCCTGGCCCAACGGGGCATCGGCATCGACGAGGTGGCGGAGGCCCTGCGGGCGGGCAATGTCAACCTGCCCGGGGGCACCCTGGAGGGGGACGTGACCGCCTATACCCTCAACCCGGAGGGGCGCCTGCTGGATGCGGCGGCCTACCGCGACCTGGTGGTGCGCTATCGCGGCGGCAACCCGGTGCGCCTGGGGGACCTGGGCGAGGTAGTGGATGGCGTCGAGAAGGACCTCACCCACGCCTGGTCCATCAAGAACGGCGAGGTCCAGGACGCGGTCTTCCTGCGGGTGCGCAAGCAGGCGGGGGCCAACGCCGTGCGCCTTACGGACTCCATCAAGGCCAAGCTGCCGGGGCTGGCAGCGGCCCTGCCGGGGGCGGCGACCCTGGAGGTGCTCTACGACCAGAGTGATTTCATCCGCGCCTCCGTGGTGGACGTCCAGTTGACCATGGTCCTGACCCTGGCGCTGGTGGTGGCGGTGATCTTCCTCTTCATCCGCGCCTGGCGGCCGACCCTGATCCCCAGCCTGGTGATTCCCCTGGCCCTGATCGCGACCTTCATCGTCATGGCGATGCTGGGCTATAGCCTCAACACCCTGTCCCTGATGGCCCTGACCCTGAGCATCGGTTTCGTGGTGGATGACGCCATCGTGGTGCTCGAGAACATCATCCGCCGCATGGAGGCTGGCGAGGGCGCCCTGGAGGCGGCCCTGCGCGGCAGCCGCGAGATCGGCTTCACCGTGCTGTCGATGACCCTCTCCCTGGCGGCGGTCTTCATCCCCATCCTCTTCATGGAGGGCATCCTGGGGCGGTTGTTCCGGGAGTTCGCCGTGGCCATCACCGCCGCCATCCTGCTGTCGGGCTTCCTGTCCCTGAGCCTGACGCCCATGCTGGCGAGCCGCCTGCTGGCGGGGACGGCGCTCAAGCCCAGCGGGCGGCTGGCGCGGCTCTTCGAGGGCGGCTTCGCCGGGCTGCTGCGGGGCTATGACCACTCCCTGAGCTTCAGCCTGCGCCACCGGGGCCTGATGCTGATCCTGACCCTGGCGACCCTGGTCGGCACGGTGCTCTTGTTCCAGGCCCTGCCCAAGGGCTTCATTCCGACCCAGGATCAGGGCTTCTTCCGCATCTTCTCCCAGATCGACGACCGCACCTCCTTCACCGACATGCGCCGCCATCAGGAGCAGCTCAACCAGGTGCTGCTGGCGGACCCGGACGCCCGGATGGCGAACATCGCCTCCATCGTCGGCCTCATGGGCGACAGCACCGGCATCGCCTTCCTGAGCCTGCCCCCGGCGGAGGAACGGGTCCACTCCGTGGATGAGATCATCGCCCGCCTGCGCCCGCCCTTGAACCAAATCCCCGGCCTCATCGTCTCCCTGGTGAATCCGCCCCTCATCACCATCGGCTCGCGCCTGACCAGCGCCCAGTGGCAGTTGGCCCTGCAAGGCGACGACCTGACGGAGTTGCAGCACTATGGCGCCATCATGGAGGACAAGCTCCGGGGGCTGGACGCCATCATCGACGTCAAATCGGACCTGCAGGTGCGCCAGCCCCGGGTCGAGATCACTCTGGACCGGGACAAGGCGGCGGCCCTGGGGCTGTCCCCGCTCCAGATCCAGGATGCCTTCTACTCCGCCTATGGCCGTCGGCAGGTCTCGACCATCTATGCTGCTGCCAACTATTACTACGTCATCCTGGAACTGGACCCGGCCCACCGCGAGGCCCCGGATGCCCTGGACCGCCTCTACCTGCGGGCGGAGAGCGGCGCCCTGGTGCCCTTGCGGTCGGTGGCGCGCCTGACGGAGACCCAGGCGCCGCGCACCGTCAACCACCTGGGGCAACTGCCTTCGGCGACCATCTCCTTCAATCTCAAGCCCCAGGCCTCCATCGGCCCCGTCATCGAGTCCATCAACCAGTTGGCCCACGAGACCCTGCCGGCGAGCGTCCATGCCGTCTTCCAGGGCACCGCCCAGGCCTTTCAGGCCTCCCTGTCCAGCATGGGCTTTCTGCTGATCATCACCCTGGTGATTATCTACATCGTGCTGGGGATTCTTTACGAGAGCTTCCTGCACCCCCTGACCATCCTCACCGCCCTGCCCCTGGCGGCCTTCGGCGCCCTGGCATCCCTAAAGCTGCTGGGTCTGGAGCTGGACATGTACGCCTACGTGGGCATCATCCTGCTCATCGGCATCGTCAAGAAGAACGGCATCATGATGGTGGACTTCGCCCTGGAGGCGGAGCGCACCCGGGGCCTGGAGCCCCTGGCGGCCATCCATACCGCCTGCCTGACCCGCTTCCGGCCCATCATGATGACCACCCTGGCGGCCCTGCTCGGCACCCTGCCCATCGCCAGCGGCTGGGGGGCGGGGGGCGAGGCACGCCAATCCCTGGGCGTGGCGGTGGTGGGGGGCCTGCTGTTTTCCCAGCTCCTGACCCTCTACGTGACGCCGGTCTTCTACCTCTACCTGGGCCAGTTCGCCCGCTGGCTGGCAGGCCGGCGGCGGGCGTCCCTGGCGTCCTAGGAGTCGCCCATGGCCTTTTCGCTGCTGGGTCCCGCCTTTCCCTTCGGCCCCCTGCTGGAACGGCAGTTCAGCCTGCTGATCGCCGCCAGCCGGGAGCTGGAGGCCCTGCTGGCGAACCCGGCGGCCGCGGCTCCGGCGGCGGGCCGGGTGCGCGACCTGGAACAGGCCGCGCGCCTGACCTTCCGGGAGGTGGGCCGGGAACTGGGCCTGACGCGGCTCCTGCCCCTGGAACGCGCCGACCTCCACGCCCTGAGCCTGGCCCTGGAGGAGACCACCCGCGCCCTGGTGGCGGTGGCGGCGCGAGCCAGCCTCTACGGCTTTACCGCGCCGCGACCGGCGGCCCTGTCCCTGGCCGGGAGCCTGGGGGAGATGCTGACCCTGACGGCGCGCATGCTGGAGCGGCTGCGGCGCGGGGACACCATCGCCGCCGAGATCGCCGCCGTCGAGCGCCTCACCGAGGAGACCGACAGCCTGCTGCTGGTGGCCCTGGGCGAGCTCTATGAAGAAGAGGCCGAAGCCGCCCATCCCCTGCCCCTGCTGCGCTGGTCCCACCTGCTGGACCGTCTGGAGACGGCCCTCGACGGGGCGGGGCGCATCGCCACCATCCTGGAATCCCTGGTCATCAAGCACGCCTGAACGGCGGGAGTCGCCATGAGGCATCTATCGCGCGGGCGGCTTCTCACCCGCTGGGTGCTGGTGCTGTCCCTCTTGCTCGGTCTGGCCGTCGCCCTGGGCGGGGCCTGGGCCTGGCGGGCCTCGGGTCTGGAACTGCTGGAGTGGGGGCACCCGCGCCTGGCCCTCGGGGAACTGCACCTGGACCGCCTGGCCCTGGCCCGGACCCTGCCCGCTGGCGACCAGATACGTTTCCATGCCCGGGACCTGCGCCTGACCTGGGCGGGACTCGGGAAGGGCCAGCCCCGCCTGGAGCTGCTGGACATCGCCCAACTAAAGGTGGACTGGCGAGCCGGCCCGGCGGACCCCCTCCTACCCCCGGCGGCGCCGACGGACTTCCAGCCCCTCCTCGCCAACCTGGTGTGGCTGACGCGCGTCACCCGAATTGAACGGGTGCAACTGGATCTGCCCTGCCCCACCGGCGCCTGCCGCTGGGAGGCCGGCCCCCTGCGGCTGGAGAGCGAGGTGGTCTCGGCCGCACGGGGCAACACCTGGAAGGGGCGGTTGCTGGCCCAGTGGCCCCGAATGACGTTGGCCGGGTTGGATTTCAGCGACCTGAGCGCGGACGTGCTCCTCCTGGGGAACCTGAATGCCGGAGACGGGGCGACCCCAGGCCCGGCGCTGGCGATCCGCGGGCTGGTGGAACTGAGCGCCGGGTCCGTCGGCCACCCGGCCCTGCACCCCCAGGCCTGGACGCTCAGCGGGGATCTCGACGCCGGCCTGGACCGTCTCGCCTTCCAGGGCGAGATGAGCGCCGCCAGCGGGTTCGCCGCCCCGCTGACGCTGTGTTGGGATGCCCAGGCGGGCCTGGTAGCCCAAGTGCCGGGAGCGGATCTGGCCTTTGCCACCGGCAATCCCCTGGCGGCGGTCCTCATCGACTGGCCGACGCTGCTGAGCCTGGACGGCGGGACGGCGCGGGTGACCTTGAACCTGACAGCCCCGGCGGCCAAGCCCTGGCGCGGGGACCTGACCCTGGACCTGGACGGCCTGTCGGGTATCCAGGACCGCATCGCCTTCACGGGCCTCACCGGGCAACTGACCGGGGTACTGACGGCGCGGGAGTTGCGGCTGGACCTGCTCCGCCTGAGCCTGTCGGAGGCCAACGTCGGCCTGACCCTGGGCCCCCTGACCCTGGTCGGCCAGTACCAGGCGACCTTGGAGGCGCCCGGCGCGGGCACCCTGTCCTGGCGCCAGGCCGAGGCGGGGCTCTTTGGCGGGCGCGTCTGGCTGGAGCCTGGCTCGCTGACGGTGGGTAAGGGCCGCCCGACCCTGCCGGTGCGCTTCGAGGGTGTGGAGCTGGCGTCCCTGCTGGCGGCCTATCCGACGGAAGGGCTCAGCGGCGCCGGGACTCTGGAGGGACGGCTGCCGGTGCGCCTCGGTGCCGAGGGCATCACCATCCAGGAGGGCAGGGTTTTCGCCCGCGCCCCCGGCGGTCAACTCCAGTTCCGCTCCGAGGGCCTGCGCGAGTACGGCGCCGCCAATCCCGCCCTGCAACTGGTAGTCCAGGCCCTCGACGACTTCCAATTCGACCAACTCGACAGTGACCTGAGCTACGAGGAAGACGGCAAGCTCCTGCTCGCCCTGCACCTGAGCGGCCGCAACCCGGCCATCGAGGACGGGCGGCTCATCAATCTCAACATCAAGCTGGAAGAGAACATCCCCGCCCTTCTGACCAGCCTGCAACTCTCCGATCGGGTGAGCGAAACGATTCGCGAGCGGGTCCGGGAGCGGGTGGAGGGGAAAGCGAGTAAGTAGGGAAAGATGCCGCCTGGCGGGCGACCCAGCGAGCCGGGCGGCCCGGACGCCCTCCATGCTGGTGCGGGCTGGTTACTTTCCCTTACCCCATCGGTTACCCTTTCCTTCACTTGGCCACCGAGCGCATCAACTGAATTACCCATGACGACATCCATTCAGGCTGATATCCCCGATCGCTTGGCACAGCAAGCGGCGATCCTGATCCGCGACGGCTGGGCGAGCGACCTCGACGAGATCCTCACCGATGCACTGCGTCGCTACTTGAGTTCGCACAGCGCGGAGCTGAGCGAGACCTTCGTTCGCGAGGATCTGGAGTGGGGTCTGCGTGGCGACGGCTAGCCGCATCGCCCACGTTGTCGTTTGCGATGCGGGGCCCTTGATTCATCTCGACGAATTGGACTCGCTCCGACTGCTCTGCGACTTCCCCGCGGTGCTGGTGCCCGAGGTAGTGTGGGCTGAGGCGCTGCGGCACCGGCCGCACCTCTTCGACCTGCCGAATCCGTCCTTCTCCCGCATCAGGCCACGGCATCCCCCGAGTCCCGCCCTGGCGGCGCTTTCGCGCCTGATGCCCCTAGATGCCGGTGAAACCCAGGCGCTTCAGATTGCCGAAGAGTATGGCGCGGACTTGCTCCTGACCGACGACACGGCAGCCCGTCTTGCCGCACGCGAGTTCCTGCT
>JADZBU010000383.1 GCA_020851955.1 Chromatiaceae bacterium | reverse complement strand
GGGGGGATCATGCAGACGTCGGATTTGAGATCCACGAAGCTGTTGGCGTCGAAGTTCTTGGGATCGACGATGGCGGAGTTGATGTTGGTGAAGATCTTGAATTCATCGGCGCAGCGGATATCGTAGCCGTAGCTGGAGGTGCCGTAGGAAATGAGCCGGTCGCCGGCGGGGGATTCCCGCACCTGACCGGGCTCGAAGGGCTCGATCATGCCCATTTCCGCGACCATGCGGCGAATCCAGCGGTCGGCTTTAATGGCCATGAGGACAAATCTCCAGCAAGGCCGCGGCGCCGGGCGGCAAGGTTAGAGCGCCTGGGCGGACCTGACAGCCGCCCCTTGATGCCAACGTCACTTCCCCGGCCGCACCAGACCGATAAGCCCGACCTCTTCCAGGGCTTCCATCATCAGACGCCGCACGCAGCCAGCGTCCTCGCATTGCCGGGCGATCTCCACCAATTCACGCGCCTTGGCGCGGCTGAAGTTGCGCACCACCCACTTGACCCGGAGCAGGCTGCCGGCGCTCATGCTCAGGGAATGCACCCCCATGCCGATGAGGAGCGGCACGGCCAGGGGATTGCCGGCCATCTCGCCGCAGATACTGACCTCGCGATGATGGGCGCGGGCGCCGGCCACCACCAGTTCCAGGGCCTTGAGGACGGCGGGGTGGAGTTCATCGAAGAGCTTGGCGACGTGGGAATTATTGCGGTCCACCGCCAGCAGGTACTGGGTGAGGTCGTTAGTGCCCACGGAGAGAAAATCGACCCGGCGCGCCAGGGGCTCGATCAGATAGACGGCCGCCGGCACCTCGATCATGACGCCCAATGGCGGCATCTCGATCTCGTGGCCCTCTTCCCGCAACTCGTCGCGGGCGCGGCGAATCAGGCGCTTGGCCTCGTCCACCTCCCCCACCGAACTGATCATGGGCAAGAGGAGTTGCAGGTTGCCCAGGCCCAGGTTGGCCCGCAGCATGGCGCGGGCCTGGGTGAGGAAGATGTCCGGGTGATCCAGGGTAATGCGAATCCCCCGCCAGCCCAGAAAGGGGTTGGACTCCTCGATGGGGAAATAGGGCAAGGGCTTGTCGCCGCCGATGTCGAGGGTGCGGATGGTCACCGGGCGGGGGTGAAAGGTCTCCAGCACCTGCCGGTAATTGTTGTACTGCGACGTCTCTCCGGGAAAACGGTCCCGCACCAGGAAGGGCAGCTCGGTGCGATAGAGGCCAATGCCGTCGGCCTGTTCGATACCAATGGGACGATTTTCCGATACCAGGCCGCTGTTCAAAAAGAGGGGCACGGTATAGCCGTCGGGGGTCTCCGAGGGCAGAGGCCGTAAATTCTCCAGTTCGTTGGTGAGGGCCAGGTCGTCATCGCGCAGCCGTTGATATTCCGCCCGCACCACCGGGCCGGGGGCAAGATAGACGCGGCCCCGGTAGCCATCGACCACCACCTCCTTGCCCTCCAGGCGACCCACCGGCAGATCCGCCACGCCCATGGCCACGGGCACCCCCAGGCCGCGGGCGAGGATGGCGATATGGGAGGAACTGGAACCCTTGATCGAGACGATGCCCGCCAGGCATTCACGGGGCACGGCGGCGAGCTGCATGGCGCTGATTTCCTCGCCCACCAGGATGGTGTCCGGCCCATAGGCGATGTGCCGGGGTTCCACGTTCTGCAGGTGCATCAGGATGCGCCGCCCCAGGTCGCGCACATCCGAGGCGCGCTCGCGCAGATAGGGGTCATCCATGGCCTGGAAGACGCGGGCATGCTCGGCGATGACCTGGCGCAGGGCGCCGGGGGCCCAGTTGCCGGCCCGGATCTGTTCGACCGTGCCATCGAGCAGGATATCGCTCTCCAACATGAGGCGCCAGGCATCGAAGATGGCGCGATCCTCCGGGCGCAGGGACCGAGCGGAACGCTTGGCGAAATGCTCGATCTCCCGCACCACGGCGGCGACGGCGGCGCGGAAGGCCGCCTCCTCCTGGGCGGGGTCCCCCGCCACCCGGTCGGGTACCGCATCCAGATCCGCCAGGGGATAGACCACGACCGCCGTGCCGATGGCGATGCCGGGGGAAGCCGCCAGACCCTGGAGAAAACGGTTGGGTAGGTCCTCCGCCCCCTGCAGGCGGGCCAACTCGCCACTGGCGCGGGCATGGGTGATGGCCCCCGCCAATTGCGAGGCGATGGTGACCACCAGGGTCACCTCGTCATCCCCGAAGCGGCGTGCCTCGCGGTGGCGCAGGACCAGGACCCCCAGCACCCGCCGGTTCTGGATGATGGGCACGCCCAGGAAGCCCCGGTAGCGTTTCTCCCCCGTCTCGTGGATGAACATGTACCGGGGGTGGGTGGAGGCGTCGTCCAGGTTCACCAGCTCGGCGCGCTCGCTGACCAAGCCGATCAGGCCCCGGTTCAGCGGCAGCCGCACCCGTCCGACCGCGGAGCGGTTGAGGCCATCGGTGGCCTGCAGCACATGCTCGCGCTTGTCAAAGTCACTGAGATAGACGGAGCAGACATCGGCACCGACGGTCTTCTTGACCCGGCGGACGATGATGGCCAGAGCCTTTTCGAGATCCGGGGCCTCGTTGACCTCTTGGACGATACGGAGAAGTTGCTCCAGCATGAAAACAGCATCCGGAAAAAGGGGCCGTGAGGAGGAAATCAGTCAAGGGCGATGGCGGGGTGGGCCGCGCGCCAAGCCTGGCTAATCCGTGGAAAATTTACATCTCAAGGCGTGAGGGCGCGTGACGAAGGCATCCCGCTCGGTCAGGGCTCACGCCCAGCATCCCCCGGCCGTTACAACATCGGATTCTGGTCTGGCCGGGACAGGAACCCATGCCGCTCGGGTACCCCTTCCGGATAGAGGAGGGGGCTTAGCTCATCCAGGGCCTGTTCGTAAACATGGCGCTTGAAATAGACCACCTCGCGCAGGGGCTGCCAGTAACGCACCCAGCGCCAGCCATCGAATTCCGGCTTACGGCAACGGTCGAGGCAAAAGGCATCCTCGCCGCAATCCACCCGCAACAGGAACCAGCGCTGTTTCTGGCCAATGCAGACGGGGCCGCAGTGGTGGCGGATAAAGCGCTTGGGGAGGCGGTAACGCAACCAACCCCGGGTGCTGCCGAGCAGGGTCACCTGATGAGGCTGCAACCCCACCTCCTCCTCCAGTTCGCGAAACATGGCATCCAGCGGGGATTCCTCGGTGCGGATACCGCCCTGGGGAAACTGCCAGGCATTCTGACCAATGCGCCGGCCCCAGAAGAGCTGGCGCTCGGCGTTGCACAGAATGATGCCCACGTTTGGGCGAAAACCTTCCGGATCGATCACGGTGGCTACCCTGGCTTAAGTTGCTCCAATTGTCCATGGAATCCGCAACCTGAGCAACCGCCTTGGGGGGCGATCCGTTTCCGAAGGCAAAATCGCCGCCAGCCGGGGACTTGGTGGCGACCGCGCCGGCTGACGCCACCCCGCCCGATCCGCCCGAGGGCGACAGGCCAGGCTACTTCACCCCAGCCCCGGGCAGGGTCTCCCGGTGCAGTTCGACCGTCATCAGGGCGTCATAGTTGCCATCCGGCGCCAGTCGGTAGCCCCGGACCTCGCGACGGGCCGCGAAAAACTGGTCCTCGTACCAGAGGGGGACATAGGGCAGGTCCGCCAGGATCAGGGCCTGGATCCGACGGTACAGCCCCGCCTGCCGCCCCAGGTCTGGCTCGGCCCGGGCGGTCTCGATCAAGCGATCGACTTCCGGGTTGCGGTAACGGCCACGATTGGCCCCCTCCGGCGGCGCCGAATCACTATGGAAAACGTAGCGGAAGATGTCCGGGGTGCGGATGCCGACCCAGGTCAGGCCGTAGAGCTGAAAGCGGCCGGCCTTGATATCGCCAAAGAAGGTCCCCCAGTCGTAGCTCTGAATGCGTGCCTCGATGCCCACCCGCGCCAACTGGGCCTGAATGATGGTGGCGAAGCGGATGCGGAAGGGATCGCTGGAGGTCTTGTAGCTCAGGCGCAGGGGCCGATCCGGACCATAGCCGACCTCCGCCAGCAAGGCGCGGGCACGCTCCGGGTCAAAGACGAGCGTGGCGAGATCCGGACTGGCGGCCCAATGTTCCGGCGGGAATAGGCCTGTCGCCAGGCGGCCGTCGCCCTGGAGGAGGTAGCGCAGGATCTCCTCGCGGTCGATGGCATGCGCCAGGGCCTGACGCACCTGTGGCAGACCCGTCACCGGGTCCTCCAGATTGAAGCCGAGATAGGAAAAGTTGACCCCCGGCGCCCTTTCCACACGCACCTCGTCCCGACCGCGCAGATAGCCGATCAACTCCGGCGACAGGTCGTTCTGCAAGAGGTCGATCTCGCCGCGCAGCAGCTTCATGACCCGGACATTGGGGTCCTTGACGGCCAGCAGTTCCAGGAGCTGCCCATCCTGCTGGCGCCTCAGAACCAGCCGACCCGGCTGGGGCCAGGTTTCGAAGCGCAGGGGCCCGCTGCCCACCGGCGCCACCGCGAAGGGGTGCCCCGCCTGGATCAGGGCCGCCGGCAGAATGCCCATACCCAGATAGGCGGGAAAGAGGGGATCGGGTTCCCGCAGGTGGAAGTCGAGACGGTCCGGCCCCTCGGTGGTGATGGCCGTGATGATCGCCAGGGTGGCCCGGTGGGGGGAGGCGGTCGCGGGGTCCCGCACCGAGTCGAAGGTGGCCTTGACATCCGCGCTGGTCAGACGGCTACCGTCGCTGAAGTCACGCCCTTGCTCCCCTAGGGTAAAGCGGTAATGGGTGGGCGACAGCGCCTCCCAGCGCGCCAGTTCGGGCGCGGGCAGGGACTCGGCGTCGAAGGTCGTCAGCCGGCGATAGAGGAGACGGTTGACCCGCTCGGAGGTGGCATCGGTGGCCAGCCGCGGGTCCAGGTTACGCGGGGGGCCCGCCAGGCCCATGCGGATGGGCACCTCGCCCGCCGTGGCCCCCCCGCCAATGAGCGCCAGGACCAGCAGGCAGGCCAGGCCGAGGCGGCACAGCGGCGCAGGGCCGCGGTATCCCGCGCGCCGCCGCCAGAACGGCATCACCAATGCCGATAGGGATGCTTGGCCAGGCTCACGTTGAAGTAGCGCGCATCATCCGACACCTCCTGGCCGACCCAGTCGGGCATGACAAAGGCCTCGTCTTCCGCCGACAACTCGATCTCCGCCATCACTAGGCCCGCGTTCTCGCCGGCGAAGACATCCAGCTCCCAGACGTGCCCACCGAGGGGGATGCGGTGCCGGACCTTATCGATGGGCGGCAGGGCCGCCAGATCGCGCAGCATCTCCTCCGCGTCCACCACCGGAATGGGGTATTCGTATTCACTGCGGGTCACGCCCCGCGACTCCCCCTTGATGGTCAGAAAGGCCTGATCGCCCTTGACCCTGACCCGCACCGTCACCTCCGGGCTGCTGGCGAGATAACCCTGCATGATGT
>JADZBU010000382.1 GCA_020851955.1 Chromatiaceae bacterium | reverse complement strand
CCGCGCGGATCCAGGCCGGGACGCTGCTCAGGCAGCCCGTCAGGTCGCGGCGTTCGGACTGGGGCGCCAGGTGAGCCGCGCAGAGGTGCAAGAGGCGGGTGCCGCCGATCACCAGGTCCGCCGCCTGGAGATGGGCCAGGGCGGCGGCGGTCAGGCCGGCGGGGCCGTCGTCCAGGACGCCGATGATGCGGCAGGGGTTGAAAGGGGCTGGATCAGACATCGCTCTGTAACCCTTCGGCCCCCTCTCCCCAACCCTCCCCCGCAAGGGGGGAGGGAGCAAGAGAAGCAGTGGCTTGAGCTACCGCAGCCAACTCATGCGGCTGGCGTGGCTGAAGGCTGACATCGCTCTTACCCGCCGCGCTGGGGTTCTGGTCATCGGTCGGGGCCGAGGACGCTGAGGCGATCAGCTCCCGGCCTTCGAAATCGCAGACCAGCACCTGGAGGGCGAATCGGCCGGGATAGCGATCCGTCAGGGTTCGCACCAGACGCCGGGCCAGGGCCTGGTGAAAGGCCGGGCTCAGGCCCAACTCGGCCAGGCGCTCCGCCGCGTAGCGGGCGGTCTCGGCCTGGCGGATGTCCTGGCACACCTCGGCGGGCGCCCCGCACTCCCGGGCCAGTTCCGCCAGCAGTCCCCGATCCACCTCGGCGCGCCGGGCGTGGGTGAGGGTCTCGCCCTGGGCCATCTTGGCGAGTTTGCCCACCATGCAGCCGATGACGACCTGGCGGATGCCCTGCTTGACCGCGGTGTCGAGGGCGGCGCCGGTGAAGTCCCCCATCTGCACGAAACAGGCGGGAGCCAGCTGGGGAAGGGCCCGCATGACGAACTTTTCGGTGCGCCCGCCGGTGGTGAGGACCAGGGTGTCCTGGCCCTGGGCGGCGGCGACCTCGATGCCCTGGACCACGCTGGCGCGAAAGGAGGCGGTCGAGTAGGGGCGGACGATGCCGGAGGTGCCGAGGATGGAGATGCCCCCCAGGATGCCGAGGCGGGCGTTGAGGGTTTTGAGCGCCATCTGTTCGCCGCCGGGTACCGAGAGGGTCACCTCCAGCCCCTGCGCTGCCAGCCAGTGACCGGCGGCGGCGCGGACGTTGTCCTCGATGTTCCGGCGCGGCACCGGATTGATGGCCGGGCCCCCGACCGCCAGCCCCAGGCCGGGCAGGGTGACGGTGCCGATGCCCGGGCCGCCTTGAATGCGGACCTCGCCAGGGGCCCGCGGCAGGGGCCGGATATCGGCGGTGAGATGGGCCCCATTCGTGCAGTCCGGGTCGTCACCCGCGTCCTTGACCACCACGGCGTGGGCCGCGCCCGCTTCCAGGCGGCCCTCGCTCACGGCAAAGCAGGCCCATTGGCCGTTGGGGAGCAGGCAGTCAATCTGGTCGGGCACCCGGCCAGCGATCAGCCCCACCGTCGCCGCCCGGGCCGCGGCGGCGGCACAGGCGCCCGTGGTGAAGCCGGTGCGCAGGCCCCGCCGTCGCTTCTCCGGCGCCATCATGACCATGCCGGGGGAGTCCGCGACTGGGGCGGATGAGCAGCCCGGGTGGTCTTGGCGGGCCTGCGGGGACTTGGGCGGGATGGCGGCGTGCGTACCGCGACCAGATCGGGATTGAGTTCAAGATCGACACCGACGGCCAGCCTCTGGCTAACCGTACCGGGAGCCTGGACAAGGGTGGCCCCTGGCCGCCGGTCCTGGTCAGGCCGCATCCTGGGCCTCGGCGTGGCAGGCCCCTGGCCGGCGGTTCTGGTCAAGCCGCATCCTGGGCCTCGGCTAGGCAAGCCCCTAGCCGCCAGTTCTGGGCAGGTCGCATCCTGGGCCTCGGCTTGGCGGGCCCCTGGCCGGCGATCCTGGTCAGGTCGCATCCTGGGCCTCGGCCAGGGCCAGCAGGGCATGGATGGCGGCGACCACCAGGGTCGAGCCGCCCTTGCGGCCCTGGGTCAGGATCCAGGGAATGTCCTGGATCTGGGCCAGGTCGGCCTTGGACTCGGCGGCGGAAACGAAGCCCACCGGCATGCCGATGATGAGGCTGGGCCGCGCCCCTTCCTCGCCCATCTGGCGCAGCACCTCCAACAGGGCGGTCGGGGCATTGCCGATGCCCACTATGCCGCCGTCGATCAGGCCCTGGCGCCGGGCCTTGCGCATGGCCTGGACGGCGCGGGTGCTGTCCTCGGCACGGGCCTGGCGGATGACGTCCTCGTCGTTGATGAATTGATGGATGTCGCCGCCGAAATGGGCCAGCCGGGGCCGGGAGACGCCGACCCGGATCATCTCGACATCGGCGACGATGGGCCGGCCCGCCCGCAGCGCGGCGATGCCGGCCTGGACCGCCGCCGGATGAAAGCGCGTCAGGCCATTGAACTCAAAATCGGCGGAGGCGTGGATCAGGCGGCGTACCAGGGGCCACTGGTCGGCGGTGTAACCATGCGGCCCGGCCTCGCGGTCGATGATGGCAAAGGAGGCGTGCTCGATGGCGCGGCCCGCCGGGGTCAGTTGCTCGGTGATCCTGGTGCTCATGGG
>JADZBU010000381.1 GCA_020851955.1 Chromatiaceae bacterium | reverse complement strand
GGCGGCTCATCCCCATCATTTCCTGTCGGTCACCAAGGAAGGCCGCTCCGCCATCTTCGCCACCGCCGGCAACCCGGATACCCACGTTATTCTGCGCGGGGGTGCCCGGCCGAATTACGACACCGAGAGCGTCAACATGGCGGCGGACGAGATGGAGGATGACGGGCTGCGCCCGCGCCTCATGATCGACTTCAGTCACGCCAACAGCCGCAAGAAGCCGCAGAAGCAGGTGGACGTGGGCCGGGACGTCGCCGGCCAGGTCGCCCGGGGCGATCGCCGCATCATGGGCGCCATGATCGAGAGCCATCTGATCGGCGGCCGCCAGGATTGGCACCCCGATACCGAATTGACCTATGGCCAGAGTATTACCGATGCCTGCATCGGCTGGGATGACACGCAACCCCTGCTGGAAGAACTCGCCGAGGCCGTCCGCCGCCGCCGCGCGGCATCCTGATTTTCCCACGCCCCGAAGCCAAACCGACCCATGCGACAAGAATACGACCCGCGCGCCATCGAGGCGGCGGCCCAGACCTACTGGGAACAAGCCCAATCCTTCAAGGCCGTGGAAGACCCCAGCCGCGAGAAATTCTACTGCCTGGCCATGTTTCCCTATCCCTCCGGGAAGCTGCACATGGGCCATGTGCGCAACTACACCATCGGCGACGTCATCGCCCGCTATCAGCGCATGCTCGGCAAGAACGTCCTGCAGCCCATGGGCTGGGATGCCTTTGGGCTGCCGGCGGAAAACGCCGCCATTCAGCACGGCATCCCACCCTCCCAATGGACCAAGTCCAACATCGCCTACATGAAGGCCCAGCTCAAGAGCCTGGGCTTTGGCTATGACTGGGATCGGGAACTGGCGACCTGCGACCCGGACTACTACCGCTGGGAGCAGTGGCTGTTCGGGCGCCTCATGGACAAGGGCCTGGCCTACCGCGCCAAGTCCATGGTGAACTGGGACCCGGTGGACCGGACTGTCCTGGCCAACGAGCAGGTCATCGACGGCAAGGGCTGGCGCTCGGGCGCCCCGGTGGAGAAGCGCGAGATCGAGCAGTGGTTCGTGCGCATCACCGCCTATGCCCAGGAACTCCTGGACGCCCTCGACGGCCTCGACGGCTGGCCGGACCAGGTGCTGGCCATGCAGCGCAACTGGATCGGCCGCTCCGAGGGCGTCCACATGGACTTCGGCATCGCCGGTTCGGAGGAGAAGCTCGGTATCTACACCACCCGTCCGGACACCCTCATGGGCGTGACCTATGTCGCCGTCGCCGCCGAACACCCCCTGGCGCGGCGGGCGGCCGAAACCGATCCCGGTCTGGCGGCCTTCATCGAGGAATGCCGGCAAGGTGGCGTCTCCGAGGCCGAGATCGAGACCATGGAGAAGAAGGGCCATGCCCTCGGCCTGGATGCCCTGCACCCCATCACCGGGGCGCCCGTGCCCATCTTCGCCGCCAACTTTGTCCTCATGGGCTACGGCACCGGGGCCGTCATGGCCGTCCCCGCCCATGACCAGCGCGACTGGGAGTTTGCCGCCAAATACGGCATTCCCCGCAAGCAGGTCATCTTCGCCGCCGATGGCTCGCCCTGCGGTATCGAGGCCGGGGCCTACACCGAAAAGGGGGTGCTGCGTGATTCGGGTCCCTTCGATGGGCTCGACTCCGCCCTGGCCTGCGCCGCCATCGCCGCCTGGCTGGAGGAGCGGGGCCGGGGCGGGCGGCGCGTCAACTTCCGCCTGCGCGACTGGGGCGTCTCCCGGCAACGCTACTGGGGCTGCCCCCTGCCGGTGATCCATGGGGCGGATGGCCAGGTGCGCGCCGAGATCCACTTGCCGGTGCGGCTGCCGGAGGACGTCATCGTCGATGGCTCGGGCTCGCCCCTCAAGAAGATGCCAGCCTTCTCCGAGCTGGGCGGCGGCGAGACCCGGGAGACGGATACCTTCGATACCTTCTTCGAGTCCTCCTGGTACTACGCCCGCTACTGTTCTCCCCATTGCGATACCGCCATGCTGGACGAGCGCGCCCGCTACTGGCTGCCGGTCGATCAGTACGTCGGCGGTATCGAGCATGCCGTCCTGCACCTCCTCTATGCCCGTTTCTTCCACAAGCTGATGCGGGACGAGGGCCTGGTGGACTGCGACGAGCCCTTCGCCAAGCTGCTCACCCAGGGCATGGTGGTGGCCGAGACCTGGTATCGCGAGGATGGCGAGGGCCGCAAGCAGTGGTTCAACCCCGCGGATGTCGAGGTGGAACGGGACGAGCGGGGCCGACTGGTCAGGGGCCGGCTCCAGGCCGATGGCCAGCCCGTGATCTTCGGGGGCATCGAGAAGATGTCCAAATCCAAGAACAACGGGGTCGATCCCCAGGTGCTGACGGATCGCTATGGCGCCGATACCGTGCGTCTCTACACCATGTTCACCTCCCCGCCGGAGCAGTCCCTGGAATGGAATGACGAGGGCGTGGAGGGGGCCTCCCGCTTCCTCAAGCGGGTCTGGGCCCTGGCCCAGGAGGAGCCGCGCGAGGGCCGGGAGGCGGGCGACGGCCTGGCGCCCGGGGAGGTGCGCCACGAGATTCATGCCGCCCTCAGGAAGGCTCTCTTTGATTATGAACGTCATCAGTTCAATACCGTGGTCTCGGGCTGCATGACCATGGTCAACAGCCTCCACAAGCTCGACCGGGGCCCGGCCGGCGCGGCGGTGATGCGCGAGGGGCTTGGCATCGTCCTGCGGCTGCTGGCCCCCATCGCGCCCCACCTGAGTCACCATCTCTGGCGCGAGTTGGGCCTGGGTGACGACATCCTGCGCGCGCCCTGGCCCACCGTGGACGAGGAGGCCCTGCGGCGGGATACCCTGGAATATGTGATCCAGGTGAATGGCAAGGTGCGCGGTAAGATCCAGGTACCCGCCGCCGCCGATCGCCAGGCCGTGGAGAGGGCTGCCCTGGAGAACGAGAACGTGCGCCGCTTCCTGGGCGAAGCCCAGGTGCGCAAGGTGATCCTGGTCCCCAACAAGCTGATCAATCTGGTGGTCCAGTGATGGCCGGGCGCCTCGCCGATGCGCGCCTGGGATTGCTGGTGGCCCTGCTGATGGCCTTGTCCCTGGTGACGGCCTGTGGCTTCCAGCTGCGGGGCGCGGTGGCCATACCACCCAATCTCAGCCCAGTCTACGTCGAGACCCCCGGTAGCTCCCTGGTTGGAGGGATCCTGCGGGACCGGTTCCAGCTCTCGGCCGTGCCACAGGCCCCCTCGGCCAAGGACGCCCGGGTTCTGGTGCGCATCCTGTCCGAGTCCCGGCGCTCCCGGGTCGGGGCCCTGGATCGCAACGGCAAGATTATCGCCACGGAACTCTTCCTGGATCTGCGCTTCGACGCCCGCGACGCCACGGGCAAGGTCCTGGTCGAACCCCGCGCCCTGGAGATTTCCCGCACCTTCGAGAATGCCGACGTGGAGGTGCTGGGCAAGCAACTGGAGGCGGAGATCCTCTACGCGGAGATGGCCCAGGACGCGGCCACCCAGATCCTGGCGATGCTGCGCGCCGCCCTGCCCGCGAGCTAGTCCCGGACCGGCCGGCCCATGCGCATCCCGTTTCCCCAGCTAGCCACCCACCTCAAGCAAGGGCTGCCGCCGGTGGTCATGCTGTGCGGCGACGAGCCCTATCAGCTCGGCGAGGCCGCCAGCCAGGTCCGCCAGGCGGCCCGTGCCCTGGGCTTCGCGGAACGGGAGATCCTGGAGGTGGACGGCCATTTCGACTGGAGTCTGCTCACGGTGGCGGCCCAGTCTCTGTCTCTCTTTTCCAATCTTAAGCTCATCGAGTTGCGGCTGGCCTCCGGTAAGATAGGTCGCGAGGGTGGCGAGGCGGTGCGCCACTATTGCGCCCAGCCCAGGCCCGAAAACCGGCTCTTGATCCTGGCGCCCAATCTGGAATATCAGGAACTCCAGGCCAAATGGATTCAGGTGGTCGAGCGCGCCGGGGTGCTGCTCCAGGTCAAGCCCCTGGAAGGTCAGCGGCTGGTGGAGTGGATCGGGCAACGCCTGCGCGAACGTGGCCTCAAACCCGGGCCCGAGGTCGCCGCCATGCTTGCCGAGCGGGTGGAGGGCAATTTGCTCGCCGCCGCCCAGGAGGTCGATAAGCTGGTCCTGATCCACGGCGCGGGCCCCCTGACGGCCGAACAGCTCGGCCGCGCCATCTCCGACAGCTCCCGCTATGATCTGTTCGATGTCCCCGACGCCGCCCTGGCGGGGGATCGCGCCCGCATGCACCGCATCCTTGACGGGCTCGCCGCCGAGGGCACCGCCGAGCCCCTGGTGCTCTGGGTGCTGGCCCGCGAGGTCCGTCTGCTGACCCGCGCCGCCTTCGCCGCGCGCTCTGGCCCCCGGGCGCTGGAGGCCTTCCTGAGCGCCGAACGTGTGTGGCAAAATCGCCAGGGCCCCATGAAGTCGGCCCTGCGTCGCCTGCCGCCCGCCCGGCTGCGGGCCCTCCTGGGGCACTGCGCCCGCGCCGATCGCCAGATCAAGGGCCAGGAAGCCGGCGAGGCCTGGCTGACTCTGGCGGTCATCGGTGATACCCTGGCGGGCGGGGAGGGGGCTCTGCCCCCGAGTTGAGACGAGAAGCTTGACAGTATTAGCGAATGCTAATACATTATCTCCCCAGGACGGCGCGCCAAGACGCCTTCCCTTGCCGCAAACCAGACCCAACCTCGGAGAACACAGATGAAAAAACTTGCTACCGCTGCCGCTATCGCCGCCCTGCTGGGTGTTTCCGCCTCCGCCTCCGCCTACTGGGGCGGTGGTCCTTGGGGAGGTGGGCCCTGGGGCGGTGGTCCCGGCTACGGCAACAACAACATGATGAACGACATGTTCGGTGATGGCAGTGGCTACGGCGACTTCAGCATGAACATGAGCGGCGGTGGCAGCGGCCGTGGCTATGGCCGTGGTTACAACCGTTACTATGACAACTATGGCTACGGCTACGCCCCCTACGGCTATGGCGCCCCCTACGGTTATGCTCCTTACGGCGCACCCTATGGCGTTCCTTACGCCCCGCCCGCGCCCCCGGTCGCCCCCGCCGCTCCTTCCAAGTAAGTCAGGCCAGCGCCGTTTGCACCTAGAATGAGATAACGGCCTTCATCGGTACAGGGAGGTACCGAGCCGCCCCGGTCCCGCCGGGGTTCGTTCTAAACAAGGTCCGCGCCAATTAGCGCGGACCTTGCCGTTTTAGCCCCCCTCGGCCTTCTTCTGGGCCATCTCCCCTCTTCATCCTTGCCCAAAAGTCGATTTGGCAAAGCGCCAGACCACAACCATGCCTGCCGGGTCCTTGGCTGCGTGTATAGAAATATACAAGTAAATGCTGATATATTGATCCAAATCAAATAAGTTTGCGCTTTCAATTGATTTCTCGCATTCTTGTAACAATCGATTTTCGCCCCGATCCCCAGGTCCCATCCCGCTGCTGGAGCCTGGGTCGGTATCGGCTTGATCGGCTGGAAAGCCTGGTCTTGCAAGCATGGCAAAAGGAGGAGGTTGGGCCTTCTAAGGCGCCAATCGTCAACACCGAGAAATCGAGGCTCTGGACCCAGACCTCGCCTCGCAAGTACGACAATGACGACGAGAGGGGATTTGGCAGTGAATGTAAAGCGCATCGGGGCCACCACCGCCTCGCTATCCTTAACCTGCTGGGCAGGTCACGCGGCGGCCGAGTTGGGGTTCAACTTCCCCGAGCCCGCCGCCGGGGTGGCCCAGGAGATCTATGACATCCATATGATGACCACGACCATTGCCGCGGTCCTGCTGGTCATCATCTTCGGATTCGTCATCTACTCCCTGGTCTATCACCGCAAGAGCCGGGGCTATGCCGCTGATCAGCATTTCCATGAGTCATGGTTCGGGCGCTGGTCCTGGGTGATAGTCCCCGTCCTGGTACTGGGCGTGGACCTGACCATAGCCAATTCCGCCCATAAGACCCTGGTGAAGGTCTGGGAAGTCCCCAAGGGCGAAGACCTCATGGATGTCAAGGTCGTGGGCCACCAATGGTGGTGGGAGTACGAGTACCTGGATCATCAGGTGGAGGTGGAAGGCCAGCCCAAGCACGTCCGCATCGAGAGCCGCTACCTCCCGGAGGACAAGGCCGGTACCGACTACCTGCGCGCGGTGGACAATCACCTGGTCTTGCCGGTGGGCACCAAGATCCGCTTCCTGCACACCTCCGCCGACGTCAACCATGCCTTTTGGGTGCCAGAGTTGGCGGTGAAAAAGGATGCCATCCCCGGCTATGTCACCGAGACCTGGGTTGATCTCAATCGCGAAGGCACCTTCCGCGGCCAGTGCGCCGAACTCTGAGGCACCTGGCACTCGCGCATGCCGATCGTCGTGGAGTCCGTGTCCAAGGAAAAGTTTGACGACTGGATGGCCCACCAAAAGCAAGTCATGCTGGCCTCCGCCGCCGAGGCGAACGTGGACAAGACCTGGACCAAGGCCGACCTGATGGCGAAGGGCCAGGACCTTTACAACAGCAAGTGCAGCGCATGTCATCAAATCAACGGCCAGGGGCTGGCGCCGGCCTTCCCGGCCCTGGCGGGCAGCAAGATCGCCACCGGCCCCATCGCAGGCCACCTGGATATCGTGCTGAACGGTAAGACAGGCACCGCCATGGTGCCCTGGAATACCCTGAATGACCTGGAACTGGCCGCCATCATCACCTACGAGCGCAACGCCTGGGGCAATGACACCGGCGACCTGGTTCAGCCTCGCGACGTGCGTGCCGGCCGGTCCCTGGCCGTCAAGTAGGCCCATGCCGGCCCTTCCCCTTCCCCATCCGCTCCAGGACGCACCGCCGCGCCGCCCGCATCCGGGCGCGCCGGCGCGCGGACGAACTCTTTCTCCCACGAGGTAGACCGCCATGACCGCAATCACCTTGGATCACGAGCACGAGCATCATGGCCCCCCTCATGGCCTGCGACGCTGGCTGTTCTCGACGAATCACAAAGACATAGGGACCATGTATCTGATTTTCGCCCTCATCATGCTCTTCATGGGCGGGGCCAGCGCCATGCTCATCCGCATGGAGTTATTTATGCCGGGCCTGCAATTGCTGGAGCCAGACCTTTACAACAACCTAGTGACCAATCATGCCCTGCTGATGATCTTCGGGGCCGTGATGCCTGCCGCCGCGGGCATGGCCAACTGGATGATCCCGCTCATGATCGGGGCTCCGGACATGGCCTTGCCGCGTATGAACAACCTGAGCTTCTGGATCCTGCCGGCGGCCGGGACCATGCTGATCCTGTCCTTCGTCGTGCCCTTCTTCCCCGGCGGTGGGACCCAGATCAATACCGGCTGGACCCTCTACCCGCCCTTGTCCATCCAGGTCGGCATGTCCATGGATTTCCTGATCTTCGCCATCCACCTGCTGGGTATTTCCTCGGTGCTGGCCTCCATCAACATCATCGTCACCATCTTCAACATGCGCGCTCCGGGCATGAAGCTGATGCAGATGCCGATCTTCGTCTGGACCTGGCTCGTTACCGCCTTCCTGCTCATCCTGGTGGTGCCGGTACTGGCAGGTGGCGTGACCATGCTGCTGTTCGACCGCCATTTCGGCACTAGCTTTTTCAATGCCGCGGGCGGCGGCGATCCGGTTCTGTTTCAGCACCTTTTCTGGTTCTTCGGTCATCCCGAGGTCTATATCCTGATCCTGCCCTCCTTCGGCATACTGGCGGCCATAGTGCCGACCTTCTCCCGCAAGCCGCTGTTTGGCTACAACTCCCTGGTGGGTGGCATGATCGCCATCATGGTCATCGGCATGGTGGTCTGGGCTCACCATCAGTACACCATCGGCATGTCACTGGGGGCGGTGAGCTATTTCATGATTGGGACCATCATCATCTCCATCCCGGTTGGGCTCATGGTCTTCAACTACATGGCGACCATGTGGAAGGGCTCCATGACCTTCGAGACGCCCATGCTCTTTGCCGTGGCCATTCTGCTGATGTTCTCCTTCGGTGGTCTGACCGGCATTATGCTGGCGGTGGTCCCGGCGGACATGCAGTACCACGACTCCATGTTCGTCGTCGCCCACTTCCACTATGTGCTGCTGCCCGGGGCCGTGTTCGGCCTGTTCGCCGGTGTCTTCTACTGGCTGCCCAAGTGGACCGGCCATATGTACAACGAGCGCCTGGCCAAGATCTTCTTCTGGACGAATGTCATCAGCTTTAACGCGACCTTCTTCCCGCAGCACTTCATTGGTCTGGCCGGAATGCCCCGGCGTATCGTTGATTACAATGTGATGTTTACTGAATTCAATGTCATTTCCAGCCTGGCGGCCTTCGTCTTCGGTCTCAGCCATCTCTTGCTGCTGTACATCATCATCGACACCATACGCCGCGGAAAGCAGGCCAAGGATCGGGTGTGGGAGGGTGCCGAAGGGCTGGAGTGGGAGTTGCCATCGCCCCCGCCCTACCATAGCTGGACCACGGCCCCGGTCCTGGCCAGATAACGCCAAAGCCCGGGCCAGCCATCCGACTGTAACCCCAACGAGATCATCAATATCCCGATGACTAACGACATGACTAACGAGACGAGTCCCGAACTGCGGCGTCGCAACGTCCGTACCGCCTGGTTGCTGGCGGCCTTTTCCTGCTTCATGCTCCTGAGTTCCGTGCCCTTTTGGAAGGGCCTGGCCAACATGATTGCGGCCAGCGGACTATGAGCGAGACCGCCGATCTCGGGAGGAGGAAGCGGCGGACTATGTGGTGGCTCGGGCTGCTCGCCCTAGGCATGTTCGGTTTCGGGTTCGCCATGGTCCCGCTCTACGGGCTGATCTGCAATGTAACGGGGATGCAGTCAGTCGATGGTATGAGCGATCTCGGCAGGCGGATGGCAACGGCCGGGGAGGGGCCGGGTGCCGAGGAGCGGTGGGTGACGGTCAAGTTCGATACGACCATGCACCCGGAATTGCCCTGGAGCATCAACCCGATGGAGGGCAAGATCCGGGTACGGCTCGGGGAGTCGCGGGTGGTGAACTTCGTGGCGGAGAACCACTCCTCCCAGTCGATTACCGGTCAGGCGATTCCGAGCATTGCACCCTGGCAAGCCAACGGCTTCTTCTCCAAGCTGGAGTGCTTCTGTTTTTCCCAACAGACCCTGGCCGGCAATGAGCGCAAGGACATGCCGGTGCGTTTCGTGGTCTCGCCGGACCTACCGCCGGAGATCGATTCCCTGACGCTCTCCTATAACGTCATGCGGTTGCAGGGCGGGACTCTGGCGGCGGCCCAATAAGCCTGGGCATCGCCAGCCCCCGAGCGGTCCCGGGGCCAGTTGGCGCCGAGGACCATCATCGACAACAAGATTAAGCGAGGAGTGCGAGGATGAGCGGTTCTATCCACGGGCAGAAAGACTATTTCATCCCGGATTCCAGCCCCTGGCCCATCACGGCCATGCTCGCGGTGTTCCTGATGCTGTCCGGGACCGCCCTGAGCATCAATAGCGTGGGTTTCGGTACCTGGATGCTGGTGGCGGGTTTTGCCCTGTTAACCTACATGTTTTACGGCTGGTTCGGCGATGTCATCGGCGAAAGCATGGCGGACCGTTACAACGCCCAGGTGGACCGCTCTTTTCGCCAGGGGATGTTCTGGTTCATCGCCTCCGAGGTCTTCTTCTTTTTAAGCTTCTTCGGGGCCCTGTGGTACATCCGCAATGTGGCCATGCTCTGGCTGGGAGGCGAGGGGTATCTGGGCGAGTCCCATGCCCTGCTATGGAGCCAATACAGCGCGGTCTGGCCCTCGGCGGGTCCCGAACAGCTCGGCGGCGAGTTCAAGGCGATGGGTCCTTGGGGCATCCCGGCCATCAATACCCTGCTGCTGCTGACCTCCGGGGCCACCATCACCTGGGCCCACTGGGGTCTGAAGGAGCATAACAACACCACCCTGGTCCGCGGCCTTGCCCTGACCATCGGCCTGGGATTTCTCTTCGTCCTGCTGCAGGCCTATGAATATTACCACGCCTACCACGAGCTGAACCTGACCCTGGGTTCCGGGGCCTATGGTTCTACCTTCTATATGCTCACCGGTTTTCACGGCTTCCATGTGACCATGGGTGCGGTGATGCTCACCGTGATCCTGGTCCGCGCCATGAAGGGGCATTTCAGCCCGCATAACCACTTCGCCTTCGAGGCGGTGGCCTGGTATTGGCACTTTGTGGACGTGGTTTGGCTAGGCCTCTTTATCTTTGTGTATTGGCTCTAACCGGGGCAGGGGCGCGCCGGACGGCGCCCCCCAAGGG
>JADZBU010000380.1 GCA_020851955.1 Chromatiaceae bacterium | reverse complement strand
GCCAAGGTCATCGCCGCCAAGGACGTCTATCATGAGTTCATGGGCACCATCGACACCCCGGAGAAGTACGAAGCCCACCGCTGGAACATGGCCAGCCGGGTCTGGGAGAAGATGAAGGCCACGGATTCCCGCGAGTGCCGCTCCTGTCATGAGTACGCCCACATGGACCTGGCGGCCCAGGACCGTTCCGCCCGCGCCCGCCATAGTAATGCCCCCGACAAGGGCGAGACCTGCATTGACTGCCATAAGGGCATATCTCATTCCCTGCCCGAAGAGCCCGAAGAGGTTGATCCAGACGCGGGCACGGCGCAAACCCAGGCCGATATGGCAACCGATAGCAAAGCCAAATCCGAATGATCGCCGGATCCATCCACCGGAACCGATCGCCCCGAGGCGCCGCCGACATGACCACCCGATACCTGACCGCCCTGCCCCTCATCCTGGCGCTTGCCGCCGCGCTTCCGGCACAGGCCGCCGACAACACCCTTGGCAAGGAGATGCGCATGGCCGCCGCCGTCGGCAACACCGAGGAGGTGATGCGCCACCTCGATCAGGGGGTGCCCGTCGATGCCGCCAATGAGTTCGGCAAGACGGCCCTGATGATGGCCGTCGAGGGCGACAACCTGGAGACCGTCGCCCTGCTCCTGGCTCGGGGCGCCAATGTCAACGCCCGCGCCAACGCCAACTGCACCGCCCTGACCTTCGCCGCCGAGAACGGCCATATCGGCATCACGGCGCTGCTCATCGAGCGAGGCGCCAACCTGCATGACCGTACCCGCGGTGGCTGGGACCCCCTCATGATCGCCGCCCGGTACGGCATCGCCGACATGGTGGAGCAACTGCTATACAAGGGCGCCGATCCCAAGGCCTCGGACAAGGAACACCGCACCGCCATGATGGACGCCGCCGCCCGGGGGCACACCCAGGTGGTGAAGCTGCTGGTCGATGCGGGCGCCGAGCTGGAGGCCAAGGACAAGGAAGGCGCGACGGCCCTCCTGCTTGCCGCGGGCGAGGGCCAAACCGATGTCGTGGCTACCCTGCTCGCCAAGGGGGCCAATCCCAATGCCCATGACAAGCTCGGGGGCACGGCCCTTATCTGGGCCGTCGGCAGTCATCGCACCGATGTCGTCGAACTGCTACTGGCTGCGGGCGCGGATCCCAACCAGCAGGATGTCGATGGTGTCAGCGCCCTGATCGAGGCCGTCAACACCGGCCATGGGGATTTCATTGGCCCGCTGCTGAGTTACCGCGCGGACCCCTCCCTCAAGGATGCCAAGGGCCGCACGGCGCTGGACATCGCTCGACAGAAGGGCAATCAGGAGGCGATTGCCCTGCTATCCAAACCTTGAATCTATGAGGGGCTGGCCTATCCTGACGATGGATACCCGGCCCCTTCAGCCGATGCGAAGGGAGGCGCCCTACCGGCGCTTCACGCATGACGGAGACTCGGTTCTCCGTTTTACCCGAGAAATCTTGTCACCCAAAGGAGGAATCATGGCCAAAAAATTAATGAAGCTGGCCTTGCTCGCGAGCGCCGTTACCCTGGGTCTCGCGACCACCGCTTTCGCTGCAAAAGAAGAAGCCAAACCCGCTCCGGCCGCGGCGCCCGCCCCGGCCGCCGCGCCCGTGCAACTCATCTCGGGCGCCAGCGCCCAGATGCTGGGCGAGACCTGTAACGGCTGTCACGGCACCGACGGCGCCAGCGCGGGACCCGCCTCGCCGACTATCGGCGGCCTGCATCCCGAGTACTTTGCCTCCATCATGAAGAGCTTCCAGGAGGGTACGGCCTACTCCACCGTCATGGGTCGTATCGCCAAGGGATACACCGAAGACGAAATCAAGCTCATGGCCGACTATTTCGCCGCCAAGCCCTATGTGCCCGCCAAGCAGAAGTTTGACGACAAGCTGGCCGCCACCGGCAAGAAGATTCACGACAAGTGGTGCGAGAAGTGCCACGCGGAAGGCGGCAAGGTGGTCGCTGACGAGGAGTATCAGGTTATCGCCGGTCAGTGGACCCCCTACCTGAAGTACACCATGCAGGACTTCCAGAACGACAAGCGTGAAATGCCCAAGAAGATGAAGGAGAAGTTCGACGGCATGGTCAAGAAGGAAGGTGACAAGGGACTCGACGCCCTTTACGCCTTTTACGCCAGCCAGCAATAAGGACCGGGGAGGTTACCTAGCATGAAAATGAATCGTCGCGATTTCGTCAAAGCCACCGGCACGGCCGCCGCCGTTGCCATGGTTGGCATGCCTCACCTCGCCTTCGGCGCCGCCAGCAAGGTGGTGGTCGTCGGTGGGGGCACCGGCGGTACCACCGCCGCCAAGTACATCAAGCGCATTGATCCCTCTATCGACGTCACCATCGTCGAGCCGAACAAAACCTATTTGACCAGCTACTTCAGCAATGAAGTCATTGCCGGCGAGCGCGACATGAAGTCCCTCGAAGTAGGCTATGACGATGTCAAGAAGATGGGTATCAACGTCATCTTCGACTCGGCGGAGGCCATCGACGGCGCCGCCAAGACCGTCAAGACCGCGGGCGGCCAGACCCTGGCATTCGACCGGTGCGTCGTCTCCCCGGGTGTCGAGTTTGTCTATGACAAGATCGAAGGCTACACGCCCGAAGTCGCCGACAAGCAAATGCCACATGCCTGGAAGGCCGGCCCACAGACCCTTCTGCTGAAAAAGCAGATCGAGGACATGAAGGACGGCGGCGTGGTCGCTATCGTTGCCCCGCCCAACCCCTTCCGCTGCCCCCCTGGGCCCTACGAGCGTGCCAGCCTCATCGCCCATTACCTGCAGAAGCACAAGCCCAAGTCCAAGGTCGTCATCCTGGATGCCAAGCAGAAATTCTCCAAGCAGGGACTCTTTGTCCAGGCCTGGGAGAAATTTTACGGCTACGGCACCCCCAAGGCCCTGATCGAATGGCGTCCAGGTCCCGATGCCACCGTCACCAAGGTCGATCCCGCCACCATGACCCTCACCTACGGTGAAGTGGGCGAGGAGATGAAGGCGGATGTCATCAATGTCATCCCGCCCCAGCGTGCTGGCAAAATCGCCCAGGCCGCCGGCTTGGCCGACGACAGCGGCTTCTGCCCGGTGGATGGGCGCAGCTTCGAGTCCAAGAAGGTGCCCGGCATCCATGTCATCGGCGATGCCTGCATAGCGGGCGCCATGCCCAAGTCCGCCTATGCCGCCAACAGTCAGGCCAAGGTTTGTGCCGCCGCCGTCGTGGCCCTGCTCAAGGGTGGCGAGATCGGGGTACCCGCCTTCGTCAACACCTGCTACTCCCTCATCACCCCCGACTGGGCCATCTCAGTAGCGGGCGTTTATAAGCTGGGGGCGGACGGCAAGATTGCCGAGGTACCCAACTCTGGTGGCCTGACCCCGATGGACGCCTCCGCCGAGGCCCATGCCCGCGAGGTCCAGTACGCCTATAGCTGGTACACCAACATCGTCAACGATATCTTCAAGTAACAAGAAGAAGGACGCGCCCCTCGGGGCGCGTCATGGCGAGTCTTGGGGCCTTCGGGCCCCTTTTTCATGGGCGCCCGTCGTCTAACCGGCTCACTCCACGATTTCCCCCTCCAGCACCCGCTCGAAGGCCAGGGCGCCATCCACGGCCTCGACCTCGATGACATCACCGGGGCCAAAACGGCCGGCGAGGATCTCCTGGGCCAGGGGATTTTCCATTTGGGCGCGAATGGCGCGTTTGAGGGGCCGAGCCCCATAGACCGGGTCGAAGCCCGCCTCGCCCAAATGGTCAAGAGCGGCATCGTCCACCACCAGCTTCATGTCCCGATCCGCCAGCCGCTTCTGCAGGAAGAGGATCTGGATGCGGGCGATGGCGCGAATCTGGTCGCGACGCAGGGGGTGGAAGACCACGATCTCATCCAGGCGATTGATAAACTCGGGCCGGAAGGCGATGCGGACCACCTCCATTACCGCCGCCTTCATTTCGGCATAGCGCTCCTCCCCGGCCATCTGCTGGATGACGTCCGAGCCCAGATTGGAGGTCAAGACGATGACGGCGTTGCGAAAATCGACTGTCCGCCCCTGGCCGTCGGTCAAGCGCCCGTCATCCAGGACCTGGAGCAGGACATTGAAGACATCCGGGTGGGCCTTTTCCACCTCGTCCAGCAAAATGACGCTGTAGGGCCGACGCCGCACCGCCTCGGTGAGATAGCCGCCCTCCTCGTAACCCACATAGCCCGGCGGGGCGCCAATGAGCCGCGCCACCGAGTGCTTCTCCATGAACTCGGACATGTCGATGCGGACCATGGCCTCCTCGGTATCGAAGAGGAACTCCGCCAGGGCCTTGCACAGTTCCGTCTTGCCGACACCGGTGGGGCCGAGGAAGAGGAAGGAGCCGATGGGGCGCATAGGATCGGACAGCCCCGCCCGCGACCGGCGAATGGCATCACTGACCGCGGCCACCGCCTCGCCCTGACCCACCACCCGCTTGCCCAAGGCGTGCTCCATGCGCAGCAGTTTGTCGCGCTCCCCCTCCAACATGCGCGAGACGGGAATGCCCGTCCATTTGGAGACGATATCGGCGATCTCCTCTTCCGTGACCTTGTCGCGCAGCAGTTTCTTCTCGGCATGCTCGGCGACGGCGGCCGACTCCAGGCGCTTCATCAGCTCCGGGACCCGCCCATATTGGAGCTCGGACATGCGCGCCAGATCGCCCGCGCGCCGGGCGGTCTCCATCTCTACCCGCACCCGGTCCAGTTCCTCCTTGATATGAGCCGTACCCTGCAGGCTGGCCTTCTCGGCCTTCCAGACCTCGTTGAGATCGGAGAACTCGCGATCCAGCTTGGCGATTTGCTCCTCCAGGTCCGCCATACGCCGCTTGGAGGCCTCGTCGGACTCCTTCTTCAGGGCCTCGCGCTCGATCTTGAGCTGGATGAGACGCCGGTCCATCCGATCCATCTCCTCCGGCATGGAATCGATCTCCATGCGGATCTGGGAGGCGGCCTCATCCATGAGATCGATGGCCTTGTCCGGCAACTGGCGATCGGCGATGTAACGATGCGACAGGGTCGCCGCCGCCACGATGGCCGGGTCCGTGATCTCGACCTTGTGATGGACCTCGTAGCGCTCCTTGAGCCCCCGCAGGATGGCGATGGTGTCCTCGACATTGGGCTCCTGCACCAGCACCTTCTGGAAGCGGCGCTCCAGGGCGGCGTCCTTTTCAACGTACTTGCGGTACTCATCCAGGGTGGTGGCGCCGACGCAATGCAGCTCACCGCGGGCCAGGGCCGGCTTGAGCATGTTGCCCGCGTCCATGGCGCCCTCGGCCTTACCGGCGCCCACCATGGTGTGCAACTCGTCGATGAAGAGGATGATGTTACCCTCCTGGCGCGCCACGTCGTTGAGCACCGCCTTGAGGCGTTCCTCGAACTCACCGCGGAACTTGGCGCCGGCGATCAGGGCCGCCATGTCCAGGGACAGCAAACGCTTGGTCTTGAGCCCCTCCGGCACCTCGCCGTTGACGATGCGCTGGGCCAGGCCCTCGACGATGGCCGTCTTACCCACGCCGGGCTCGCCAATCAGGACCGGATTATTCTTGGTGCGGCGCTGCAGGACCTGAATCGTCCGGCGGATCTCGTCGTCCCTGCCGATGACCGGGTCCAGCTTGCCCTGCTCGGCACGCTCGGTCAGGTCGATGGTGTACTTCTCCAGGGCCTGGCGCTGCTCCTCGGCATTGGGATCGCTCACCGCCTGGCCGCCGCGCATCTGCTCGATGGCGCGCTCGATGGGGCCCTTGCTGGCCCCGGCCTCACGCAGCAGCCGGCCCAACTCGCCCTTATCCTCCACCGCCGCCAGCACAAACAGCTCGGACGAGATGTACTGGTCCTTGCGCTGCTGGGCCAGCTTGTCGGTCTGATTCAGCAAGCGGCTCAGATCGTTGCCGAGGTGCACCTCCCCCGCGCTGCCTTCCACCCGCGGCAGTCGCTCCAGGGCCTCGCCCAAGGCGGAGCGCAGCCGGTTCGCGTTCACATCCGCCTGCGCCAGCAGATGTCGCGAACTGCCCCCCTCCTGATCCAGCAAGGCCGCCATCAAATGGATGGGCTCGATGAACTGATGATCACGCCCCACCGCCAGACTCTGCGCATCCTGCAGGGCCATCTGGAACTTGGACGTCAATTTATCCATGCGCATAACTCGGAATCTCCACTATTTCATAGGGTTATATATTCCAAATTGGGTAGGCCACGACGATTTCAAGAGGCGGGACCCCAAAAGCATGGGGAGATGACTTCTGACGGTGGCCCTTGCCTATTAAGCCTAGCAGGTCCGCCAAACCGCGCAGTCCCGCCCGCGAGGCGCACCGATCGAGGGAAGCCCCCCTCAAGCCCCCAAACCAGCCAGACGCCTATCCGCGCCACCTTCGATCAGCCATAATCCGAACATGGCCAACCCAAATCTCGGCCCTATCCAAGGCGAGCTTTCAAACCCGCCGCAAAAACCCTAGGGGGTAGGTTCATGGCCTGGGGGTTATAGGGCTCGCAAGCTTGCGGCAAAGCGGTCCCCGAGTCCGATATCGATCTCGCACCTCTGTGTCTTAATACCACCTGCAATATATTAGGAGGCATAAGTGGCTGGGATCATTAGCTATATTGGCATGATGGTTGGTTCAATCGGCATCTTCCTTGGATTCTATTACCTCACGAGCAACTCCGACCTTTCCCTTGGATTGGTGACCCTTACAACCGTGGGCATAGTTGGAATACTGGGTTTTGTGCGCCATGTCATCTTCTATAAATCAGACGCGAAACGACTCGGCTGGGAAACCGATCGGCCCGACTGGATGTTCGAAGTCGGGTTTGCCAATCTGGCATTCGGCCTGATGGGCGTCCTCTCGGTTGTTGGCAATCAGGTACCCCATACCCAGGCCTTTGTCTTACTCGGTTATGCCCTTTACCTCCTCCAAGCCGCCGCTCTGCATGGCTACCGATATTTCACGGATACCCGAAAGTCGCCTGCCAGGCTTTGGCGAAGCTGCATCGCCACGCTTCTCTATGCTGGGGCGATGGCATTCTTCGCCATTGGGGCACTCTCACTCAGGTAATCACCAAGCCCCATGTGCCAAGCCCCATGGCCGCCTCCAAACCCCTAATCCGAAAGCACTTCCACCCGGACGCGTGCAATGCCATCTATTGCCAGCTTCCGCGCCGCCGCTCGGGAGAGATCGATAATCCTACCGCCCTTGTAGGGTCCCCGGTCGTTGATGCTCACGACAACCTGCTTGCTATTGGCAAGATTCGTGACCCTGACTTGGGTCCCGAAAGGCAGACTGGGGTGGGCCGCGGTCAGGGCATTTTGGTTAAACGGCTGACCACTGGCGGTCTTCTTGCCGTGGTGCTTGGGTCCGTACCAGGATGCCACGCCGTCCTGCTGCTTCTTGCTGGCCGAGCTACAGCCGCCAACCAACGCAAACGCCAGGATCAAAACGATCAGGGTAAATCCGCGCCTCAGGGAACGAGCAAGCGGCACCTTGTAGTATGGCGCTTGCATGGATTTGATCTGGGCCTTGAGACTGCTCTCGTCATGGACGAGTCCAGAAAGCGATTGGGTGATTCTGGCTGACCAGGGGAGTGGAAATGATGTTGGATCCAGGGACCCAAGGGGCATGGACTCGGGAGGTAGCTCAAGCGGGGGGACACAAGGCCTTTTCAATAAAATCGCCTTGTTTATCAGCAGACTAGATCAGTGAAATGGCGGAGAGAGAGTCCGCCATTCCAGCATCCGAGCCCATCCCGTAACATCCTAAGTAGTTTGAATATCTTGCTTTCGTTGTGCGCATGAGTCCCCTTAAATCCGCTATAATCAATTTCGAAAGGTGGTTCTAAAGGTGGTTCGGTTAATTTGGCGGAGGGTTTGCGGGCCATGGCGATTCAAAAGCTTAGCGCAAGGCAGGTGCAGACAGCCGCACCTGGAAAATATAACGACGGCCTCGGCCTGTGGCTAGAGGTGAAGCCCAACGGCGCCCGCCGCTGGTTCTTTCGCTGCACCATCGACGGCAAGCGCCGCGAGCCCGGTATCGGTCCCTACCCCGACACCACCCTAGCCCAAGCCCGCAAACGCGCCGCCGCCCTCCGCGCCCTCGTCGCCCAGGGCCTCGACCCCCTCAATCTGCCACCCGCGCCCGAGGCGGTCATCATTCCCACCTTCACCCAGGCCGCCGCCCGATTCATCCGGGGCCATCGGCAGGGCTGGAGCAATCCAAAACACGCTCGTCAATGGGCATCCACTCTGCGGGTGTACGCGAAGCCGCTCCTGGGCGCGCTGCCGGTCGATCAAATCGACACCCCGCACATTCTGGCGGTCCTCACGCCCATCTGGCAAAAAAAGACGGAGACCGCCAAGCGGGTACAAGGGCGCATCGAGAACATTCTCGACTGGGCTATTGCCCACAAATACCGCACCGGTCCCAATCCCGCCGCCTGGCGCGGCAATCTCGATAAGATCCTTGCCCGCCCCGCCAAGGTCGCCGCCAGCCGCCACCAGCCCGCGATGCCCTGGCCCGAGGTGCCCGCCTTCATCAAGGCCCTCGCCGCATCCGACTCCATCTCCTCGCTCGCCTTGCAGTTCCTCATTCGCACCGCCGCCCGCACCCAAGAGGTGCTGCTTGCCCAGTGGCCGGAAATCGACCTGGATGCCCGTCTCTGGCGCGTCCCCGCCGAGCGCATGAAGGCCCGCCGCGCCCACGAGGTGCCCCTCACGGACGCGACGCTCGCGATCCTCGCCAAGCTCCCGCGCCTGGCCGACACCCCGTTCATCTTCCCTGGCGCCCGCCACGGTCGCCCCCTCGCGTCCATGGCCCTCCTCATGGCCATGCGCAAACGGGGCCATGGCGTCGGCGGCACCCGCTCCGATAGCGTGCCCCACGGCTTTCGGAGCAGCTTTCGGGATTGGGCGGGCGAGACCACCCCTCATCCTCGCGACATCGTGGAGGAGGCCCTCGCCCACGCCATCCCCAACGCGACGGAACGGGCCTACCGGCGCGGTCATATGCTCGACAAGCGCCGGCTGTTGATGGCCGACTGGGACGCCTTCCTCGACCGCCCCGCCGCCCAAGTGATCCCGCTCCACCCCCGCGCCCTCGCCGCCGCCACCGCCTAGACCAAGACCCCCAGGAGGATCGCCGCCTCCTGGCGGCCCTGGGGCCGCCCACCGCCCACCGCCAACTTTTCCCACGCTCACTCCAGCCTCGCCCATGGGGGGCCTAAACCGACGATCTGTCGGTTTCGAGCTTCGTCATCAGCAAGCTTGCGGGTCATGGCCTGGGCGTCGGTGTACCCAAGCACATCGGGGACAACAAACCGTCGACCGACCTTGCGACCCGTGTTGCCGGAAGGGAAAAGAAAAGCCCCGACTCGCTGGGCAGCGGGACGGGGCTTGGGTCTGGCGTGGAGAGGGCGTGCACACGGCCGTTTCACCGGATCGCGGGCCAGTGGCCTTGATAGCCAAAGGGCTCCCCTCATTGGTCAGCAGCTAACCAACCCCCCAGAACCGCTCGGCGGAAACAATCTGCTACATCCGCTGCTAGATACACTTAAGGGCCGGCCAGGACTTCATGTTAGGCCAGCCTGGATGATTGGGCAAGATCCCCCTGGGACCGCCAGCCAGCCTCAAGACCCCCCAAGCCCCCGCTGGACACTTAACGCCCCCCTCAGCGCGATGCGCACAACATCGCATTTATGCGAATGCTGGTCGCCGTTGCTTAATGCCTCGCGTCAACAACACGAGGTCAATCACATGAGACAACTACCGGAAGAAGGTTTTTGCAGAATCGCGGCGATCATCGGCGACAAGCGCCGCAACATCGAGGGGATTTTCCCCGTCAGCCGCAGCGAATGGTACGCGGGCATTAAGTCAGGGAAGTACCCGGCCCCCGTCAAGTTGGGAGCGAGACTCAGCGTCTGGCGGGTTCAAGACGTGCGCCGCCTCTTGGTCGAAATCGGCCACGGAAAGGGGTGACGCCATGCCAACAAACGAAAACGCCCGCCGGGGCGGCAACCCTGGCGAGCGCAAATACTTGAATCAGAATCCAAAGTCTAGCGCGGCGAGTAGCATCGACATCGCCACCGTTGCCCGCGCCGCGCTGGAGCAGTCCGAGCGCATCCTCGCAACCTGGCTGCCCGACGGCAAGCGCCAGGGCGCCGAGTGGCTTGCCCGTAATCCGACCCGAGATGACGCCAATCCCGGCTCGTTTTCCGTGAATCTCCTCACCGGCAAATGGTCAGACTTCGCGACCGATACCGATAAAGGCGGGGATCTGGTCGCCCTGGTCGCCTTTCTTGATAACCTCAGCCAACCCGAAGCCGCCCGCCGACTGGCGGACTTTCTCGGCATGGATGGCGGACAGGCCCCAGATCGTCGGCCGCATCGCGCCGCACCTGGCCAGCCGACCCAGGCCCCCAAGCCCGCCGCCCCACTCGCCCCCATCCCGGAGGCGGCCCTTGCGGTCAGGCCGCTGGTGCACCCGCGCCACGGCCAGCCTACCGCGACCTGGACCTACCGCGACGAAGCCGGTCGCCCTCTTTTCTTTCAATGCCGCTTCGATCCCCCCCAGGGCAGGAAGGGATATGCCCCGCAAACCTGGTCCGCCGACGGCTGGCGCTGGCAGGCGCCACCGTCGCCCAGACCCCCTTATGGGCTGGACCGTCTCGCCGCCGCCCCGGCTACCCCGGTGCTGGTCTGCGAAGGGGAAAAGGCCGCCGACGCTGCCCAGGGGCTTTTTCCGAACCATGTCATCATCGCCAGCCTCAACGGCGCCCAAAGCCCGCAGCGCACCGACTGGCGTCCCATCCAAGGGCGCCGGGTTTATCTGTGGCCGGACGCCGACGCCCCCGGCAAGCTCTACGCCGCGACCGTCGCCCAACTCGCGCTGGAGGCGGGCGCCGCCACCGTCGCGATTCTCGATCTGGGGTCCATCGCCCTCGATCCCGCGACCGGCGAGACCCGCGACCTCCCCGCTGGCTACGACGCCGCCGACGCCCTCGCTGCTGGCTGGACCGCCGCAACACTGGCCCAATCCGCCATCTGGGTGTCGCACCCTGACGCCGAGTCCACCAACCCAGGCGCCCCGAGTGGCGAGGATGTTGAATGGCCGCCCCCGCAGGCCATCGTCAGCAAATTCGAGGTGGCACCCTACCCCTCCGACGCACTGCCACCGGGACTCCGCGCCGCCGTTGACGAGGTGGTAAGCTTCGTCCAAGCGCCCTATGCCATGTGCGCCGCCTCCGCCCTGGCGGCCCTGGCGATGGCGGGCCAAGGGCTCCTCGACGTGCGCCGGGCGCCCCGGCTGGTCGGCCCGGTTTCGCTCTTCATTTTGGTGATCGGCACCTCGGGCGAGCGCAAAACGGCGGTCGATGCTGCTTTTCAGCGCCCCCTGCGAGCCTGGGAACTCGAACAACGGCAAACTCTGGCGGGCGCCCTTCGGGATCACAAGGCGGAATTAGCCGCCTGGAATGCCGAACTGGCGGGCATTCAGGACGCCATCCGCGCCGCCGCCAAGAGCGCCAAACCCACTGGTGAACTCAAGGCTTACCTCAAAACCCTCCAGGGCCAGGAACCGCCCGCGCCCTTGGTGCCCCGCCTCATCTACAGCGATGTGACCAGCGAGGCCCTCGCTTATCGACTGGCAACCGGCTGGCCCTCCGGGGCGGTCAGTTCAGACGAGGGCGGGGCGGTCCTAGGCGGCCACTCGCTGAAGGCGGACAACCAAGTGGGGGCAATGGCCTTGCTCAATAACCTGTGGAGCGGCACGGACTTCACCGTCGATCGCAAAACCGGACCCAGCTTCGCCGTCGCCAACGTCCGCGCCAGCGTCAACCTGATGGTCCAGAGCGAGGTGCTCCAAGATTTCCATGAGCGATCTGGGCGGCTGGCGTCCGGCTCCGGGCTCTACGCCCGATTTCTGGTTTGCCACCCAGAATCGACCATCGGCACCCGCCCCTATCGCGAACCACCCGCCACCTGGCCCGCCGTCGGGGCCTACGAGCGCCGCATCCTGGACCTGCTGGCCCTGGATCTGCCCCGCGACGCCGCCGGCCAACTCAAACCCACGATGCTTGACCTCGACCCCGAGGCCAAATCGGCGTGGGTTGAGTTTTTCGATGGCATCGAGGGCGAGTTGGGCGCCGGGGGCCAGCTTCGGCAGGTGAAGGATGTCGCCGCGAAGATCGCGGACCAGGCCGCCCGCGTCGCCGCCCTGTTCCACCTCTACGAGCAGGGGCCGACGGGCACCATTGGCGCCGCCGCCATGGCCGGGGCCATCCGCATCGTCGGCTGGCACCTGTTAGAAGCGCGGCGGTTTTTTGGGGAACTCGCCTTGCCCCAGGAAATCGGCGATGCCCTTCGCCTGGATACTTGGCTCCGCGCCGAGGCCAAGGCCGGGGCCGGACTCACCATTCCCCGCCGCCTGGCGCAGCAAATGGGGCCGGTGCGCGATGGCACCCGCCTGGACGCCGCCATCACCGAACTGCGCAACCTGGATCGCATCAACGTCGTCAAGGTCGGGCGCCGCGTCAACCTGGTCCTGAACCCCTACCTGGAGGGCCTGTAACCGATGAACTTACTCGAACTGGTCAGCGGCAAGGCGCCCCCCACGCCCACGGCAACGGCCCCTGCTACGCGGACACTTGCTACAGTTGCTACACATCGCAAGCCCCACCCCGCGACTGTAGCAAGTGTAGCGACTGTACGCGTAGCACAACCCCCCGCCGAGCCCCCGGACCCCCGTGCTCATCGCCTCTGGGACATCCAGCGCCCGGACGGCGCCTGGGTCAGCGCCAGCTATTGCCCGGCCCAGTCAGCGCAACAAGTGCGCGATGACTGGTGGCCCGACGCCCTCGCCATCGAGGCCAACGAGGAGGAGCCCGATGGCGACAGCTCTTCCAATGCATGACTAGAGTGAACTTAAATACGAGAATGCAAAATATATGCCAATACCCTGTAGAGCACTTCAAGCGCACACAACCCTATCATTAACCTAGAGAAATAATCCATGATCAATCGTCAATACAACTCGCAGCGCCCCGCCCCAGCCGGACGGCCTGGCCAGACTCCGCTCCTCATCGAGAACCGCCGCGACGAATTACGCGTCCTCAGCGTGTCGCTCGACCTCGACACCGAGTACTGGCTTGACCTACCCGTAATAGCATGGGAGGTCGACGTGTCGGCGGATAGTTTCATCGCAGACGTTCCCATCACCCTGGCGGATCTGACGGGCGACGCCCGCGCCATTCACGATCGGTCGACCGGGTTCTGCTACAGCCCCGCCGAGGTGGACTGGTGCGGTGCCCTGCCCTTGGCCGAAGCCAGAGAGCGACTCCTTGAGGTTGCCCGCGAGGCCCAAGCAAGACACCACTGACCGAGCCCCCCACCGCGCGTGCGCAGGAGTGCACCGTGACCGCCGATAACCTCAACCACTCTCTATCCTCCCCCGCTTTTCCCTTACCACATCCCAGCTTTTCCCGCCTGCCGGAAAAAAAAGACCTCGCCAGCGCCCCGTAGCGCCCCTCCGAGGGCATGGGTAATCCATTGCCATCACCCCCACCGCCAAGGCCGCCCAGGGCCAATCAAGCGATGCTGGCAATAAGCTCGCAACTCAATGTAATTATTAGATATTAAGCGGGTGAAAACCCGTAATTGAGCCGAAGACGAATAGGAGGCCGGTGTCGGCTGGCGAGTGGACACCCTACCGCCGTCCCGGAACGGTACTGAGGGCCATCCTCTTCGGAGGGGGAGAATCGGGGGCCACGCCACCTAAAGGTGGTTCAAAAGGTGGTTCTGGTTCTGAGGAGAACCTAGACGGTATTGATTTTTATGGATTTTCTGTCGTTAAGTGGCGGAGAGAGAGGGATTCGAACCCTCGATGGAGGTATAAGCCCCATACTCCCTTAGCAGGGGAGCGCCTTCAGCCTCTCGGCCATCTCTCCTGGAAACCTTGAAGGTTTTTGACAGGTACCTTAGCAGGCGGAGGATTATAGTCCCGCCTGCCGTTAGGCGCCAGAGCTAATCGCTTTCGTTCTCGATATCGATTTCGCCACCGCCGCCCTGCCCGGCCTGTTCGCGTTTGATACGCTCGTAGATCTCCTCGCGATGGACGGCCACGTCCCGGGGGGCGTTGACGCCGATGCGCACCTGGTTGCCCTTGACGCCAAGGACGGTGACGGTCACCTCATCTCCGATCATGAGGGTCTCGCCGACCCTTCTCGTGAGTATCAACATGTCGCGTTCTCTCCCTTTCTATTCCTTTAACCAGAACGCGGGCCAGGGGCGGCGAGGAGCGGCATTGCCGGCTCAGGCGCTGGGACCGCGAAGCAACCAAACACGAAGGCCTGGGTACGACTCCGTGTGTAATGAATTTTAGCAACTGCCAGAGGCCCCAAAAAGGCCTTTTTGCGGGTTAGCAAGCCTTTTTGGGGCTGTTCACCTCCGATCAGTCGTTTTTGTCCAGGCCAAAGGCACTGTGCAGGGTGCGGACGCCGAGTTCCAGATACTTCTCGTCCACGACCACGGAGATCTTGATCTCGGAGGTGGAGATCATGCGGATATTGATCCCCTCCTTGGCCAGGGCGGCGAACATCTTGCTGGCGATGCCCGCGTGAGAGCGCATCCCAACCCCCACGATAGAGATCTTGGCGATCCGATCATCCCCCAGGACCTGACGCGCGGCCAGGGAGGCGGCGGTGCCCTTGAGGATCTCCAGGGCCCGCTGATACTCGCTGCGATGGACGGTGAAGGTGAAGTCCGTCGTCGCCTCGTCGGCGGCGATATTCTGGATGATCATGTCCACTTCGATATTGGCATCCGCGATGGGACCCAAAATCTTGTAGGCGACACCCGGCTGGTCAGGAACCCCCAGGATGGTCAGCTTGGCCTCGTCGCGGGCGAATGCAATACCGGAAATGACCGCTTGTTCCACGGCGTCCTCCTCAAGTGAAATCAGCGTACCCTCCCCCTCTTCGAAGCTGGAGAGTACGCGCAAGGGAACCCTGTACTTACCCGCAAACTCCACGGAGCGGATTTGCAGGACCTTGGAGCCCAGGCTGGCCATCTCGAGCATCTCCTCGAAGGTGATGCGGTCGAGCTTGCGGGCGCGGGGCTCCACGCGCGGGTCCGTGGTATAGACACCATCCACGTCGGTGTAGATCTGGCACTCGTCGGCGTGCAGGGCGGCGGCCACGGCCACGGCGGAGGTGTCCGACCCGCCGCGCCCCAGGGTGGTGATATTGCCGTCTTCATCCACGCCCTGAAAGCCCGCCACCACGACGACGCTCCCGGCATCCAGATCCGCGCGGATGTTGGCCCCCTCGATCTCGCGGATGCGGGCCTTGTTGTGGGCGCTGTCCGTGAGGATTTGGACCTGGGCGCCCGTGTAAGAGCGGGCGGGACAGCCAATCTGGTCCAGGGCCATGGCCAGCAGGGCAATGGTGACCTGTTCGCCGGTGGCGAGCAGCACATCCAGTTCCCGCGGGAGGGGACGCTCCTGCAGGGCCTTGGCCAGACCGATGAGACGATCCGTCTCGCCGGACATGGCGGAGACGACCACCACCACCTGATCGCCCCGATCGCGCCAGCGCTTCACGCGCTGGGCAACGTTCTGGATGCGCTCCACGCTGCCGACGGAGGTGCCGCCGTATTTTTGAACAATGAGCGCCATGGCACTCTCCTTACTTCTGCCAATGTCAAGAATACCCAGCCGCCCCGAGGTCCGGGGCGGCCAGGGGAATAAAACCGCAACCTAGGGATTTAGCCGGGCCCGGGCCCACTCCTTGGCCAGAGCCAGGGCCGCGGGCAGGCCGGTGGGGTCGGTGCCTCCCGCCTGGGCCATGTCCGCCCGGCCGCCGCCCTTGCCACCCACCTTGGCAGCGGCCTCGCGGATGAGATCTCCGGCCTGGAAGCGATCGGTCAGGTCCTTGGTCACCCCCGCCACCAGGCTGACCCGGCCCTCGCTCTCGGCGGCGAGCAGGATGATGGCGGAACCCAGCTTGTCCTTGAGCCGGTCGAGGGCGTCGCGCAGGGCCTTGGCGTCGGCGCCATCCAGTCGCGCCGCCAATACCTTGATGCCACCCATCTCCTCCGCCTGGTCGGCCAGATCCTGGCCCGCGGCGCTGGCGGCCCTGGCCTTGAGATCCGCCAATTCCTTTTCCAACCGCTTGGCGCGCTCCAGCAAGGCGGCCACCTTGTCGTCCAGGTCCTCCCGGCTGCCCTTGACCAGGCTGGCCAGGCGCAGCAGACGCTCCTCGTCCGCCTCGACGGCCGCCAGGGCTTGGGCCCCGGTGGTGGCCTCGATGCGGCGCACGCCGGAGGCGATACCGCCCTCGCCCAGGATCTTGAAGAGACCTATGTCTCCCACCGCCCGGGCATGGGTGCCACCACAGAGCTCGGTGGAGAAGTCGCCCATGCGCAGCACCCGCACCTGGTCGGCGTATTTCTCGCCGAAGAGGGCCATGGCCCCCGTGGCCTTGGCGTCCTCCAGGGTCATGACCCGGGTCTCGACCGGGTGATTCTCGCGGATTTCCTGGTTCACCAGGCGTTCGATCGCCCGGAGTTGCTCGCGGCTGACGGGCTCGAAGTGGGAGAAGTCGAAGCGCAGCCGTTCGGGGTCCACCAGGGAGCCCTTCTGCTGGACGTGATCGCCCAGGATCTGGCGCAGGGCCGCATGCATCAGGTGGGTGGCGGAGTGGTTGAGGGCCGTGGCGTGGCGCCGTTCCGCGTCCACCTTGGCTTCCAACTTAGCGCCGACGCGCAGTTCACCCGCCTCCACCCGGCAGACATGCCCAAAGACATCCCCGCCCAGCTTCTGGGTATTGAGCACCGTCAGGCGCACCCCTTCACCCGTCAGCCAGCCGCGGTCACCGACCTGGCCACCGGACTCGGCGTAGAAGGGTGTCTGATCTAGGACCAGGATGCCTTCGTCGCCCGCACTCAGGACCTCGACCGCCGCCTCGCCCCGGTAAATGCCCACCACATGGGCAAGATCATCCAGATGCTCATAGCCCGTAAAGTGGGTCTCGCCCTCCAACCGCAAGGCGGCGCCGGACCCGGCGCCGAAGTGGCTGGCGGCGCGGGCGCGCTCCTTCTGCCGGGCCATCTCGCGATCAAAACCGGCGGTGTCCAGGGTCAGCCCCCGCTCGCGGGCGATGTCGGCGGTCAGATCCAGGGGGAAACCGTAGGTGTCGTAGAGCTTGAACACCGTCTCGCCGGGGATGACGGCCCCCGCCAGGCCAGCGATGGCCTGCTCCAGGATGCGCATGCCCTGTTCCAGGGTCTCGGCGAAGCGCTCCTCCTCCAGCCTGAGGACATGGGCCACCCGCTCCTGGGCCTTGAGCAACTCGGGGAAGGCGTCGCCCATTTCGGCCGCCAGAGGCGCGACCAACTCGAAGAAGAAGGGCTGGGCCTGGCCGAGCTGGTAGCCGTGGCGGATGGCGCGGCGGATGATGCGCCGCAGGACATAGCCCCGGCCCTCGTTGCCCGGCGTGACCCCATCGACGATGAGGAAGGCGGCGGAGCGGATATGGTCCGCGATGACGCGCAGGGCCTTGGACTCTCGGTCCGGAGCGCCCGTGGCCTGGGCCGCCGCCTCGATGAGTTTAACGAAGAGATCGATCTCGTAGTTGCTGTGGACGCCCTGCATGACCGCCGCCAGGCGCTCCAGCCCCATGCCGGTATCCACCGAGGGCTTGGGCAAGGGGGTCAGCTTGCCGCTGACGTCCCGGTCGAACTGCATGAAGACCAGATTCCAGATCTCGATGTAGCGGTCGCCATCGGCGTCCGAGGAACCCGGGGGACCGCCGGGGACCTGGGGGCCATGATCGTAGAAGATCTCGGAACAGGGGCCACAGGGCCCGGTATCGCCCATGGACCAGAAATTATCCTTCTCGCCGCAGCGGGAGAAACGGGCGGGGTCCACGCCGATTTCGTCGAGCCAGATGGCGGCGGCCTCGTCGTCGTCCTGGAAGACGGTCACCCAGAGACGCTCCGGGGGGATGGCGAGGACCTGGGTAAGATATTCCCAGGCGTACAGAATGGCGCTGTGCTTGAAATAATACCCGAAGCTGAAATTACCCAGCATCTCGAAGAAGGTGTGGTGGCGGGCCGTGTAGCCGACATTTTCCAGGTCGTTGTGCTTACCGCCGGCGCGCACGCAACGCTGGGTGCTGGTGGCCCGGTGATAGGGACGCTTGTCGCGGCCCAGGAAGACGTCCTTGAACTGGACCATGCCCGCGTTGGTGAAGAGCAGGGTCGGGTCGTTAGCCGGAACCAGGGGGCTGCTGGGCACCACCTGATGGCCGTGGGCGGCGAAAAAATCGAGGAAACTGGCTCTCAGCTCGGCGCTGCTCTTCATGACGGCAAACTCAATACGGAATAAATGACAGTGATCGCTTCACGACCCCAGGGGACCCGGGCGATGTCAGGCTGCCGACCCGCCGCGCAGATAACGACCGACGAGCTCCGGCGGAAAGCCGCGATATTCCAGGAAACGGGCGCGGCGCGCCAGTTCCTTGCGATCGGTAACCGGGCCCGGGCCAAATTTCCTGGCCACCACCCTGGACATGATTTCCAGCCAATCGCCGGGGCTTAGGTCAATGACGGGGCCGATCAGGTCGTCGTCCAGGCCCCGCTCACGCAACTCCTGGCGCAGCCGCAGGGGTCCAAAACCCTTGCGCATCCGCCCGGCCACGTAGGCCTCGGCCATGCGCTCATCGCTCAGGAGGCCCGTCGCGGTCAGGGCGTCCAGCACCCCCACCAGAATGGCGGCCTCGTAGCCCCGCGCCAGCAGCTTGCGCTCCAGCTCCCGACGGCTGTGCTCGCGGCTGGCGAGCAGGCGCAGGGCCTGGTTGCGAGCGGCGGCGGCATCGTGGACAGGCGGGTCCGCCGCCAGGAGTTCGTCCCCGAACGCCTCCGGGCCCTCGTCCATATCCATCGGGATCGGGCGCGGCCCGGGACTACTCCGCCGGCGCGGCCTCGGGGGCCGCCGGGGCGGCATCCGCGACTGGCAGCAGCTTGGCGCGGATCTTGGCCTCGATTTCGGCGGCCAGGGCCGGGTTCTGCTTCAGATAGAGGCGGACATTGTCCTTGCCCTGGCCGATGCGGTTGCCGCCATAGCTGTACCAGGCCCCCGACTTATCGATGATGCCATGCTGGGCGCCCAGATCGATGATCTCGCCCTCGCGGGAGATGCCCTCGCCGTACAGGATGTCGAACTCCGCCTGCTTGAAGGGGGGCGCCACCTTGTTCTTGACCACCTTGACCTTGGTCTCGTTGCCGATGACCTCCTCGCCCTTCTTGATAGCGCCGATGCGGCGGATGTCCAACCGCACCGAGGCGTAAAACTTGAGGGCGTTGCCGCCGGTGGTGGTCTCCGGGCTACCGAACATGACGCCGATCTTCATACGAATCTGATTGATGAAGACCACCATGCAATTGGAGCGATTGATATTGCCGGTGAGCTTGCGCAAGGCCTGGGACATGAGGCGCGCCTGCAGGCCGACATGGGAGTCGCCCATCTCGCCCTCGATCTCCGCCTTGGGGGTCAGGGCGGCCACCGAATCGACCACCACCACGTCCACGGCGCCGGAGCGCACCAGCATGTCGGTGATCTCCAGGGCCTGCTCCCCCGTATCCGGTTGGGATACCAGCAACTCGTCCATCTTGACGCCGAGGCGCCCGGCATAGAGGGGGTCCAGGGCGTGTTCCGCGTCGACAAAGGCGCAGGTGCCGCCCATCTTCTGGGCCTCGGCGACGATATGCAGGGTCAGGGTCGTCTTGCCGGAGGACTCGGGACCATAGATCTCCACCACGCGGCCCCGGGGCACCCCCCCGACACCCAAGGCGATATCCAGCCCCAGAGAGCCCGTGGAGATGACCTCCACGTTGCGAATGGCCCCGGCATCGCCCATGCGCATGACCGACCCCTTGCCGAACTGCTTCTCAATCTGAGTGAGGGCGGCGGCCAACGCCTTCTTACGGTTTTCGTCCATCTTTGTTAGCTCCTGGCTAGAGGGTTGCCGTCGCTGGGGGGCCCTGTGGCCCTGCCCAAATTCAAGGCATCAAGTATCGCATAGAGGATTGGCGCCGTCATGACGCCGAAGACGTGATTGCGCAAGTTCCGTCCAGAGACCAGCGCCGCAGGATGCGGTAACGGGGTGGCGGACCTTCCTGGCCACAAGCAAGCACGAAGGCATCCACCGGCCAGCGGATGGGCGGGTCCAGGGCACGCGCCTCCAGGGCGGGCGCCTTGCGGGCCAGAGTGGCATGGGGACGATAGGGGCGGTCATCGAGGACAAAGCCACAGCCCGCCAGTTCCGACCGCAGGGCCAGGACCAGATCGGCCAGAGGGGGCGGGGCGACGGCGGCCCCGCACCACAGCACCCGGGCCCGGGGGAAGGAGCCCACCCGATCCAGGATCAGCTCGAAGGGGCGGCCCCGCACTCGCCCCGCGGCCATTTCGGCGCAGTGGCGCTGTTCCGGGCTAGCGAGGCCCAAAAAGACCAGGGTGAGATGGATGTCCTCGGGATGAGTCGGGCGTCCGGCCCGCGGGGGCAGGGCACCCTGGACCCGGGCGAGGGCCAGACGCTGGGCAGCGCCCGGCCAGAGGGCGAGGAAGAGACGCTCAGCCACCGGCGTCGAGTAATTCGATCAAGCGCTCCAGAGCCACGCGGACCGTCTGG
>JADZBU010000379.1 GCA_020851955.1 Chromatiaceae bacterium | reverse complement strand
GCGTGGACCTGGGGTACGCCACAGATGGCGCGAGCCGCCGCCAGCGCCGGCAGCACGCCACCCAGCACATAGTCTTCCAGGGTCGTCCCCCTGGCCTCGGGGCCCGGATTGCGCCAACTGGTGACAAAGACGGTGAAGCCCTGGCCGACCAGATAACGGACCAGGCTGGTGCCCGGCGTCAGATCCACGATGTAGTACTTGTTGATCCAGGGCGCCACCAATACCACCGGGATGGCGTGGACCGCCGCAGTCGCGGGGGCGTATTGGATCAGCTCCAGGAGTTCGTTCCGCATTACCACCCGACCGGGCGTGATCGCCAGATCCTTGCCAACCTGGAAGGCATCCGGCTCCACCATCCGCACCTCCCCCGACGCCGCCTCGCGCAGCCAATGCTGCAGGCCATAGACTAAACTGAGTCCTTGACTGGCGATGGCGCGCCGCAGGGCTTCCGGGTTGGTCCAGAAAAAATTGCTGGGGGCCATGGCATCCAACCATTGTCTCAGCCAGAAGGCCGCCCGCTCCCGCTGTTGGGGGTCCAGGCCATCGGTGGCGTAGATGGCATCCTGCAACCAGCGACCGTAGAGGAGATACATGTCCTTGATGAAGCAGAAGGCGGGCAATTCGGTCCAGGCCGGATCCTGGAAACGATCGTCGCGCGCGTGAGCATCCAGGGCGGGCTCGCTGGGAAGATTGAGGGCGGTTTGGAGAAAGTGATCACGGATCTGACCGGCCCCCAGAATCAAGTCTTGCAGGCTGGCGGTCAAACGTTCGGGCTGCCGCAGCCAGGCCTCCTGAATCGCCAGCAGGGACCCAAAAATATCGAAGGGATCGTAGGGCAGCGCGACCGGGGGGGACGGGGTTTGGCCGGGCGAGGTGGGGGGGGTCATGGGGGATCTCCTGCCGCGCCAGGGTGTTGGGCGAGGTAACGTCTTATAACCTTTCGGTTTCCTGGCGACCTTTAACCTGCCACCCTGAAGCCACCGCGTTAAATTCTAACAGAATGTCACCCAAGACCGCCGGTGGCGCCAGAATCCGACCCCGTCCATGATTATTACGGTTAAGATGTTGGCCCTGTCGCGCAACCCCAGCCGCCGCCCACCCAGGCCATCGCCCTGGCGGCCCTGATCAACCGGAACGCCCATGCCCGATCCCAATCTCTTTGACGAAGGTGATCCCAGCCAATGGCGCCTGGCCATCCGGGTCCTGGCCATGCCCGCCGATACCAATGCCGCGGGGGATATCTTTGGCGGCTGGCTGATGTCCCAGGCCGACATCGCCGGCGCCACGGTGGCCGTCCAGGCGGCGGCGGGTCGGGTGGTCACGATTGCGGTCAATGAGTTCCGCTTCGTCTCCCCCGTGGCCGTAGGGGATCTGGTGGACATCTATGCCCGGGTGCAGCGCCTGGGCACTACCTCGGTCAGCGTCGAGATTCGGGCCTGGGCCCGCCGCGAGATGGACCCCGAGAGCCGCCATCACGTGGCTGTCGCCAACATCACCTACGTCGCTGTGGGTGCCGATGGACGGCCTAGGCCCATCGGGGCATCCCGCAAGAAGCAGTAGCTAATAAAATCAATATTATAAGAGGATAACGCTATGTTTGAAGCCATCAAGCTTGGCCGCAAGGTCGATAAGGAGACCTTCAACACCGAACAGGAAGAACTGCGTACCCAGTTGCTTCTGGTTCAGCGCGAGCTCTTGCAGACCAACATGCCGGTCATCATCCTGATTGCCGGGGTGGAGGGGGCTGGCAAGGGCGGGGTGGTCAACCGGCTGCACGAGTGGCTCGATGCCCGGGGTCTCCAGTCCTTCGCCTATTGGGACGAGACGGACGAGGAGCGCCAACGGCCGCGCTACTGGCGTTTTTGGCGCTCCATGCCGCCGCGGGGCGAGATGGCCATCCTCTTTGGCGGCTGGTACCTGGCGCCCCTGGAACATCGAATTCATAACCTCTGCAGCGATGCCGAGTTGGACGGCGAACTCAACCGTATCGTTGAATTCGAGCGCATGCTGATCCAGGACGGGGCCCTCATCATCAAGTTCTGGTTTCACCTCTCCGAGCGGGAACAGCAGGACCGCCTCAAGGAGTTGGAACGCGACGACCGCAGCCGCTGGAAGATGCTGCCGCAGAAGGGCAAGGAACGGGAACACTATGCCCACTTCGAATATGTGGCGGAGCGCATGATTCGGCATACCGATCGGGGTATCTCGCCCTGGTACCTGATCGAGGCCGGAGACGTCCGTTACCGCGACCTGACCATGGGCAAGACCTTGCTCCATGCCATCAAGCAGCGTCTGAGCGAACCGCCACCCATGGAGCCGCCCGCCACCTCGGGCCAACTAGAACTGCCGGGCAGCCCCGAGTCCCGGATCACGGTCCTGGATCATCTCGATCTGGAGCAAAAGCTGGCCTGTGACATCTACCGTACCGAATTGGCCAAGCTGCAAAGCGAGCTGAATGGCCTCTGCTGGGAGGCCTATAAAAAGCGGCGTTCCCTGGTCATCGTCTTCGAGGGCGCCGACGCGGGCGGCAAGGGCGGCGCCATCCGTCGTTTCACCACCGCGATCGATGCCCGTCTCTACCGCGCCATTCCCATCGCCGCCCCCACCGACGAGGAGAAGGCCCATCACTACCTCTGGCGCTTCTGGCGCCATATCCCCCGCAATGGCTACATCACCATCTTTGACCGCTCCTGGTATGGCCGGGTGCTGGTGGAGCGCATCGAGGGCTTCGCGACCGATGCCGAATGGCGCCGCGCCTACGACGAAATCAATCAATTCGAGGAACAACTGGTCGAAAGCGGCGTCGTCCTGGTCAAATTCTGGCTCCAGGTCAGCGACGAGGAACAGTTACGGCGCTTCAAGGAACGGGAGGCCGTCCCTTATAAAAAATACAAGATCACCGCCGAGGACTGGCGCAACCGGGAGAAGGCGCCCCAGTACCGCACCGCTATCAACGACATGGTGGTCTATACCAGCACGGAATCCGCCTCCTGGACCCTGGTCGAGGGCGACGACAAGCCCTTCGCCCGCATCAAGATCCTGACCACGCTGCGCGATGCCCTGCGCACGGCCCTCGAGGATGGCAACTTTAGTAGCAACAGCGGTTATGTCGCCTGCGGCAAGCGCTTCACGGAGGAGGAAAATCCGGTCAAGCTGAAGTCGGGGAAAGAGAAGAAGAGTAAGAAATAAGCCACAACGACGAGGAAAACCCATGGATAGCGCTACCCTGGCGGCGGCCAACGCCCGCTGCCTGCTGGCCGTGGCCAATGCCCTGATCGTGGATCGGGGGCTGATCGCCTTTCTTCGCGACCTGGCCCCCCAATGGGGCTCCACCACCGGCAAGACCCGTTCCTATGGCGGCATGGTGAAACTGGTGGAGGCGGATACCCGCTGTGTGCTGCGGGTGGACTCGCGCACCGCCATCCTGCTGAATGAGGCACTTTATCGGCACGATGGGCCCGCCCGCGCCGCCGCGCAAATGGCCGACGCCCTGCGCCACCCCGCGATCGACCCGGACGGCACCCACTGCCGGGTCAGCGTTGCCCAGATGACGCCCTTCATCATCGGCATTACCCAGTATGCCGACGCCGAGGGTTTGCCGGTGGCGCCGGATTCCCCGCGCTTTCACCATCGGGTGGTGTCCATATTGCCGGCTTGAAGTGGCGACGGCTTTTCATCGCGGGGCCGCGGGCTTAGACGTCCAACCTCAGGCCGTTTCAGGGGGTGGCGTAATGCGCCACCACATACTGATCCACCAGGCGAATGAAGTCCTCGGCGATGCCCTCCCCCTTCAGGGTAGCGACCTTCTCGCCATCAATATAGACGGGGGCGGCGGGCCGCTCGCCATTGCCCGGCAGGCTGATGCCGATGTTGGCGTGCTTGCTCTCGCCCGGACCGTTGACGACGCAGCCCATGACGGCCACCCGCATGGCAACCACGCCGGGATAAGCCTGGCGCCATTCCGGCAGGCGTTGCCGCAGATGATTCTGGATATCCAGGGCAAGTTGCTGAAAGGCGGTGCTGGTGGTGCGTCCACAGCCAGGGCAGGCGGTGACCTGGGGGGCGAAGGCCCGCAACTCCAGGGCCTGGAGGATCTCCTGGGCGACCTCCACCTCGCGGCTGCGCGGCGCCCCAGGCTCCGGGGTCAGGGAGACGCGAATGGTATCCCCGATCCCCTCCTGGAGCAGAACGGCCAGCGCGGCGGTGGAGGCCACGATACCTTTGGCGCCCATGCCCGCCTCGGTCAGGCCCAGGTGCAGGGCATAATCGCCCCGCTCCGCCAGGCGGCGATAAACGGTAATCAGGTCCTGGACCCCGCTCATCTTGCAGGAGAGGACGATACGATCGCGGCCCAGCCCGATGGCCTCGGCCTGACGGGCGCTCTCCAGGGCGGAGGTGACCATGGCCTCGTAGGTCACTTCCCGCACCGAAGCCGGCTGGGCCAAACGGCCATTGGCGTCCATGAGGCGCGCCACCAGTTCCGGGTCGAGGCTGCCCCAGTTGACGCCGATCCTTACCGGCCGGTCATGACGCAGGGCCAACTCGATCAGGGTCGCGAACTGGCTGTCCCGCTTCTCGCCCCGCCCCACATTGCCGGGGTTGATGCGGTATTTGGCCAAGGCCTGGGCACATTCGGGGTAATCGGCGAGCAGCCGGTGGCCATTGAAGTGGAAATCCCCGATCAGGGGGACGGCCAGCCCCAAGGCGTCCAGGGCCTCGCGAATGGCCGGGACGGCGCGGGCGGCCTCTTCATTGTTGACCGTGAGGCGCACCAATTCCGAACCGGCGCGGGCCAGTTCCGCGACCTGGCGTACGCTGGCGGCGACATCGGCGGTATCCGTATTGGTCATGGACTGAACCACCAGGGGCGCGCCGCCCCCGATCTGGACAGGGCCGACCTGGACGGCGGTAGTGGGATGGCGATGTGGGGACATGGCTGACCTGACAGGGGGTTGAGTTTGTTTTTTCAAGCCGGGCGGCTAGTGGGGAGCTGGAACCGCGGTTCAGGGTAAGGGCGATCTTAGCCCCTGGATCAGATCCAGGTAATCCGGTTCGTCCGGGCCGATGAGGCCATGGCGGATCAGGAAGTCGATGATGACCAGATTGCAGTTGATCTTGAAGTCATCCGTATCCCGGACCCGGGCCATCACCGCAGCGATGGGTTGCAACTCGAACCCCGCCACCTCGCCATCCGTGTTGACGGGCCGGAAATCTTCTGGCAACTCGAGGTCGTAGCAATACATGACATCCGGTTTGAGGCCATGCTGCCCCTCCACGCAATAGGTCACGGCCCCGACCGCCACCGCCTGGGACGAAAGGGACTCGGGCATCCCCGCCTCTTCCTGGCATTCCTTGCGGATATTCTCCGTCAGGCCCAGGCCCCAGGGCAGACCACCCGCGGCCAGATTATCCAGGTGATTGGGAAAAACGCGGCGGTCGGCGGCGCGGCGCGCGACCCAGAGCTTGAGACCATCCCTGGATCGCACAAAGCCGTTGAGATGTTGCCCATAAGCCCTGACGCCAAAATAGGGTGCGGCGGAGCGGTCGATCAGCAGCCGTGGCTGAAGGCGGGTCTTGGCGGCGACCGGGTAACGCTCCCCATGGATGTGGCCAATGATGCCCTGGTCATGCAGGTCGAGGAGGAGTTCATGCAACAGCCGGGATCGCTCTTCCAGGTCCGTGGCCGCATGGACCCAGGCCACGCCCTCCTCCCGGACCCTTAGGACGCCCGGGTAGCCACGCAGATGAGGGACGAAGTCGCGGCGGATCAGGCCGACCTGTTCGCCCTCGACCCGGAAGGGGACAAATCGGCTGGGATCCCAGCGGTTGCAGGCGCGGATGTGATCGAGATAACTCATGGGAACCTATCCCGGGGGATGGAAATGATGGTGGACGCGGGCCTGATGGCTGGCGTCCTCGGCCAGGGTCTCGGTGCAGTCAGCGACCTCCTCCCGCCCTTTATCAAGCACTTCCGTGGCCAGTTCCAGTCAAAGCTGCCCGCGCGGCCACGCCCTGGCCTAGAACTGCCCGGTGCGCAGCAAGACCAGGGTGCAGGCCCGCTCGCTGGGGATGCCCGCCAGGCTCAGGGCTTCTTCAAGCTCCGGCGATTCGGTCCCGGGGTTGAGGATTACCCGACCGGGCGCCAGGGCGACGATGTCCGGGATCAGGTCTCGACTGCGTTCGGGCCCGACATACAGGGTCAGGGTGTGGACCGGCTCCTGGATGGCGCTCAGACTCGCCTTTACCGGAATCCCATCGATCTGGTCGAAATTGGGATGCACCGGCACGACCCGGTAACCCATGTCATCCAGTAACCGCAAGGCCTGATGGGCATAACGGGCCGGTTTCGGGCTCGCCCCCAGGATCACCACACAATGCTCGGAGGCTGTAAGAGGCATCTGCACGCTAACACCGTTAAGTCTGTTGTTCAGGATGAGACCATGGTAGCGAAGCGGAAGATCAGGGTCCATTCCTGGTTCGGAGGGAAGCCCACGCCGTGCTTGACGCCCTTCGGCCCCTTCGGGATAATGAGCCGCTTAAACAAGCGCCCGTAGCTCAGTTGGATAGAGTATCTGGCTACGAACCAGAGGGTCGGGAGTTCGAATCTCTCCGGGCGCGCCAATTAATCAAGGACTTAGCCGCTTTTAGCGGCTTTTTCTGTTTCTGGTGTGCCGGAATCTGTGCATACGTTTCCCCCTTTATATCCCGTCAGGCCCACCACCGCTTGCGGCTTGGTGGAGATGCGATGGGTGTGCGCCGACAAGTGCTCCGTTGCCAGATGCGCTTGACACTGCGTCAATCCCCGGTTCTTATCCCTAATTCACGTTCGAACCAAGCCCCTCCTACCCATCCCCTGCGGGCCAGATTATGAAAATCCTACTTCTAGTGGCTCCCTTGCTAATAGCGGGTTGCGCGACTGAACTCATCAGATCCAGCAATAATCTGGTCGTGGTGAGTGCCAGAACCGACCGATCGCAAGAGGCGAAGGCCATGGCCGATCAGGAATGCGCGCAAGGGCAGAGGATGGCTAAATTAATGCGGCAAACAGTGGATACTAATACCCTGTCCACCTTCCATTTTCGGTGCATAACACCCGATCCTTGTCGGGATCTCCCCAAAAACTCCAAGCGGTCCTATTGCATTTGAGCCCGGCATGAGATGCCGGGGGGGCTCTGGGCCCGTGACCAGGCGAGGTTCCAGGATCTGCCAGCCCCAGGCCTGGAGAGACGTTACATCCTGTTAACGTCGTCACAGACTCATCCTTCAACCCCTTGTCTCCGCGATATAAGGGTGGGGATTTTTGGGCTAGAATCCGGATGCGGGCACGTGAATCCACCGGAACGACGGCTGGTTGTTGGAGATCCTGGTGTCAGCCTCGTGATTCAGGCGCCGCAACATACCACTCCCCTGAAATAACAGGAGTATCTTCATGAAAATTCTCATGCCCGTCATGGCGGCCCTCCTCGCGGGTTGTGCGGCCTCGCCTGAAATCATCAGTTCCTCGGAGGATAATGTTGTCATATATGCCCCGCCTTCCGTGGCCCAGGAGGCGTCACAAGTGCTAGCGGACAAGGAGTGCGCCAAATCCAACAAGACCGCCAGGTTGGTGCGTGAACCGGATGCGAACAGCCCTTGGGCGGCCTCTTACTTTTTTTGCATAGGTCCCAGAGAGAATTCCGCCGAGATTAAAAATGAAAAATCCGATTAAACCCATCTTGCTGTTTATGCCATTTTTTTTGTCGGGATGCACCCCGGAGATTCTCCTCTCGGATGGCCAGAATGTGGTGGTGGATGCCAATTTGAATCGGCCAGCGGAGGCCAAGGCCATAGCCGATAGGGAATGCGCCAAATACAATAAAACCAGTTACCTCATGCGGGAAGCCGATAAAAGCAACCTGTCCGCGAACTATATTTATGAATGCGTAAAACCATGATTTAATTGCCGCAAGGCTTTGCCGTCCCAGGGGTGACAAGATGGATATTTATCTGCACCTCACCTTGTCACCCGGGACTCACCCGGCCTTGCTCACGACTTGGCGGGAGCTGTCTTCTCGATTTTCGCCGCCTGCTTCAACGCCTCGATTCTTGCCACCAGCTGTTTCTTTACCTCCTCATTCTTCAGCAGGCTTTTGATCTTCTCCTCGACTTGAGCGAAGGGCACCGTCTCCCCCGCGGTCTTACCCTGTGACTTGATGATGTGATAGCCGAAGGGGGTTTCCACCACCTCGCTCACCGCGCCGTCCTGGAGGCTAAAGGCCACCTCCTCGAAGGGCTTGACCATCTGCCCACGCCCGAAGCTACCCAGGTCGCCACCCTTCTTGGCGCTGGGGCAAGTCGACTCCGCCCTGGCGAGTTCGGCAAAATCGGCGCCACCCTTGATCTTGGCGAGGATCTCATTCGCCTTTTTCTGGGCGGCCTGCTTCTCCTCGGGGGTCGCCTTGGCATCGGCGCCGATCAGAATGTGGCTGGCCTTGACCGATTCCGGCTGCGTAAACTTGTCCGGGTTCGCGTCATAAAACTGCTTGGCCTGCTCGGGGGCCAGGGTGATCTTGGCCGTGACCTCTTGGTCGATGTAGCTGGCAATGAGCAGGTCACGGGCCAGGCGATCCTTGAATTCCTGCCCGGTCAACCCCGCCTGGCCGAGGGCCTGCTCGAAGGCCTCGGGGGTGCCAAACCGCGCCTGGGCGGCGTTGAACTTCTCCTCGACCTGCTTATCCAGGTCGGCTACCGTAAGCCCTTTAGCGGCCTGGTAGAGTAATTCCTGATCTATCAATAGATTGAGGGCGGCATCCTGGACTTTCCGCTGCTGCTCGGGATCGGTCGGGGCGGGAGTGCGGCTCTGGGCCAGCAGCATCCGCGCGGCCTGCTCGACTTCGGCGCGGCTAATGGCCACCCCATTGACCGTGGCGACTACCTCGCTGGCGGTCGGAGCGGCGGCTGGGGCGGTAACCGTGGCGGCGGGCGTCGCAACCGCCGGATTGGGCGGGGTCGTCTCGGCGGCGGTAACGCCGGCGGGGATGGTCAGGATAGCGGCCAGGGCCGCGATGGAAACCTTGAGTTCAGTTGGCAAGCGCATGTCGTTATTCTCGATAGTGAGTGAAGTGGGTTATTGGCAGGCGATATCCCTGCCCGGGGGGTTGTCCTGAAATGGAGCTGATTTCGGATGCTCGCAACCACCCTCAAGGGTGTCTCCCCCATGCCTGACGCTTTTTGGGCTGATATTGGGTACTCTAGCGACTCTGAATCAAAGCCTAATACCCGGTGCCTCCATGCAAATTTCCCAAAAAACCCTGTTCGCGAGTCTGGCCATCGGCCTGGTATTGAGTGCCTGCGCCACCAGCAGTGGCCCTACTCGGGTTGAGGCCGATCAATGGCAAATCCTGGCCCCAAACTATATCGAGGCCGCCAAAAAGGCGAAGGCCCATTGCAAATCCTTGGCGCTGGATGTGCTAAAGGTGACCAAACGCCAGGCCTATGAGGATCATATCGAAATCCTCTACCGCTGCTCGAAGGAATAGCCCGCTTAGTGCCCCATGCAATCCCGAACCTTGAGCGCCACGTCCAAGGCCTCGAGGCCAACGCGCCCATCCACCAGGGGCCGGCGCCGCTCGCGGACACAGGCGACGAAGGCCTCGATCTCGCGATCCAGGGGCTTGACCGGCACCACCTGAATACGTTCCCGGACGATCTCGGGCCGGGTCGCGCCCGCCGCCAGGTGGGGATAGGCGATGTCGATGGTCTGCTCGATAAAGTCGAGGGACAGGTATTTGCGTTCCTGAAAGACCCGGATCCGCCGGGTCTTGCGATCCGAAACCCGGCTCGCCACGACATTGGCGACGGCGCCGTTGGCGAACTCCAGGCGCGCATTGGCGATGTCCACGCGATTCGTGAGCACGGGCGTGCCGACCGCCGACACGGACTGCAACTCCGAGCCCATGAGGGACAGGATGATATCGATGTCATGGATCATGAGGTCCGAGACCACGTCCACATCCGTGGCCCGCTCGACAAATTCACCCATGCGCTGGATCTCGACGAAGCGGGGATGATCGATGTGCTCCGCCAGGGCCATGACGCCGGCGTTGAAGCGTTCCAGGTGGCCAATCTGCAGAATGGCCCCGCCCTGATCCGCCAGATCGACGATGCGCTTGCCCTCCTCCCGAGTCGCCGCGATAGGTTTCTCCAGTAACATATGAATACCCCGCCGCAGCAGGGGCTCGGCCACGGCCAGATGGGCTGTCGTCGGTACCACGACGGAGACGGCATCGACCTGGCTGGCAACGTCCTCCAAACTGGCAAAGACCGCGCAACCCGCCTCCTGGGCCACGGCCCGGGCCCGTTCTGGATCCGTATCCACGACGCCCACCAAGGCCACATCGGGCAGGCGGGAGTAGATGAGGGCGTGAAAGCGGCCCAGATAACCCACGCCAATGACGGCGAAACGCAGTTTGTCAGCCATGCTGTGTCCCTCGGGAAGAGATGGTGATGCGCATAACCCTAGCCCCCAAAGGCGCGATCGGCCGGGGCCTGCCGGGCGAAGGGAATGCGATCCGCGCCATAATAGACCTGGACCTGGTAGAAGAGGGTCACGGCCATGCCGATGACGACGGCCAGGATCAGCATATTCAAGGGGTCGCGCTTGCGACGACGGGGGCTTAGACTCATTAGACGGCGGGAGACGACCAGGGTAGGATATTTGAAAACAAAGGGTTGGGCTCGCGAGGACGCTGGCGGGCGGATAGGGCGGCCAAACCAGCGGGGCGCAATTATCCCCCATTTCCCGCCCTTGCGCCCCACGCATTTGCCCTTATCCTCATAGACCCAGCGCCCGTCTCAAGACAGCACGCCAAGCCTTGACGGCCATTGTATTTCCCGCACGAGCCCCTTATTCTGCGCCCATGTTTTCAGGATTCCTTGCCATGCCAGCCGATCAAGACCCTCGCTACCGCATTTCCGTCCGGGCCCAGAGCGTATATATCCTGGAGCAATCCCAACCGGATAAGGACCGGTACGCTTTCGCCTACACCATCACCCTCCAGAATACCGGCCAGACGGCCGCCCGCCTCCTGGACCGCCATTGGGTCATCACCGACGCCAATGGCCGGGTTCAGGAAGTCCGGGGCGAAGGGGTGGTCGGCGAGCAGCCCCACCTGGAACCCGGAGAGAGTTTCCGCTATACCAGCGGCACCCTGCTGGAAACGCCCTTGGGCTCCATGCATGGCAGCTATGGCATGATTGCCGACGATGGCACCCGCTTCGCCGCCCCCATCGAGCCTTTTTCCCTTTCTACGCCGATGCGTCTGCATTGACAGGCCCGCTGGCTCCCCGGCGGCCGCCCTTCATGACCGACAGGACTAATGACCACTTACGCCATAGGTGACATCCAGGGTTGTTACGACCCCTTCCGCCGGCTTCTCGACAAGCTTGAATTCAATCCCGGTCAGGATCAGATCTGGCTGGTTGGCGATCTCGTCAATCGGGGCCCGGATTCCCTGGGCGTACTCCGTTATGTCCGGAGCCTGGGCGAGTCCGCCGTGATCGTGCTGGGCAATCACGATCTCCATCTCCTCGCCCTGGGCGCGGGTAACGACAAGACCGCCTTCATGAGCAGCCTCCACGATGTGCTGATGGCCCCCGATCGCGAGGATCTGCTGCACTGGCTGCGCCACCAGCCCCTCATGCACTACGACGCCAGCAAGGACTTTGCCATGGTCCATGCCGGTCTGGCTCCCCAGTGGGACCTGCTCCAGGCCCTGGCCTGCGCCCGCGAGGTAGAGACCGTCCTGCGCGGTCCCGACTACCGGGACTTTCTCCATGCCATGTATGGGAACTTGCCGGATCGCTGGTCGCCCTCCCTGAAGGGTATGGACCGGTTACGCTTCATCACCAATTGCATGACGAGGATGCGTTACTGCCTGCCGGATGGCACCCTGGGGCTCAAGGAGAAGGGCCCGGTGGGTAGTCAAACCAAGCCCTACATCCCCTGGTTCGACATTCCCTGGCGCGCCAGCAGCGACTTCCGTCTGGTCATCGGCCACTGGTCAACCCTCGGCTACATGGCCAAGGACAACATCTGGGCCCTGGATACGGGCTGCCTCTGGGGCCGCTCGCTCACGGCCATCCCGATCCGCAAGAAGAAGGACATCGAGCCCATCTCCCTGGATTGCCCCATCGGGGCCCTGCGGGATTAGCCCCCCACCCGTTCGAGACTGACAAAGCTGAGGTTGAAGGGATTCGCCTCATCCCTGGGCCTCTCCTCGCGCTCGATTTCCCGCCATTCCGCGGCGGCCCAGGGCGGAAAGAAGGCATCCCCATCCTCGATCCAGGTCTCCACCAGCGTCAGATAGAGCCGCTCCGCCCGGGGCAGCAGGGCGCGATACAGGGCCTCGCCCCCAATGACCATGACCTCCTCCTCGCCAGCCGCCAGTGCCAGCGCCGCCTCCGGCGTGGGGGCGAGCAGGCAGCCCGGGGCCCGATAGTCCGGGTCGCGGGTCACGACGATATGGCGCCGCCGGGGCAGCAAGCCCGGCAGGGATTCCCAGGTGCGGCGGCCCATGATGAGGGTCTTGTCCAGGGTGAGGCGCTTGAAGTGGGCAAGATCCGCCGGCAGGTGCCAGGGCAGGCGGTTGGCCCGGCCGATGACATGATTCCGGGCCAATGCGGCGATCAGGGCGACCCGGGGTAACTCACTGGCCATGCCGCGCCCGCTAATTGCCGAGGAGCGCCGCCTTGCGGGTAGCCTCGGTGGCGGACCAGAGACGTTCCAGGGCGTAGAAATCACGCACCTTGGGCAGCATGACGTGCACCAGGACGATATTGAGGTCAACCAGGGCCCATTCGCCCTCGCTCAGCCCCTCGCTGCCCAGGGGGGGCTCGCCCGCCTCCTTGGCGCGAAAGGCCACGGTCTCGGCGATCGCCTTGACGTGCCGCTCGGAGGTGCCCGAGGCGACGATCATGAGATCGGTAATCGCGGTCTTGCCGCGCACATCCAGCACCTGCACATCCAGGGCCTTCATGTCATCCAGGGTGTCCAGGACCAGTTGCTTGAGTTGATCGAGATCCAAGGGATTCTCCTAAGTGATGGGATTCTGGCGAAGGGGACCCGCGGACCGCCAGTCGCGGTGGTCGGGGGTCACCGGTAGAGACCGTCGCCCACGATGAGGGCGATCACGGCGTCGGGAAGCAAATAGCGCGGGCTCCGGCCCCGGGCCACCAGGCGGCGGATCTGGGTCGCGGAGATGGCCAGCGGGGTCACGTCCTGGAACCAGATGCGCCCGGCGGGCGCCTCCGCCAAGGTGGCGGGCGACGAGCAGAGGCGCGGCGCGGCCCAGACCCGCAGCGCCTCGTCCATGGCGGCTGGTTCGCCGGGAACCTCGCCGGGGCGCCGCATGACCACCAGATGGGCCAGCCCCAGGATGTCATCCGGTCGGTGCCAGGAGAGGAAGCCGGCGAAGGCATCGGCGCCCAGCAAGAGACAAATCCCCTCCTCCGCCCCGAGTTCGGCCCGTAACTCCACCAGGGTGTCGTAGCTATAGGAGGGGCCCACCCGCCGCAACTCCCGGTCGTCGATAGCCAAGCCCGGCTCACCCGCCACGGCCAATTGCAGCATGGCCAACCGTTGGTCCGGGCTGGCCAGGGGCTGAGGGCGATGCACGGCCTGACGCAGGGGGACGAGGCGGACCTCCCGGAGGTTCAACCCCTGGCACACCTCCAGAGCCGGCCGCAGATGGCCTAAATGGACGGGGTCGAAGGTGCCGCCGAGGACGCCCATCATGCTGGCTGGGGCCCAATCAAGCCCGCACCTCGCCGTTACCCAGCACGATGAACTTGACCGAGGTCAGGCCCTCCAGGCCGACGGGGCCGCGGGCATGGAACTTGTCGGTGCTGATGCCGATCTCGGCGCCCAGGCCGTACTCGAAACCATCCGCGAAGCGGGTGGAGGCGTTGACCATGACGGAGCTGCTATCCACCTCGCGCAGGAAACGCCGGGCCCGGCTGTAGTCCTCGGTGACAATGGCGTCCGTGTGCTGGGAACCATGGCGGGCGATGTGATCCATGGCCGCGTCCAGGTCCGCCACCACCCGGATCGACAGGATGGGCGCCAGGTATTCGGTATCCCAGTCCTCCTCCGTCGCCGGGATGGACTGGGGGATGAGGCCACAAGTGCGCGGGCAGCCCCGCAGCTCGACACCCTTGGCCAACAGGGGCGCCGCCAGGCCGGGCAGCAGGGCCGCCGCGACCCCTTCAGCGACCAGCAGGGTCTCCAGGGTATTGCAGGTGCCGTAGCGCTGGGTCTTGGCGTTCATGACGATGGGCAGGGCCTTGGCCGGATCGGCCTTGTCGTCGATATAGACATGGCAGATGCCATCCAGGTGTTTGATGACCGGCACCCGCGCCTCGCGGCTGATGCGCTCGATCAGGCCCTTACCGCCCCGGGGAATGATGACGTCCACATACTCCGGCAGGGTGATGAGGGCGCCCACGGCGGCGCGGTCGGTGGTGGCGAGCACCTGGACCCCGTCCTCCGGTAGCCTCGCCGCCGCCAGGCCGCGGTGGATGCAGGCGGCAATCGCTTGATTGGAATGGAAGGCCTCGGAACCGCCCCGCAGGACGGTGGCGTTGCCGGACTTGAGGCAAAGGGCAGCCGCGTCCGCCGTCACATTGGGCCGGGATTCGTAAATGATGCCGACCACCCCCAGAGGGACCCGCATCCGCCCTACCTGGATTCCGGAAGGCCGGTAGTTGAGATCGGAGATAGCCCCCACCGGGTCCGCCAGGGCCGCGACCTCCCGCAGTCCCGCGATCATGGCGTCGATCCGCCCCGGGGTCAGCTCCAGACGGTCGAGCAGGGCCGCGTCCAGACCCTGGGCCACCCCCGCTTCCAGATCCTGCCGGTTGGCGGCCATGAGGTCGGCCCGGCGGGCGTCCAGGTCCGCGGCGATCGCCAGCAGGGCGCAATTCTTGGCGGCCGTCTCGGCCCTGGCCAGAAGGCGCGAGGCGGACCGGGCCCGCTCGCCAACCTGCCGCATGTAGGCGGCGATATCGCTGATCTGTGTCTCGGACATGGGTGAAATCCCGTAAGGCTGAGGGGTACGAGGGTTTGGCGAGCCCAGGAGGCTGAAGCGAGCGCGAATTCTAACAGAACCCCCCGCCCCGGGCTGGCTGGGAGCGAGGGCCGGGGCGAGACGCGCAACAAAGGGCCCATCGGGGCTCCGATACCGGCATCTCAGGGGTCAAGTCCGACAGGCTGCCAGGAACAGCCACTATAAGGCCGGCTAAAGAGGGAATCGGCGGTGGGAATCGCGAGAAAAAGCGCGGGGCGCTGCTAACGTCTCGGCCCGGCGCCGGGAACTGTCAGCGTTGCAGCTTGAGGGTCTCGATGATCAGCAGCACCACCGAGATGACATTGGCGATCAGGGCGCCGCCGCTCAGGGAGACGATGCTGGCGGTCACCCCGGGCGTCAGCCCGGTTTGGGCGATATGGGCCGCCCCCGTCCAGACGACTGCGGCGGCGATGAGTTGCAGCATGGCCGCCAGGCTGGTGGCCAGGAGCACGGCCCCCATCTGGCTGCGGTCGCCAAACTTGAGCACGGTGGCGATGGCGTTCACCACCAAGGTGGCGAAGAGTTGCCAGGCATCGTGGTGCGCTGGATTGTCCACATCGCCGATGAAGAAGCCAAAATTGAGCGTCAGGGACAGAATGATGAAGAAGGCGAAGACCACCTTTTCCGGATTCATGGCGGGCGATCAGAGGAAGGAAAAGCTGACATCGAAGAGGCGCTCCACGGCCGTGATCTGGCGTTTGTCGGCCAGGAAGAGGACCACTCGGTCCTCCGGCTCGATGCGGCTGTCGTGGTGCGGAAAGATGATCTGGCTCTGGCGGGCGATGACGCCGATGCTGACCCCTGGGGGCAGCGCCAATTTGCCGATGGGGCGGCCAATGACGCGGGAGGACTTGCTGTCGCCATGGACGGTGAGCTCGATGGCCTCGGCGGCGCCACGCCGGAGGGAGTAAACCGCCTCCACGTCGCCACGGCGAATATGGGTGAGCAGGGCGCCGATGGTGACCTGGGCCGGCGAGACGGCAATATCGATGGTGGTGTCCTGCACCAGATCCACGTAGCTGGGGCTGTTGACGATGGCGATGGTCTTGCGCACCCCCAGACGCTTGGCCAGGGTCGCGGACAGAATATTGGCCTCTTCGTCGTTGGTCAGGGCGCAGAAGACGTCGGTGTTGGCGATGTCCTGCCGCCGCAGCAGGTCGGCGTCGCCGGCGTCGCCGCGCAGGACGACGATGCCCTCCTTCAGGGTCTCGGCCAGATAATGGTAGCGAGTGGCATCGCGCTCGATGATGGTCACCTGGTGATTCGCCGCGATGCGCTCCGCCAATTGGGTGCCGATATTACCGCCACCGGCGATGATGACCTGACGATAGGGTGCCTGGGATTGGTGGAAGGCGCCGACGAAGCGGGGAATGTCGAGGCTGGCGGCCAGGAAGAAGATCTCGTCATTGGCCTCGATGAGGGTCGCGCCCTCCGGCATGATGACCTGGCCACGCCGGAAAATGGCGACCACGCGGCACTCGGCATCCGGGACCCGGCTCGGCAGGACGAGGAGTGACCGTCCCACCATGGGGCTGCCGAGTTGCGCCCGCACCGCTACCAGTTGCGCCCGGCCGTCGAGAAAATCGAGGATCTGCAGGCAGCCCGGCTGCTCGATGAGGTGAAAAACGAAAATGGTGACCAGCCGTTCGGGGCTAACGATATAGTCGATCGGGATGGC
>JADZBU010000378.1 GCA_020851955.1 Chromatiaceae bacterium | reverse complement strand
GCTGGCGGGTCTCCGGGTGGCTCGGTTCGACGTCGGGTGCGCTTCTGCTCTCAAGAGCCGCAGCACCGCCCTGGCTGAGAATAACGGGTAACTCCGTCTCGGTATATAATCACACGGGGCTGGACACTCGTCGGGTACCGCAAGACTATAGGCCATCACCCGCTGATCCTGGGTCGGGTCGCGCACCTCCAGCCCGGCCGCAGCGCCTCGCTGCGCCCAGTGGTCTCCTAGACGGGACATGCCTGGCTGGGCGATGGCGCAGCGCATGTCATGCGGCTCCCGCCAACTTTCCCGCAGGGTGACATCCTGGCCCATGGCGGTGATGCGCCGTGCGGAAAGCGCCATCCGCCGGGCAAAGTCCGGATGAATGGCGGTGCCGGACCAGTCCTGGCCGCGCGCGCGCATTCGCATGAGTGGACGCAGTGCACACAGCGGCACATTGCGGCGAATGCCCGCCTTCCAGCCGCCGTGTTGGAAGGCCGCCAGGCGTGAGCGTAATTCGGGAGCGCCGGTCCAGCTCACTGTCGCATTGCCGCACTGCCCGGTGAGCAGGGTCCCCAGTCCCGCCGCTTGCGCGTGCTCCAGTAAGTCACTAATCCAGAAAGCGTTGCTGGCGCCGTGGGCCGGCCCCGGCATGATCGCCAGGGTACGACGGATGCCGGCCAGCGGCGTGACCTGAGTGCTGTCAAGCAGGACGTGATCGACATTGCCGCAAAAGGCCGCCGTGGCCGCCGCATACTCGGTCTCATCGCCAAAACACTTGGGGCCGGTCATCCGGGCGGTGTCATACCTCGGCACAGCGGTAAAGGCCGTCAGCCGTTGGCCCTGCCGCGCCAACTCACGCGCAGCCAGCGCCGTCACCGAACCGGAATCCAGCCCGCCGCTGAGGGTCACGCCCACCGGTCGGTAACTGCGCAACCGGCAGCGCACGGCTTTGTCGTACACCTCCAGCAAGCCCTGCACATAGTCCTCCCGGCGCGGCAGGCGCAGCTCCGGGGTGTCCTCCAGCCGCCAGTAGCGCCAGACGCGCATTCCCTGCGGCGTGACGGTCAGGGCATGGGCCGGGGGCAGGCGCTGGATGTCCAGGTCGATGGTTTGGGGACCGTGGTACGCCGGCCAGGAGATGAGGACCTGGGCCAGGTAGAGTTCGTTCAGCCGCCGGGGTGCGCCGATGGCATGGAGTGCCTGCGGCGCGGAGGCAAAGGCGAACCGCTCGCCCTGCCGCCAATAGCAGAGGCTGGTGTTGCCGTGATGATCCCGCGCCAGAAACAGCTTGCGTGCGTCGGGATGCCAGACGGCGAAGGACCAGTCGCCCAGCAAATGCTCCGGGCTGGCCTCGCCCCACTTCAGATAGGCGCGCAGGATCAGGTCGCTGTCGGGCGTGGTGGGCCGCTCGGCGGGGGAAATGGCGAAGTGGTCGCAGAGTTCGTCGCGGTTGTCGATGCGCGCCTCGGCGGTGATCGCCAGCCGGGCCTCCGGCACCCAGCGCGGCAGGCGCTCATGCACCGCCTCCGGGGTGTTGTACAGGAGCCGCTGACCCAGGGCGCAATGGTCATCGTGCCAGGTATCACCACCATCCGGTCCCCAATGGGCCATGGCCCGGTCCATGGCCATCCCCTGCCCGACCAGTGCCGGGTCGCCGCCCCCATGCCAACAGCCAAAGATGCCGCTCATACCTGGGGTGTCCTTTGGCGACGCGAAGGTGGGGATGGGGCTGGCGCTCGTGGCAAGCCCGACACCTGGTCGATTCCGGCCAGACAGGGCGCGACAAAGCAGCCGACCACGGTGAATTGGCCGAAGCTGACACCGCCGGTGACGGGCACCCGCCCAGCGGCGACCCAGGCATGGGCCTTCATGCTGGCGGGATCGGCGGGGTCGCGCATCAGGCCGAAGAAGAAGCTATAGGGCAGGCGGTAGATTCCCAGCAGGACCCGCGCGGCAATGGCCTGGGGGAAACAGTTCGAATCCCAGGGGGTGTGGTTGGCCGTCAGGCGCACCACCCGCCCAATGAGGCGGGCACGCGCCTCCTGGGCGGGGTTAAGCAGGGGCACCCAGGGGGCGATGCCGGACCGATGCCCCAGGCGCGGGGCCAGGCGCCGGAAGGAGATGGTGAAGATCAGGGCCTTGCCGATCCCCAGGATCACCCAGACCGGCAGGAACCAGGCCTGAATGAAGCGGGGTTGGCGCAGAAAGGTGCTGGCCTGGCGGCGCAGTCGGGCAAGGCTGGTCATCGGGCGGCGAGGGTGGGCGCGGCGGCGATCAGGTCGGGGTGCTGGCGGATTCGGGTTTCGGAGGTCAGTGTAGACATGACGCTTAATACACAAGGGCTTGGGGGTGGTGAGTGTGGCTGAGAAAGCGCTGTGGTGGCTGGACGGGATCGGGCGATCCAGATTGCTGTCAAGCAGCTTCCAGCAAGCGGGCATGAGCGATTTCGTTACGGACAACTGGACGTACTTGCGAGGGATATAGACTGGTGACGGCCAGGGTGTGTCCATCCAGGCTAACAAACTCCACTTCGAAACCTTGAGCATTTTGATGAACCATGACTACCGTTCCGATATCGCCAGCGGCCAAGCCGTATTCGGGCAGGTCGGTCGTTAAAACAATACAGTCCAGTTCGTTGATCATTGTGCCCTCTTTACAGGATGCGCCGTGATGAAGTAGGGAATGGTTTGCCCGTTTTCGATAAACCATACGGTTCTAACTTGCGGATTTCGCTCATCCGGGGTGAGCAAAGGACCATCAATGGCGTAAGAAAAGCCAAACGGGGTCTTTTCCACTTGGGCGACTTCATACCGGGCAGCATGTTCCAGTAATGCAGTTTCCAATCGCCGCCAAGATAATAAGGAAAATCCAAAGCCGAGAAAAAACTTCGCCTTATGCCGTCCGACCGGATGACTTTCCGATAACAGGTAGTGGGTAATTTTCCGCGTCCGAACGAAAGCGCGGTCGGGATTAGGCAATTTCATTGTGAGCGTTCAAGTTGAGGGAATCGCTGGGAAAGATCGGGTACTTCCGGCACCGGTTCTACAGGCTGCATCACCTCCCCCTCCGTACCGGGGTCGATTCAGCATCCTGACGCCCGGCCAGCCGAAGCGGTCGCGGGACATGCGACCGTTTGGCGTCAACAGCTTCCAGCGATGGGCGTCCAGTTCCACCCCATCACACGCCCCACCTGACTAAGCCTGCAAGCCTGGCAGATAGCGACCCTTCCCGCAAGACATCCAGCGCCCATGAAGGGGCTGGCGGTCGTGGCAAGCCCGGCTCCTGGTCGATTCCAGCCAGACAGGGCGCGACGAAGCAGCCGACCACGGTGAATTGGCCGAAGCTGACGCCGCCGGTGACGGGCACCCGCCCGGCGGCGACCCAGGCATGGGCCTTCATGCCGGCGAGGTCGGCTGGGTCGCGCATCAGGCCGAAGAAAAAGCGGGGTTGGCGCAGAAAGGTGCTGGCCTGTCTGCGCAGTCGCGGGAGGCTAGTCATCGGGCGGCGAGGGTAGGCGCGACGGCGATCAGGTCGGGGTGCTGGCGGATTCGGGTGTCGGAGGTCACTGTAAACATGAGGTTTAATGCACAAGAAATTGGGGATGGTGAGTGTAGCTGAAAGGCAGGCAAACTTCGTTCCCCGCGCCCTGCGACTCCGCCCTGAGGAAGCGGGGGGTCGCGCAATCCGATACCGCGATTGTCGGTGCGCTGGAGGCCAGTCGGTTTGAGCGACTGCAACGCCAGGAGCTTGAACAGCGCTTTCGCGAAGCGCCGCCGCGATCAGGCCTCCAAAATCGCCAGAAGGTCCGCGCTTTGTTATAATTTTCATAACAAAGTGTAGACCGGAAAGCCTATGCAGCCCATCAAGATACTCTCTCGCGCGCTCGTAAGTCTGGTCGGCCCGGGTCAGGCCTTGTTCTCACTGGCCGATCTGAGGGCGACGCTCCCGGAGCATGCGTCCGGGGCTTTTCGGGCCGTGATCATGCGTGCGGAGAGGGAAGGGCTACTCACGCGGGTGTGTCGTGGCCTGTATCGCTACCCGGCGGCCGACGGTGGCGATGGCCTGATCATCTACCAGGCTGCCGCACGTCTGCGCGCCGGCGCTTTTAATTACATCAGCTTGGAGTCTGCGCTCAGCGATGCGGGCGTGATCTCGCAAATTCCGATGAATCACATAACGCTCATGTCGTCTGGTCGCACCGCTACGATCGCATGTGGCCAGTTTGGCTCGATCGAATTCGTGCATACCAAAAAGCGGCCGAACGAGCTGGCCGATCAGCTGATCTACGATGCGCGTTGTCATCTCTGGCGTGCCAGCGTGGCGCTGGCCCTGCGCGATATGACGGCGGCGCGCCGCACGCTTGATCTGGTGGACTGGGAGGCCGTCGGTGACACTCTTTGATCGCTTAGTCAACGAGGCCCTGCGTGCACAAAGCGGGCTGGCGCCGCTGCGCATGGTCGTCGAGAAAGAACTGCTGCATCACGACATCCTCCGTGAAATGGCCGAGGCTGGGCTGCTTCAGACCTTGACCTTCATCGGTGGGACCTGTTTGCGGGCCTGCTATGGGTCCAATCGTCTGAGCGAGGATCTCGATTTCACGGGCGGGTTCCAGTTCGACCGCGCGATGCTCGCGGGTCTCGGGGAGGTTCTGGTTGAGCGGCTGCAGGCGAAATACGGATTGACCGTGACCGTCGGCGAGCCGGTCCGGGATTCGGGCAATGTCGATACCTGGAAGCTGCGCGTCATCACGCGCCCCGAGCATCGCGACCTGCCCGCCCAGCGAATCAATATCGACATCTGTGCCATTCCCAGCCACGATCCTCGCCCCATGCTGCTGCGTAATCCCTACGGGGTGGACCTGGGCACGAGCGGACTCATCCTTCAGGCCGAAAGCCGTGCCGAGATCCTGCTTGACAAGCTGATCGCCTTGGCATTTCGACCGAATCGGATCAAGTACCGGGATCTTTGGGATATCGGCTGGCTTGTCCGGCAGGGCATCGAACCTCCGCTGGAACTCCTCCCGGTCAAGATCACGGATCACCGTCGGACCCAGCCCGAACTCCTCGCACGACTTGCCGAGCGCGGACAAGCGTTGCACGAGGACGCCGAGATCCACAAGGGTTTCATCCAGGAGATCGCTCGCTTCCTGCCCCCAGGCGTAGTCACCGAGACCGTCGGGCAAGATGCGTTTTGGGACTGGCTGATCGCGCTGATTACGGACCTCTGCGTGCGGGTCGAGCGTGCCTTGGACCCATCGACGCGGCCCGGATCGTTTCCGATGTGATGACCTGGGGCAGATCGAAAGCGGCTCGCAGCTGCTTGGTGCTTGCGCGGACGTTAGCGCAAACCCTAATGCCGGTACTCGAGCCTGAGATCCCGGCCACCTGCACCCACATGGCCAGGCATGGCGGGGCCAAGGGCACAATCCGTCAGGTGCCTGCGGCACCGCCGGACTAAAGTGGTTCCCATGAGCCTGGACACCGGCCAGGCTTGACCTTGGTCAAGGTTGTAGCGGGAGGCTTCCCCTCAAATGGTCCCCGGCCGCAACTGCTTCCAGAGGACCACTCAACATGGCACAAACCTTTACCAAAACGATGGCACGGAACATCTTCTATGGTGGCTCCGTGTTTTTCTTTCTGCTTTTCCTGGCGTTATCCTTCGATACCACCATGGCGCTACCGGATCGGGACCGGCGCGAGTTGCTCGATCCCAACACGGAACTCGGGCGCCAGATCACCCACGGCAAGGCGCTGTGGGAGAACAATAACTGCATCGGTTGCCACTCCCTGCTGGGGGAAGGCGCCTATTTCGCCCCGGAATTGGGCAATGTCTATGTGCGC
>JADZBU010000377.1 GCA_020851955.1 Chromatiaceae bacterium | reverse complement strand
CTCTTGGGAAAAGTCCAATCATGGGCAAGCCCTGGCGTGGCGCGGCCATCATGACCGCCACGGTATCGCGCCACCGGGCGTAGTGCGCCGTCTGCTTGTGCGCGGCGGCCGCCTCGGCCGAGGCATAGGCCTCGTAGAGGATGAAGTGTCCGGCATCCTCCGGATTCTGGAGCACATCAAAGCGCCGGTTGCCCGGCTCCAGGACCGAGGCCTCGTGATTGGCGCGGCTGGCGGCGATGAAGGCCTCGATATCGGCGGGGTTGACGTGGACATGGACCAGGGTGACCTGCATGGGGTGATCCTCCAGATTTGCCCGACGCTCCTCATGGAGGGCCGAGGACTCGGTTAAATGCTCCGCCGGGGCATTGACCCAGGACATAGGTCCGTGCGGGTAAAGCAGGACATCATCGGGAAAAGGGCCAGGGAGCTTAAGTCCGTGCTCCAGAATAACCCGGAATCGGGCTGGCTCATCCCCTGCCTGCGACCCGCCGGGCCGGGCCGGCCTGGCTTACCCCCTCCGGCCAAGTTAGCCGGATCCGCCTCAAGGTTACCGCCCACCGAGGCCTCTTGGCACCCCCAAGATAATAAGAACGATGACAATAGATTGTTCATACGACATTTTTTTCATTTTTCCTCGCCATTATCCAGCGGCAAGGATAATGAAACGTCCCCGCCGGCGTCCCCGTCCGGGTTGGGCTTCCGGTACACCGTGTGGCGTTTGCCGCCGGCATCGTCACGCAAGAGGATACCCTGCGCCACCCAGCCCTTAAGCATCTTGGAGGCCCTCAGGGTATCCACGGCCGCGATTCGGCACAGGTCGCTATTGGCCAGAACACCGTTGCGGTCGATCCAATCGCTCACCTGCTCCCAGATTGGTGGCCGTTCCTCGTTGCGCAGCATGACCGTCACCGTTGGTTGGGCACTTTCACGATTCTCGCTATAGAAGGGTGGGTACAGATTTGCCGCGCGCATCTCGGCGAACATCATGCGCACCCCCTCGCCCGCGTCCACATTGGGCGGTACGGGGAATTCGCGCAGGTTGCGGACGATGAGGGGGTTGCGGGCGAAGGAGCCCGCCCGACTTATGTTGGCCGGAGTGATGGTGGCCGGGAAAAGGCCCGGGCTAACGATTTCGATGCGGTTGTCAAAGATGCGTATCTGAATGTCGCGGTTCAGCCGGTAGTCGCGGTGAATGACGGCATTGGTGATCGCCTCCTTGATGACCCGCTCTGGATAGCGGTGTACCGTCTTGAAACCCGACGCAGCAAGGGTGAGGCCCGCCACCAGGGAGTCCAGCACATAGTCATTGGCCCGAGTGATCTGCACGGGAAGGGGGCCGGAGATCGTCTTGGGCGGCTTGAGGAGGTTCGGTACCGCCCCTGGCTCGACCTGATTGCCACGATAGTGGAAGACTCGGATATCCGCCCGTGTTTGCTGGGCGGCCAAGAGGCCGCCAGGGTCTTCGGCGAACAACAACACCGCCGCGCGCAGGGGCTGCAACTCACCTCCTACCCGTTTAGCGAGGCCAATGCGAAACAAACGATCGGGCTGATCGCCGGTGAGAAAGCCACGTTGGGTTGCAAAGAGACGCCAGGTATCGGTCTCCAGCAACTCAAAGGGCAAGGCCACCGGCTCGGACTCGGCGCTGATGACCCCTCGCCGGTAAGAAAGCTCAGTAATCTCGCTGGCGGCCATCTCGCGATTACTGGCATCCAGCCGGGTCCAGGTGCCATCGTCAAGAAGGGAATGGACCTTAGGACTTTGCGGCACCCTGAGTAGCAGGACCTGGCCCGGCGTCCCGTCCCGCAATTGACACGCGATCCGCACCCAACGCAGCCCCTCTATGGCGGGGAGCATATGGGTTAGGGTTTTGCGGCGCAGTTCGTCGACCGCTTCCGGGTTTTCGGCAAGGCCGTAAAGTCTGTCGGCACCCTTTGCCTTGGCCAAATCCTCCAGGCCCAAAGCCAGGTCGCCGCCAGCGGTATTGGCGAAGGCACACAGGGTCTCCAGGGCCTTGCCGACCATCTTGCCCGAGACCCGTTTGGCATCGAAGTGAATCGTTTCTGGCTGGGCCAGGAGCTTGGCAATCAGAGCTTCCGCCTGGGGGCCGGCGATTTCATTCATTACCAGCCCTCGTGAATAGGAAAGGCATACCGCAAGCAAGGCATTGGGCTCAAGCCGGCAAAAACCGCATGGAGAGATCCACGCTCGCCAGGTCCTTCGTCAGATCACCGATGGAGATGTCGTCCACGCCGGTCTCGGCGATGACCCGCAAGGTCTCCTGGGTGATGCCACCGGAGGCCTCCAGGCGGGCACGGCCCGCGACCAGACGCACCGCCTGACGCAGGGCCTCGATGGGAAAGTTGTCGAGGAGCAGATGGGTAGCACCCGCCGCCAGGGCCTGCTCGACTTCGGCAAGGTTTTCCACCTCGATCTCCACCGGCAGGCCGTCGGCCAGGTCGCGGGCGGCGGCGAGGGCGGCGGCGATGGAGCCCGCCGCCAGGATGTGGTTCTCCTTGATGAGGATGGCGTCAAACAGCCCCAGGCGGTGGTTGTGGCAACCGCCGCAGCGCACGGCGTATTTCTGGGCCAGACGCAAACCCGGGATGGTCTTGCGGGTGTCGAGGAGGCGCACCGGCAGATCCGCGACGACCTGGGCGTAATGGTGGGCGCGGGTGGCGGTGCCGGACAGAGTCTGCAGGAAGTTCATGGCGGTGCGCTCCCCCGTGAGGAGGGCGCGGCTGGGGCCCTGCATGCGGCACAGACAGTCGCCGGGGCCAACCGACTCGCCATCGGCTACCTGCCATTCGATAGTGACGCAACCATCAAGTTGACGAAAAGTCTCGTCGAACCAGGCCCGGCCGCAGATGACGGCCTCCTGGCGAGTGATCAGCTCCACCCGCGCGACCTGATCCGCCGGCAGCAGGCGGGCGGTACGATCCCCAGCCCCGAGGTCCTCGGCCAGGGCGGTACGCACCTGGTCGGCGACGACGCGGGGGTCCAGCGGCTCAACCGGCCTTGACACCTCCAGGGACAGGGGCGATGACGCTTCTTGCTTCATGACGGTCTCAACCTCTCGACAAGGCTCTGCATTCACTATCAGGCTTTATCTTGTTACAATCGTGCCCGAATTGCATCGAACTTTTCCCTTCCGGCCCCGATCTCTCTCGGCCAGCGCCCCCCTCCCAAACCCTGGAGCCCGGTGATGAACCTCAGATGAAGGCCCTCATCCTGCAACTGCTCGCCTCCTTCGCCGACAGCATTCGGGATCTGCTCCCCATCGTTGCCGTCATCGCCTTCTTTCAACTGGTAGTGCTTGGTCAGCCCATCCCCAATCTCTTGGACATGCTGTGGGGCATGCTCTTGGTACTCCTGGGCCTGGCCCTGTTCGTACAAGGGCTCAAGCTCGGCCTCTTCCCCATCGGCGAGTCCCTGGCCTGGGATTTTGCCGCCAAGGGCAGCCTGACCTGGCTGCTGCTGTTTGCCTTCGCCCTGGGCTTCGGCACCACGGTAGCGGAACCGGCCCTCATCGCCATTGCCAACGAGGCCGCCAATGTCGCCGCCACCGGCGGCTGGATCCCGGATGAAACCACGGCGCGTCAGGATTACGCGGATGGCCTCAGATTCACGGTCGCCCTGTCCGTGGGCGCCGCCATCGTCATCGGCGTGGTGCGCATCCTGCGCGGCTGGCCCATCCAGAACCTCATCATCGGCGGCTACATCGGCGTTGTCATCATGACCTACTTCGCGCCACCGGAGATTATCGGCATCGCCTACGACTCAGGCGGCGTGACCACCTCCACCATCACGGTGCCCCTCGTCGCCGCCCTCGGCGTCGGCCTGGCCTCCAGTATCCAGGGCCGTAATCCCATGATCGATGGCTTTGGTCTCATCGCCTTCGCCTCCCTCACCCCCATGATCTTCGTCATGGCCTACGGAGCCTTGCTGTGACCGACAAACTGCTCTCGCTCTGGTTCACCCTGCTGGCGACCATCTGGGACATACTGCCCATCATCGCCATCCTGGTCGGCGCCCAGGTCCTCATCATTCGCCGGCGTATCGCCAACCTGCCCCGGGTGCTGCTCGGCTTCTTCTTCGTCCTAATCGGCCTGACCTTCTTCCTGGAAGGGCTGGAACGCGCCCTCTTTCCCCTCGGCAAACTCATGGCCGAGCAACTCACCGCCCCCGCCTTCCTCGGCCTGACCGGCGGCGAAACCAGCGTGGACTGGCGGGAATTCGGCTGGATCTATCTCTTTGCCTTCACCATCGGCTTCTCCACCACCATCGCCGAGCCCTCCCTGATCGCCGTGGCCATGAAGGCGAGCGAGGTCTCCGGCGGGGCCATCCATCCCTGGGGGCTGCGCATCGCCGTCGCCCTGGGGGTTGCCATTGGCATCGCCCTGGGGGCCTTCCGCATCATCACCGGGACGCCACTGCCCTATTACATCATTACCGGCTATATCTTCGTCCTGATCCAGACCTGGTTCGCCCCGCGCATGATCATCGCCCTCGCCTATGATTCCGGAGGCGTGACCACCTCGACCGTCACGGTACCCCTGGTGGCGGCCCTGGGACTGGGGCTGTCGAGCCACATACCGGGACGCAACCCCATGCTGGATGGCTTCGGCCTCATCGCCTTTGCCAGCCTTTTTCCCATGATGACCGTCATGGGCTATGCGCAACTGAGCGAATGGGCCACCCGACGCGGGGCGCGGGTAGGCCCGCCGCATGCCCCCTGATCCCCCAGACCGCCTGGCACGGCGTTTACCCCTATATCGCGAGGATTGAGATCCATGCACTTCAAACTGATTCTGGCCTTCGTCGAGGACCGCTCGACCCAGGCCGTCCTGGATGCCGCCCGCCAGGCCGGCGCCACCGGCTCCACCGTCATCAACCAGGCCCGGGGCGAGGGGGCCGAGAAGACCAAGACCTTCTTCGGCCTGACCCTGGAGACCCAGCGCGACGTCATCCTGCTGTTGGTGGAGGAACATCTCAGCCGCCACATCCTGGAAACCATCGCCGTGGCCGGCGGCTTTCGCGACCGGCCCGGTTCTGGCATCGCCTTTCAGGTCGATGTGGAGGACGCGGTCGGCATCGATCACCAGGTCCGCAAATTGACGCAACTCGTCGAAGAGGAGCTTTGATCCATGAGCACCCGACCCCTGATCCGCGTCCGCGACGTCATGAAGCCCCATTTCGACCTGGTCGATGGCATGGCGACGGTGGCCGCCGCCCTGGAGGCCATGCGCCACGTCGATACCAAGACCCTCATCGTCAAGCCGCGCAGCGAGCACGATGAACTGGGCATCGTCGTCCTGTCCGATATCGCCCGGGAGGTGCTGGCCAAGGACCGGGCTCCGGACCGGGTCAACATCTACGAGATCATGGTCAAGCCGGCCATTACCGTGCATCCCGACATGGACATCCGCTATTGCGCCCGCCTCTTCGACCGTTTCGACCTGAGCCGGGCGCCGGTGGTCCAGGACCGGGAGGTGCTGGGGGTGGTCAGCCTCACCGACCTGGTGATGAAGGGCCTGGTGCCCCACCTCTGAGCGCCGCGCATGGGCAGGGACCCGAGCCTGTACCGGAAAGCCAGGGTCCGGAAAATACCGGGGCATCCTCCTGCTACCCAAGAGCCCCGGCGGGTCCCGAGGTGGGTGGGCCTGAGTCACGGCTTGCCGAATCCTCCCCCAGGGACGGGAGCCCCGGTTGGCTGCCCCAGGCCCGGCGGCTCATCTCCCCTAACTGGGACGAGCGCCCGCCCGGCATCGCGGTGGATCTGCTGGTCATCCATGGGGTCAGCTTGCCGCCCGGGGAGTTTGGGGGGCCCTGGATCGACGCCCTCTTCCAAAATCGCCTCGACCCCGAGGCCCACCCTTATTTTCGTCCCATCGCCGGACTGCGCGTCTCCAGCCACCTGCTGATCCGCCGCGACGGCGAACTCATCCAGTACGTCGATCTGCATAAACGCGCCTGGCACGCCGGGGTCTCGAGCTTCGGGGGCCGGGAGCGCTGCAACGACTACGCCATCGGCATCGAACTGGAGGGTGCGGACGAGGTGCCCTACACCGCCGCCCAATACCAGACCCTGGCCGAGACCAGCCGCGACCTCCTGGTGCGTTTTCCCGCCATCACCCCCGAACGCATCGTCGGGCACAGTGCCATCGCCCCCGGACGCAAAACGGACCCGGGTCCGGCCTTCGACTGGGACCGGTATCGGCGGCTGCTCGCCGCCTGCCAGGGCGGCGCCCCTGCCCCGGGCTAAGGCGCCCGCCCCTCGCCCCCGGCGGCGAGATAGCCGGTTGACTGCATCTCCACCAGCCGGCTGATCAGGCGCTCATGGGCAAATTCGTGTAACTCGCCGGAATACAGTTCTTCCAGAGGCACCGCGGCGCTGAGGATGAGCTTGACGCGGCGATCATAAAGTTCGTCCACCAAATGCAGGAAGCGCCGCGCCGCCGCGTCCTGACGGGCCGTGAGGCGGGGCACCCCGGAGAGCAGGACGGTGTGAAACTCCCGCGCAATCTCGATGTAATCGGCGGCGGCGCGGGGGCCGCCACACAGGACCTCGAAATCGAACCAGGCCAGGTCGGGCCCCAGCCGGCGCGCCGGGATGTCGCGCCCATTGACGTGCAGCGCCGCCGGCCCTTCCTGGTGCCCACCCGCCAGGCGCGCGAAGGTGGCGGCGAGATGGGCCTCGGCGTCGCCTTGGGCGGCATGGTGATAGACCCCCTCCTCCCGCAGGGTTTGCAGGCGGTAATCGACGCCGCCATCCAACTCGAAGACCTGGGTGTGCTGCTTGAGGAGGGCGATGGCGGGGAGAAAGAGCGGGCGTTGCAGGCCGTTCAAATAGATGCGATCCGGCGGCGTGTTGGAGGTGGTGATCAGGGTCACTCCCCGGCGGAAGAAGGCGCGCAACAGGCCATGCAGCAGGGTGGCGTCGGCGATGTCGGTGACCACGAACTCATCCAGGCACAGCACCCGCAGGTCTTGGCAGCGCCGTTCCGCGACCAATTCCAGCGGGTCCGGCTGGCGCGGCAGGCCCGCCATCTCCTCGTGCAGGTCGCGCATCAGATGATGGAAATGGAGCCGCTGCTTACCCGGCAGGGGCAGGGCCTCGGCAAACCAGTCCATCAGATAGGTCTTGCCCCGCCCCACGCCTCCCCAGAGATACAGGCCAGGAATCGGCGCCGGCGCGGGCGGCGGCTTGAAGCGCGACCTGATCCAGCCCGCCAGTCCCCGCCGGGCCGGACCCGGGATGGGCGTTTGTGCCAGGGTGGCATGTAGGGCCGCGAGCCGGCGCGCGGCCTCGGCCTGGACGGGGTCGTAGGCGGCGAAACCGGTTGCCGGATCAACGAAGGGGGCGGGATTCATGGTGCGGGAAAGATAGCAGAGCCGCCACTCCTTGGCGCGGGGACCGGGCGGGAATTGGCGCTTTTCATGACCTGGTCACCTCGAATTCTCCCCCCGTGGCGCGGATAATGCGCGCATCGCCCCATTTCCGGGGTGACAGTCCATCACGCGGGAGTAAGAGCATGAGCGACGCGCTCAATTACCTGGTCAAGGTCCGGCCCGAGGCCATGACCAGCTATTTCACCTTCCTCAAGAAGGCCGGCGATCACCTGGATGTCCGCACGCGCGACCTCATCTCGGTCATCACCAAGGTCGCGGTCCAGACCGAGCCCGGTTTCAAGCAGTACCTGACGCGGGCCCTGCGCAACGGCGCCAGCCCCCACGAGATCATCGACGCCCTCCTCATGGCCTTCCCGGTCCTGGGCCTGGCTAAGATCGTCTGGGCCACCGACATCCTCCTGAAGATGGATATCCCCGAATTCCGCCCGGAAAACCTGGACGCCACGCAGGAATGGCACGACCTGGCCAACCTCGCCGACCTGGCGGATGGCGAGGTCT
>JADZBU010000376.1 GCA_020851955.1 Chromatiaceae bacterium | reverse complement strand
GGGCCTGATGCCGGACGGCGCGGTCATCATCGCCGCCATCACCAGTTGCACCAATACCAGCAACCCGCGCAACGTGGTGGCCGCCGGCCTGGTGGCCAAGAAGGCCAACGCCCTGGGCCTGACGCGCAAGCCCTGGGTCAAGACCTCCTTCGCGCCGGGCTCCAAGGTCGCCAAGCTGTACCTGGACGAAGCCGGTCTGCTGCCAGAGCTGGAAAAGCTCGGCTTCGGCATCGTCGGCTACGCCTGCACCACCTGCAATGGCATGTCCGGCGCCCTGGACCCGAAGATCCAGCAGGAGATCATCGACCGGGATCTGTACGCCACCGCCGTGCTCTCGGGTAACCGTAACTTCGACGGCCGCATCCACCCCTATGCCAAGCAGGCTTTTCTGGCATCGCCCCCGCTGGTGGTGGCCTACGCCATCGCCGGTACCGTGCGTTTCGACATCGAGCAGGATGCGCTGGGTCATGACCCGGATGGCAACCCCATCACCCTCAAGGATCTGTGGCCGAGCGACGAGGAGATCGACGCCATCGTCGCGGCCTGCGTCAAGCCGGAGCAGTTCAAGCAGGTCTATATCCCCATGTTCGATCTGGGCATCGTGCAGGAGGCCAAGAGCCCCCTCTACGACTGGCGCCCCCGGTCCACCTACATCCGCCGTCCGCCATACTGGGAAGGTGCGCTGGCCGGTGAGCGGACCCTCACGGGCATGCGGCCGCTGGCGGTCCTGCCGGACAACATCACCACCGACCACCTGTCGCCGTCCAACGCCATCCTGGCGAACAGCGCTTCCGGGGAGTACCTGGCCCGGATGGGCCTGCCGGAAGAGGACTTTAATTCCTACGCCACCCACCGCGGCGACCACCTGACCGCCCAGCGGGCGACCTTCGCCAACCCGCAACTGGTCAACGAGATGGCCGTGGTGGAGGGGCAGGTCAAGAAGGGTTCCTTGGCCCGCATCGAGCCGGACGGCCAGGTCACCCGCATGTGGGAGGCCATCGAGACCTACATGGAACGCAAGCAGCCGCTGATCATCATCGCCGGCGCCGACTATGGTCAGGGCTCGTCCCGCGACTGGGCGGCCAAGGGCGTGCGTCTGGCCGGGGTGGAGGCGATCGTGGCCGAGGGCTTCGAGCGCATCCACCGCACCAACCTGGTGGGTATGGGTGTGTTGCCGCTGGAGTTCAAGCCGGGGGTCAACCGCAAGACGCTCGGCATCGACGGCAGCGAGACCTACGACGTGGTCGGCGACCGCACCCCGCGTTGCGACCTCACCCTGGTGATCCATCGCAGGAATGGCGAGCGCGTCGAGGTGCCGGTCACCTGTCGCCTCGACACCGCCGAGGAGGTCTCCATCTACGAGGCCGGCGGTGTCCTCCAGCGCTTCGCCCAGGACTTTCTGGAATCAGCCAAGGCGGCCTAAGCAAGCCCTATCCCCTCGTGGGAGAGGAGGGATTACTTGGCGGAAGTACCCGAAAAACGCCCGAAATGCCCATCTTCTCTTGCGGAAGCGGGGATGGCTAGTCGGAAGTTCCCGGAAAACCACGGGTGAAAGCCCCTCTCCCCTCGCGGGAGAGGGGTTGGGGAGAGGGGGATGGATCAGCGCCAATTCGCCAAGACCCTACGTCAAGGCATGACGGACGCCGAGCAACAGCTCTGGCGCCATCTCCGCGCGCATCGCCTTTATGGTCAGAAATTCCGTCGCCAGCAACCCCTCGGTCCCTACATCGTCGATTTTGTCCACTTTGGCGCCCAGCTGATTGTGGAGGCTGATGGTGGGCAGCATGACGGCCGTGACAAGGATGCCGTCCGGGATCACTGGCTCGAACAGCAAGGCTTCAAGATCATGCGGTTCTGGAACAACGATATCCTGCGAAACCCAGAGGGGGTGCTGGCGACTATCCTGGCGGCGCTGGAGCCGTCGGCTCCCCCTCTCCCCCAACCCCTCTCCCGCGAGGGGAGAGGGGAGCCATAAGCCTAGTAACCTAAGGAATCTCAACCTCATGTCCCACCTACCCCAGATCAAGATCCCCGCCACCTACATGCGCGGTGGCACCAGCAAGGGCGTTTTCTTCCGCCTTCAGGACCTGCCCGCGCCTTGCCAGATGCCGGGCGCGGCGCGCGATGCCCTGCTGCTGCGCGTCATCGGCAGTCCCGACCCCTACGGCAAGCAGATCGACGGCATGGGTGGCGCCACCTCCAGCACCAGCAAGACGGTCATCCTCTCCCGGAGCAGCCGGCCCGACCACGATGTCGATTACCTCTTCGGCCAGGTGTCCATCGATAGGGCCTTCGTGGACTGGAGCGGCAACTGCGGCAATCTCTCCGCCGCCGTCGGGCCCTTCGCCATCGCCAACGGCCTGGTCGATCCCAGCCGGCTGCCAGAAAACGGCCTGGCCACCGTGCGCATCTGGCAGGCCAATATCGGCAAGACCATCATCGCCCAGGTGCCCATGACCCAGGGCGCCGTGCAGGAGACGGGCGATTTCGAACTCGATGGCGTGACCTTTCCCGCCGCCGAGGTGCAACTGGAATTCATCGACCCGGCCGACGAGGGCGAAGGGGAGGGCGGTGGCGCCATGTTCCCCACCGGCAACCTGGTGGACGACCTGGAGGTCCCGGGTGTCGGTACCTTCCAGGCGACCCTCATCAATGCGGGCATCCCCACCATCTTTGTCAACGCCGAGGCCATCGGCTATGCGGGCACCGAGTTGCAGGATGCCATCAATGGCGATGCCAAGGCACTGGCCAGGTTCGAGACCATTCGCGCCTACGGCGCCGTGCGCATGGGCCTCATTAAGGATATTGCGGAGGCCGCGCAGCGTCAGCACACGCCGAAGGTCGCCTTTGTCGCGGGGCCGGCCGATTATGTGTCGTCCAGCGGCAAGCCAGTGGCGGCCGCCGACATCGACCTCTGCGTGCGCGCCCTCTCCATGGGCAAGCTGCATCACGCCATGATGGGCACGGCCGCCGTGGCCATCGGCACCGCCGCTGCGGTGCCGGGCACCCTGGTGAACCTCGCCGCCGGTGGTGGCGCCCGCACCGCCGTGCGCTTCGGCCACCCCTCCGGCACCCTGCGGGTGGGCGCGGAAGCGACCCGGGTGAATGGCCAGTGGACCGTGACCAAGGCCATCATGAGCCGCAGCGCTCGGGTCTTGATGGAGGGATGGGTGCGGGTGCCCGGCGATACCTTCTAACGAATCTGGCTGCCAAGGCGGTTGCGCTGGGCGAAGCAGATCACTCGAGAGCCCGAGTTGCCAACTAGGGAAAGCCCGGCCTCCTCAGCCCTTACGCGGCTTCCCGCATGCGCATTTCGACGTACAAGCCGGCCGCGGCCGCCATGTTAACCAGGGAATCCAGGCCGAAAAGGTTGATTTTGCCGCGCATGAGGTCGGAGATGCGGGGTTGCGTAACGCCGAACAGTTTGGCGGCCTGGGACTGGCTCAGGCCGGCGCGGGCGATATGTTCTTTCAGGGCCAGCATCAGCGCCGAGCGGAGCTTCATGTTGGCGGCCTCCTCGGGCGTGTCCTCGATGGCGTCCCATACGCTGTCAAATCGTTCGTTGCTCATAGGCCTCCTCGCTCCTTCACCAAATCCCGGTAACGTTTCTCGGCTAAGTCCAGGGCCACCTTACTGGTCTTCGTCGTTTTCTTCTGAAAGCAATGCAGCACATAGATGGCCTCGGTGAACTTCGCAACATAGATGATCCGGAACCCACCGGAAGCGTCCCGAATCCGAATTTCTCTAACCCCAGGTCCAACCGTTGCCATCGGTTTCCAGTCGTCCGGGTCTTGACCGTGCTGTAACTGGTCGAGTTGATGACCCGCCTCGCGCCGTGCTGGTGAGGGAAAGTCGCGGAGTTCGTCAAGGGAGCTTCCCCGAAATTCGACAGGTTTGCAAAGAATCATGATTTATATTATACAAATTTTTGTATTGCTGGGCCAGTTAGTGCGGAGCTGGTCCG
>JADZBU010000375.1 GCA_020851955.1 Chromatiaceae bacterium | reverse complement strand
GATGACGACGGATGTCGGGCCAGGAGGGAGGCCGGCCACTTTTCGCCGTTACTGATTGCCCTCGCCCCATTTCAGGGAGCCGGGACCAAAGACAATCAGCCCTCCCAGGACACCACCACGCGGCTTGAGCCAATAGCTGCCGGTGCGGCGTTCGTAATGGAGGCTGAAACGGGAGGCATCCGCGATGCCGGGGGGCGGGTCGATTCGTATCACCAGGACACCCCAGCGCGGCACCGGGCCATGCCAGCGCGGCAGTTCCGGTAGTTGGCCCTCCCGGAGGCGGAGTTGGTCGATCAGGGCCTTGGCTTCGGCGGTGAGCCACCAGGCCCTGGTGCGCCCGGTCACGGGGTCGCGAACCAGCCGGTTGCGCCAGGTCAGGCCATAAAGCAGGGCGGCGGCCAGGATGGCCAGGAGATACTCGGGCAGCGAGGTCATGCGGTGCCTTTCGAATTTTATATGACTGTCAAACCCGGGAGATTATTAATCTCCGAAACGAACAGTTCAGGCTGCTTTAGCCGCCACTGTTCCAGGGCCGCCCCGCCTACTCACATGAAGCCTGTTCACCCTGATTCCTTTGGTCCCCCCATGTCTTCAACGCTCAGTATCAGCCCCCCAACCACACCGAGGGGCCCTCACCGCTCGGCGCGCCTAGCTTTGCGCGCGACCGCCGAGCAAGAACGGATCCTCCGCCGCGCCGCCGAGGTTGCCCATAAGTCACTTACGGATTTCATTCTTGAGGGTGCCTGCCAGGCAGCGGAAGAGACACTCCTCGAGCAACGGCTGTTCTTGGTCTCCGGCGACCAATATCAGAGCCTGCTGGCCTCGTTGGATGCCCCCCCGCAAGAGAATCCTGGCCTGCGTGACCTCTTTTCCCGCCGGGATCCCTGGTAAGCACCGTGACCTTGGCTGTCCACCAGCCATTCGACCAGGCCGCTGGATTTTACGAGCACTTCGGCTTCGTGCGCTCCCCCTGGCGGGAGCAACTACGGCTACTCGCCCATCGTAAATTTGGTTCCCGTTTTCTCGGCCCGCTGGGTTAACGCTTCAGGTCGCGATAGAAATTTTCATGGGGTCCGATCGCTTCCAGGTAGATGAGGCGGACGCCATCATCGACGCTGTAGCCGAGCAGGTAGAGTTGGCCAAGGGCATGGAATTTGTAGACGCGCAGGGCCGCCAGATCGCCCTTCTTGGCCTCACCCAGGCCCGGATCGGCGGCCAGCAAGGCGACCGCCGTATCCACGGCGCCAGCTACCTTGTCGTGCAACTTCTTGTAAGCACGCCCAAAGCGGCGCGTCTGGACGACTGCGTAATTCACGGCTTGGCGTTACGGGGTACGAAGGGCGTTGCCTCGGCACGGGGTTCGGCCAACGCGGCCAGGGCCTCGGCGATGAAGCTCACCGGCAGGTCGGGATTGTCGAGCGCCGCCCGCCCCACCTGGGCCCAGTATTCGATCTGCCCAGGGATGGTGCGGTGTTCGCTGATGGCGTCGCTCCTCGCCTGTTCGTAAAGCTGCCGCGGGATGCGAACGGAGATGGATTCGGTCCTGGGTTCGTCCATGGGGTACCTCGATACCACGTTTGTAGTAACCCACTATAGCAAAACCCGGTTTTTTTGCGCAGACCTTGACCCCGCCCGGCCCCTGCCGACGTTTGGTTACCCCAATAGTGATACTGGCCAGACTAGCGGTAGCACGCCGCGATCAGGGTCGCGGCATCGGTCTGGCGATGCGACGGGACGCCATTCGCCGCACCCTGACCATCGCCGAGCAAGCCGGCATCGTAGCCCTGCTCTCGGTTGGGGCTCATACCAGATTCCACGGCATGGCCAGAACACCATCACTGACCCAGCGCGGCTGTTCGACGGCACAGAGCAAGGCACCCTTGGCCAGGCGCAGATGGGGATGGGCCTGCCGGAAGGCCTCGATGCCGGAAGCCATGCGGCGGGAGGGCGCCGCGGTCAGCTTAATCTCGAAAGGATGAAGGATGCCGTCCCGTTCCAGGAGCAGATCTACCTCCGCGCCTCCGGCCGATCGCCAGTGATGAAAGACCGGTCGCGTGGGCAAGGCGCCGGACTGCTTGAGGATCTCGCCCACCATGGCGGTCTCGAACAGGTGCCCAAACAGAGGGTGACCCGTCAGGGCCTGGGGTGAGGAGAGCTGGGCGTAATGGCAGGCCAGCCCCGTATCGGCCAGATAGCCCTTGGGACGGGAGGAGACCCGTTTGGTCGGGTTGCCGGAGAAGGCCGGTAGGGCAAGCCACTGAAAGACACCCTCCAGGATCTTCAGCCAGCGCCGGGCGGTTTGCGGCGTGATGCCGATCTCCCGGCCCAACTGACTGTAGTTGATCTCCTGGGCCGTCAGGGCGCTCATCAGGCGCGCGAAGCGGCCGAAATCCTGCCAGTCCTCCACCTCGGCCAGCAAGCGGGCATCCCGCTCGACATAGGTGCGGTGATAACCGCTCCAGAAATCCGGGACGACCGCTGCCTCGATGGCGACCGCCCGCGGCAGGCTACCCCGCCACAGCCATTCCGTCAGAGACCCGGCATAGCGGCGGCCCTGGCGGGCCCAAGCCAAGAAGTCATCCGGCGTATCCAGCCAGCGCGGCAACCACCCCCGAGGTTCGTCGCTGATCTCCTGCAGCGAGAAGCCCTGGAGATCGAGGAAGGCCGCGCGCCCCGCCAGACTCTCGGCCAGGGTGCGGATGACCTGCCATTGTTGCGAGCCGGTCATGAGGTATTGGCCGGTCCGTTCGGGGTCCCGGTCCACCCGACGTTTGACGGCCGCCACCACCTCGGGCGCGAACTGCACCTCGTCCAGGATGAGGGGCGGCGGATGATTGAGCAGAAAGAAGTCGGGTTCCCGGCGCGCATCCTCCAGGTCCAGGCTGGCATCGAAGACCACATAGTCATGGTCGGGGAAGGTGTGGCGCAACAGGGTGGTCTTGCCGACCTGGCGGGCGCCCGTGACCACAACCACCGGAAAGTTGCCGGCCAGGTGTTGGAGACGATCCGTTTGCAGGCGGGGATGAAACATGCCTTGCAGATTAGTGATGACATCATCAATTTGCAAGGTTTTAGCGGACATCATTACCCTGCCCACCAGGGCTTGGGACGAGGATGGCTCACCCGGCCCGCCTGGGGCCGTGAGCCAGTCACGGGAGCCGCGCGGCATACCGCATCACCCGGAGGGATGACCTGGGTGGTCGGCACGGATCGCCACCCAGGCGGCCGGCCGGGCCTCAACCGATGGAAAGCATCCCCTGATGACGGATGAAGCGGATCACCTCCGCCAGTCCCTCGCCCGTTTTCAGATTGGTAAAGACAAAGGGCCGGGGACCGCGCATCCGGCGGCTATCGGCGGCCATGACTTCGAGGGAGGCACCCACATAGGGCGCCAGATCAATCTTATTAATCACCAGCAGGTCCGAGGCGGTGATGCCCGGGCCACCCTTGCGGGGGATCTTCTCGCCCTCCGCCACATCGATGACGTAGATCGTCAGGTCCGCCAGTTCCGGGCTGAAGGTCGCCGCGAGGTTATCGCCACCACTCTCGATGAAGACCAGATCCAGGTCCGGGAAGCGCAGACAGAGATCTTCCACGGCCGCCAGGTTCATGGAGGCGTCCTCGCGGATGGCGGTATGGGGGCAGCCCCCCGTCTCGACGCCGAGGATGCGCTCCGCGGGCAGGGCCCCGGCCTGGGTCAGGATGCGTGCGTCCTCCTGGGTGTAGATGTCGTTGGTGACCACCGCCAGGCTGAAGTCGTCACGCAGGGCCTTGCAGAGGGCCTCCAGCAGGGCCGTCTTGCCGGAGCCCACCGGGCCACCGACGCCCAGACGCAGGGGTTGCTTGTCAGGATTCATGGGTTGCTCTCTCAGGATCGAAATAACCGGCAGTATTGCTGCGGATGGCGACTGCTGGCGATGGCCAGGGCCGGGGCCGAAGCCCCTATCTCGGCGTCCGTCAGGGTCAGGCCCCGCTGCACGGCGCCGACCAGGACGGGTCCCAGGTCCCGCAGTAGTCGCTGGCCCGCGGTCTGCCCCAGCGGGATTAGCTTGACCCCGGCCAGGATGAGATTTTCCAGCCAGCCCCAGGCCAATCCCAGGGCAGCCTGGGGCAAGGGGATGCCCCAGCCCACCGCCGCCAGGGCAAAGCCGGCGCTTTGGCACAAGGCCAGGCTGGATCGCCACTCCCCGGCCCGGGGCAGATCCAGGTCCACCAGCAGGGTGGCCAGGGCACGGCCACGGTGGCGCTCCTCGTCCCGCAACTCGCTGGTTTCCCGGTTGGCCAGGAGCCACTGGCACCCCTGCTCCAGGGCCTGGGCATCGCCCGTCTCGACCGCGCGGTAGAGCCGCGCCAGCAGGGGGATTTCCACGTAGGCGAGATTGGTGGCGGCCAGGTCACTCAGCCAGCCACCCAGGCTGGCCTCATCCCGAATCCAACCCGCCGCGACCGCCCACTCGATGCCCTGGGAGAAGCTGAAGGCGCCGATGGGCAGGCTGCCGCTGCACAATTGCAGGAGCCGGATCAGGGCCAGATCGGCCGGTTCCGGCCAGGACTCACTCATGGGTCAGGGGGATGGGAAGTGGGTATGCGGGTGGCCAGGATCATGGGTGTGGGCGTCAACAACCACGCCGGCAGGGGCATCATGAGCCTGGCCGTGGGCATGACCGCCGCCGCTGGCATAGGCCCCGGGCTCGGGCTCGAAGGGGCCAAGCTCGACCCGCACCGCCAGTCCCAGGCCCCGCAACATGGCATCCAGCACCGGGTCGTGGGGGTAACTCAGCCGATCGGCCCGAATGCAGACCGGCACATGACGGTTGCCCAGGTGATAGCAGGCCCGCGCCAACAGCAGGGGGTCCGGGCAGTCCGCCACCGACAGGGTCTCGGGGGCCGCCCGCACTTGGACCACCCTGCCCTCCTCGTCGCCCAGGAGATCCCCATCCTTGAGACCGAGGCCACCACGCTCCAGGAAAAGCCCCGCCTCCCGGCCGTCATCCAAAACCACCCGCAGCCGGCTCTTGGTACGGCTGTTATAGGGGAGGGTGAGGGTGGCGTTCGCCGCCTGGGCGTGGTCGAGCTTTTGGGTGAGTCGGATCATGTCAAGGAGGTCGTGTGATGGCAGCTTTGGAACCTGGATGACGGGGTTAGCAACCGCAGTCGCGATGCCGCCCGTCGAGGCGCATCCAGGCGCTGGGGATGGGCTTGGCCTTCATGCGCCGTCCCGGACCTGCGCAAGAGCCCTTTGGAAGCGCTCTTCATCGGGCGCGAGATCGCAAGCCTTTTGATATGCCGCGATGACGTCCTGACGTGGAAGCTTCAGCCATTGACGCGCTTGCCCCAGATTGAACCAGGCCCAGGCGTGGCGGGCTTGGGGCGCATCCAATTGGGTAACGCGTTCGAGATAGGCCATTGCCTCCTGGAGTAGGCGTTTGCGGGTTTGCTGGTCCGCTAACTGGTCGGAGCGGACGAGTCGCCCCGTCAAACTCAGCTTGGTCTGCGCGAACTCATGTAAGGCACGCGCATCCCGCAGGACCAGGTCCCCCGCCCGCTCGAAGAGTCGATGGGCGCGGTCCTGACGATCCAGACGCCGCTCGACGATCGCCGCGTCGAAAGCGTCTCGGGCCGCGAGGATGGGCGGGAGCCGGTCCAGCAGTGCCTTGGATTTCTTCTCATCCCCTGCATCGGCGTAGGCGGAGGCCAGGGCGGTCAGCGCCCGGGCAAAGGCGCCCAGCTCGCGGGTATCGAGGTCCGTAAGCAACGACTCGGCGCCGGAGAGATCGCCCTGTTCGGCCTTTTCGCGAACCAAGGCCACCGCCATCGACGGGGAGCGCATCCCGTCGCGCCAAGCCTGATCGAGAAGCGCCAACGCCTGGTGCCCATCCCCCGTCGCCTTCTTGTAGGCGTAGTCGCGCAAAACGGCCAGGGCCACATATTCGGGGTGAGCGGGCAGGGTGACTCTGAAGTAGCTCCGCCCCTCGTCGAAGTCGAAGACGGGTGCCGGCGACCCGTTTTCAGCCATGCTGCGGCGAATCTTTGGGAGCCCGGTGTTGCGCCCCTCGGCGAGGCGCAGCTCCTTGAGGAACTCACCGATACGCCGATTCCGAGCGGGAACCGGAGGTGGCGTCAGGGCGCCGGACAGGTGTTGGGCCTCGATTCCCGGGACGGGTCCGGGGTAGCTGATGATCTCGATGCGGTTCGGGTAGAGGTAGACCTTGGTGGGCTCGACGCAGGCCTCGTAGCCACGGTGGTAGACCGCGTTGACTAATGCCTCGCGCAGAGCAGGCACCGGAAAGCTGAGCCAACCCTGGGTCTGCAGGCCCGCGCTGCTCTTCTCGAGGTGGCGAGTCGTCATGCTCTCTAGGTGCGAAAGGCACTGCCGCAACTGGTCCTGCAACGGCCCACGAAAGACCTTCTCGGTGAGCGTGTTGCCACCCGCCTCGTCGGGAAACTCGACCACCTCGACGCGGGCTCCCCGAAACCACTGCTCGGGGTTGTGGCTGAAGAAGAGCAGGGCCACGTTGCGCGGGACCGTGTGACCGTTGACTCGGGAGACGATCTGCATCGCTTGGTAAATACGCTCGGCGTCCTGGTCATCGCGAAGGTCGCTGCGGACGTCGTTCAGAAACTCCCGCACCAGGCTGAGGCTGAGATCGTCGTTGCGTGCCTCGTGAGCGCGGCGATCATCGAACGGAACCCGCGCCGTCTGCTGCAACAGCGCGGTCAGAATCTCGTCCTTGGCCTCCACCGTCTCGCTGCCGATGCGAACCCAATACTTGCGCTCCCCCTTGACGCCATCGGGGGCCTGATGGGGCCGAACATCGGACGCAGGCGCCCAAAGGACGAGCACCCGCTGCCCATCAACCCCACAGACGTCGATCACCGGCATGTAAACCGGATCGATACGCTTGCAATTTCCGCGAATCCACTTTTGCGCCGCGTCGATGCTGGAGGTATCCATACCCTTGGCCGGACGCACGGCAACCCCGGAGCGCTCGGCCACACCGAGAACCACATAGCCACCGTTCAGGTTCTGCAGATCGTTCGCATAGGCGCAGAGGGTCTTGATGACTTGGGATCCCGTGGTTTCCGGGTCCCAGGTCCCCTTGAGCTCCAGACGTGCCGTCTCTACCGCACCGCCGAGGAGCTCTTCCGTGCCGATGGGCAGATGCGACTTCATACGCCCGGCGCTCCTGGGCAGGTTAAGCGTACGGTAATGCACGCGGCCGCTTTGTTTATCACCGCGCCAGGTAGGCCGTCAATATGATTTGGCCTGGTTTGGGCGAAGTTGGGTTTCAACTCCTGAACCAGGTCAGGCTCGAGCCAAGCCCGGCGCAGTGGTGGGGAATGTACATGGATAGCTCGGCGCGATTCGGCCTGGCTCAGAACAGGAAATAACGCTGGGTCAGGGGGAGTTCGCTAGCCGGCTCGCAGACAAGCAGTTCGCCATCGGCCCGCACCTGGTAGGTCTGGGCATCCACCTCGATGCGCGGCTGGTAGTCGTTGAGGCGCATGTCCGCCTTGCGCAGGCCTCGACAATGGGCAACGGTCCCGATCAGGCTGCCGAGGCCCAACTGGGCGGGAATCCCGGCGGCGGCCGCCGCTTGGGAAATGAAGGTCATGCGGGTCGCCAGGCGGGCACCGCCGAGGGCGCCGAACATGGTGCGGTAATGCACGGGCTGGGGGGTGGGAATGCTGGCGTTAGGGTCGCCCATGGGCGCGGCCACGATCATGCCCCCCTTGAGGATGAGGCTGGGCTTGGCGCCAAAGAAGGCGGGCCGCCACAGCACCAGATCGGCCAGTTTGCCGACCTCGACCGAACCCACCTCGTGGCTGATGCCGTGGGTGATGGCCGGGTTGATGCCGTACTTGGCGATGTAGCGTTTGGCCCGCCGGTTGTCGTGATGGGCGGGGTCGCCGGCCAAGCTGCCGCGTTGGACCTTCATCTTGTGGGCGGTCTGCCAGGTCCGGCAGATGACCTCCCCCACCCGCCCCATGGCCTGGCTGTCGGAGGCGATCATGGAAAAGGCCCCGAGGTCATGCAGGATATCCTCCGCGGCGATGGTCTCGCGGCGGATGCGCGACTCGGCGAAGGCCACGTCCTCGGCGATGCTCGGGTCCAAATGGTGGCAAACCATCAGCATGTCGAGGTGCTCGTCCACCGTATTGACGGTATAGGGGCGGGTGGGGTTGGTCGAGGAGGGCAGCACCCAGGACTCGCCGCAGGCCTTGATGATGTCGGGAGCATGGCCGCCGCCGGCCCCCTCGGTGTGGTAGGTGTGGATGGTACGGCCCTTCATGGCCGCCAGGCTCTGCTCGACGAAACCGGACTCGTTGAGAGTGTCGGTGTGGATGGCCACCTGGACATCCAGCGCCTCGGCCACCGTGAGGCAGTTGTCGATGGTGGCGGGGGTCGTACCCCAGTCCTCGTGCAGCTTGAGCCCGATGGCGCCAGCGGCGACCTGCTCCACCAGGGGCTCGGGCAGGCTGGCGTTGCCCTTGCCCAGGAACCCCAGGTTCATGGGCAGGGCCTCGGCGGCCTGGAGCATGCGGTGGATGTTCCAGGGTCCCGGGGTGCAGGTGGTAGCGTTGGTGCCGGTGGCGGGCCCGGTGCCACCGCCGAGCATGGTGGTAACGCCCGACATCAGGGCCTCTTCCACCTGCTGGGGGCAAATGAAATGGATGTGGCTGTCGATACCCCCGGCGGTCAGGATCTGGCCCTCGCCAGCAATGATCTCGGTGCCCGGCCCGACCAGGATGGTGACCCCGGGTTGCACGTCCGGGTTGCCGGCCTTGCCGATGGCGGCGATGCGCCCCCCCTTGATGCCCAGGTCGGCCTTGACGATGCCCCAGTAATCCAGGATCAGGGCATTGGTGATGACCAGGTCCACCACCTCGGCGGCGGGTCTCTGGCATTGGCCCATGCCGTCGCGGATCACCTTGCCACCACCGAATTTCACCTCCTCGCCATAGAGGGTGTAATCCTTTTCCACCTGAATCCAGAGTTCGGTATCCCCCAGGCGCACCCGGTCGCCCGTGGTGGGACCGTACATCTCGGCATAGGCCCGCCGGCTGATCGTCGCCATCAGTCCAACCTCCCCATGACCTGGCCGTTGAAGCCCTGGACGATGCGGTCACCGGCGTAGGCCACCAACTCGACCTCGCGGGTCTGACCGGGCTCGAAGCGGACCGCGGTGCCGGCGGCGATATTGAGGCGGAAGCCGCGGGCGGCCGCGCGATCGAAGACCAGGGCGGGATTGGTCTCCTGGAAGTGATAGTGGGAACCGACCTGAATCGGCCGGTCGCCGTGATTGGCCACCCGCAGCCGGAGGGTTGGCCGGCCAGGATTGAGTTCGATCACGCCGGGCAGGACCCGGATTTCACCTGGGATCATGGCAAGCTCCGCTGGGCTCAGACAATGGGGTCGTGCACGGTCACCAGCTTGGTGCCGTCCGGAAAGGTCGCTTCGACCTGGACTTCGGTGATCATCTCGGGGATGCCGTCCATCACCTCCTCCCGGTTCAGCAGGGTGCGGCCCAGGTCCATCAGCTCGGCGACGCTACAGCCATCGCGGGCACCCTCCAGAATGGCGGCGCTGATGTAGGCCACCGCCTCCGGGTAGTTGAGCTTGAGTCCCCGCGCCTTGCGGCGTTCGGCCAGGAGGCCGGCGGTGAAAATCAGCAGTTTGTCTTTTTCGCGGGGGGTCAGTTCCACGGCTTCTCCTGCACGGCGGCGCTCGGGCGGATCGGGGTTCAGGTAGCCCAGATGCGGGGGGGACAGGGTTCCAGCCCCAACACCGGGGGACGCAGTCCGGCCCAGATCCGGGTGAAGAGGTTGCGGCACGCCTCGGTGGAATCGCCCAGATAACGGACCACCAGGAGATTATCCAGGAGTGTGACGCCGCTGGTAAGGGCCTCGCCCAACTGGGATCGCACCCAGTCCAACTCGGCCGCCCCCGCCGGCGTGGCCAGGAGGGTAGCCGTGACCGGCAGGCCGCGCAGCCCCGCGGCGCCTCGCCGGCTTTGGGGCGTGACTCGCAGACGTTCCAGGAGGAGGGGGCGGTCATCCATCCAGAGCTGGAACTGGCAATCCAGATCCCCGCTGTCGAAGCCCTCGGCCAGGGCGGGGCGGCCCAGGCATTGACACTCCCAGCCCAGGAAGCGGGAGCTCGGGGTCAATTCAACCCGGGTTTTGAGCGAGGCCCGGACCCCCGTGAAATGGATATTCTCCTGGGGCAGCCATTCCAGAGTGGCATGGGACCCCAGACGCAGGGTGGTGAATTGATGCGCCCGGTCACCGGCGCTGCGATAAAACTTGGTCGCACCGGGGGTGGTCACCAGGGCCCGGGCATCGGCCTCCAGATTGACCTGGATCTCGAGGCCATCGCCGCCCACCACCCCGCCGGGGGGGTGCAGGAGATACAGATGGCAGACATCCCCTTCCGGATAGAAGGGCCTTTGTACCGAGAGGGGCCCGCGTTGACGGCGATAAGTGAGCGAGGTCCGGCCATGCCAGGGGCTCAGGCCCAGCTCAAGGCTGGCTTGCCAGCCCGGGCTCTCCGTCTGACCCCCGATGGGGGGGCCGAACTTATGGGCGGGACTGTTCGCGGCCGCGCGGCCGTTGGGCGCCAGGTGGGGGCCAGCACCCGCCCCCCGGTCGAGGAAAAGGGGCCGGGGGCGGGGCTGTCCCGGAGGGGGGATGGGGGAAGGGCAGGAGTTCGTGCTCATACGGTCAAATACTCCTTCACCAGGGTCTCGTTAAGATCCGCCATGGCGCCACTGGCCATGGATCGCCCGCGGTCGAGGATGGCGAACCGGTCCCCCACCTTGCGGGCGAAGGGCAGTTTCTGCTCGACCAGCAGCAGGGTCAGGCCGGACTCGCGATTGAGCCGGCGCAGAATATCGCCGATTTCCTGGACGATGTTGGGCTGAATCCCCTCCGTGGGCTCGTCCAGGATCAGCAATTTGGGGTCCAGCACCAGGGCCCGGCCGATGGCGAGCTGTTGTTGCTGACCGCCGGAGAGATCGCCGCCGCGCCGCCCCAGCATCTCCTTCAGTACCGGAAACAACTCGTAGATGAAGCCCGGCACCTGGCGCAGCCGGTCTCGCCGCGCCGGCAGGCCGATGCGTAGATTCTCCTCCACCGTCAGCATGGGGAAAACCTGGCGGCCCTGGGGAACATAGCCAATGCCCAGGTTGGCGCGGCGTTCCGCCGGGGTCTTGAGCAGGTCGATACCGGCAAAGTCCAGGGTCCCGGTACGCACCGGCAAGAGCCCCATCAGGCACTGCAACAAGGTGGTCTTGCCCACGCCGTTGCGCCCCATGAGTACGGTGCACTGGCCCGCGGGGACCTCCAGGTCCAGATCCCGCAGGGCGTGGCTCTCGCCATAGTACTGGTTAATGCCCTTAACGCTCAGCATAGCGCCGGTCCTCCCAGATAGACCTCGATGACCTTGGGGTCGTTTTGCACCTTGTCCATGGTCCCCTCCGCCAGCACGCTGCCCTGATGCAAGACCGTCACCTTGCGGGCGATGGAGCGGACGAACTCCATGTCATGTTCCACCACCACGACCGTATGCTCCCCCGCCAGGGAGGTCAGCAAGGCCGCGGTATGGTCCATTTCCTGATGCGTCATGCCCGTCACCGGCTCGTCCACCAGGAGGAGCCGGGGCCGCTGCACCAACAGCATGCCGATCTCCAGCCACTGTTTTTGGCCGTGGGAGAGGACCCGGGCGGGGAGATCTCGCCGATTCAGCAGCCCAACGGTCTCCAGCACCTGATCGATAAGATCCCGCTGTTCCGGGGTGATCCGGGCGAAGAGGGTCGGCCAGACCCGCTTGTCGGCGGCCATGGCCAGTTCCAGGTTGCCGAACACACTGTGGTTCTCGAAAACGGTCGGCTTCTGGAACTTGCGGCCGATACCCGCGTTGGCGATCTCCGCCTCGCTGAGCTTGAGCAGATCGGTGATCTGGCCGAAATAGACGCTACCGCAATCCGGCCGGGTACGACCCGTGATGATATCCATCATGGTGGTCTTGCCGGCACCGTTGGGACCTATGATGCAGCGCAGTTCGCCGTCGTCGATGTAGAGGTTGAGGTTATTGATCGCCTTGAAGCCATCGAAAGTCACCGACACCCCCTCGACATGGAGGATGGTGCGATGGCTGATGTCCAATTCCGGGGTGACATCGGGCTTGAACCAATCCAATCCCTGACCGCGCATCAGCTTGCGGGTTTTTTCCAGGAGTCTCATGGCCTGACCTCCTCAAGCCGTTTTGAGGAGCGCCCCAGGCCCGCGAGCCCCTTGGGCAGGAAGAGCGTCACCACCACGAAGATGGCGCCCAGGGCATAGAGCCAGACCTCGGGCAGGGCGGCGGTGAACCAGGTCTTGGAGTAGTTCACCAGCAAGGCGCCGGCCACCGCCCCATAGAGGGTGGCGCGCCCGCCCACCGCTACCCAAATGACGATCTCGATGGAGAAGAGGGGCGAGAACTCGCCGGGGTTGATGATGCCGACCTGGGGGACATAGAGGGCCCCGGCGATCCCCGCCAGCACGGCGGAGAAGGTGAAGATCCAGAGCATCACATACTCCACCCGATAACCGGTGAAACGGGTCCGCTCCTCGGCGTCCCGAATGGCCATGGCGACCCGGCCGAGCTTGGAGAGGACCACGGCGCGACAGGCCAGATAACCCAGCGCCAG
>JADZBU010000374.1 GCA_020851955.1 Chromatiaceae bacterium | reverse complement strand
GATACCCTGGTCCCCGCCGCTGTCGGCGCCGACATCGCCGCCCTGCTGCCCGAGGCGCGGGTCCAGGTCATCGCCGGGGCCGCCCACGCCCCCTTTCTCTCCCACCCGGCGGCGACCACCGCCGCGCTACTGACCTTTCTTTGGGAACTGGAGACCTGATGGCCACGAAACCCGACCAGGGGCTGAACAACCCCATCGATAAGCCGGCCGCCCGTCGCGCCTTCGAACGCGCGGCGGCCGGCTACGATAGCGTGGCGGTCCTGCAAAAGGAGATGGCCACCCGCCTGCTGGAGCGGCTGAATTATGTGCGATTGGCGCCCCGGACCATCCTGGATCTGGGGGCCGGCACCGGCTTGGCGGTGGACGAGCTACAGCGCCGCTATCGCCAGGCCCGGGTCCTGGCCCTGGATTTCGCCTTCCCGATGCTGCGCCTGGCCCGCCGGCGGGGCAGCCTGCTGCGCCGCCCGACCTGTCTCTGCGCCGATGCGGAGGCCCTGCCCCTGGCGGAGGGCAGTATCGACTTTATCTTTTCCAACGCCACCCTCCAGTGGTGCAACGACCTGGACCGGACCTTCGTGGAGCTGAGGCGCGTCCTCGCCCCCGGTGGCCTCCTCATGTTCACCACCTTCGGTCCCGACACCCTGCGCGAACTGCGCGCCGCCTGGGCCCAGGCCGACGGTCATGGTCACGTCAGCCCCTTTCTGGATATGCACGATGTCGGCGATGCCCTGGTGCGCGCCGGTTTCGAGGGGCCGGTCATGGATGCCGAACAACTGATCCTGACCTATCAGGACCTGGGCGGCCTCATCAACGACTTGCGGGGTCTGGGCGCGCGTAACGCCACCCGCGAGCGCTCACGGGGCCTCACCGGCAAGGCCCGGTGGGCCGCCATGCGCGCCGCCTACGAGGTCCATCGCCAGGAGGGCCGCCTGCCCGCCACCTACGAGGTCGTTTATGGCCATGCCTGGGCGCCCCTGCAGCGGGTCGCGGCGGATGGTTCCGTGACCCTCCCCCTGAGCGCCATTGGCCGGCGGTCCCCGGCGTGAGGGATGTGCCGTCGCTCGAATGCAAGGTGCGGGCATGGGCTTGGCGGTCCCCGGCGCGCGGGATGTCGGTCGGCAACTGTCCTTGCGTCCCGCGGGCCCGCGCGGAACTGGAGCGGCGCGGTGATCGCGGACCGCTGATGGACGCCAGGTGTTTTCGGATTTCAGGGTCCCCAAGCCCATGAAGGGGTTTTTCGTCACCGGGACCGATACCGCTTGCGGCAAGACCGAGGTCAGCCTCGGCCTGATCCAGGCTCTGCAACAGCACGGTCTCAAGGTCCAGGGCATGAAGCCCGTTGCCTCCGGCTGTGAGGCCGGCCCCCGGGGCCTGCGGAATGACGACGCCCAGCGTCTCCGAACCCAGTCGAGCTGCCTTGTGCCCTACGACTGGGTCAACCCCTATGCCTTTAGCCCACCCATAGCCCCCCATATCGCTGCCCGCGAGGCGGGGATCGAGATCGGCCTGGACCTGATCCGCGAGCGGGCGGATGCCCTGGCGGCCCAGGCGGACTGCCTCATCGTCGAAGGGGTGGGCGGCTGGCGGGTACCCTTGGGCCCGGACCTGGCGGTCAGCGACTTGCCCCAGGCCTTGGGCTTGCCGGTCATCCTGGTGGTCGGCCTGCGCCTCGGCGGCATCAACCATGCCTTGCTGACTGCTGAGAGCATCCTCGCCCGTGGCTGCCACCTGGCCGGCTGGGTCGCCAACCAGATCGATCCGGGCCTGGCAAGGCGGGAAGAAAACCTTGCGACCTTCTCATCCCTGATCAGCGCCCCCGCGGTCGGTTTCATCCCCTGGTTGGGGGAGCCTGGCGGGGGGGTGGTGGCGCCCGCGACCTTGGCTTCTCATCTCGCCATTGAAAAAATCTGGCCTTGATCGGGTGGGTATCCGCGCGGGGCCGTGCGAGATCTGGCGGGCACCCCATGGCGCCGGGGCGGGGGGCCAGCACCTCGAGCGAGCCGCGCGGGGTGTGCCAGATCTCAAGGGCGCCCATTGCCGGAGTTCGTCCTGGGGACCCTGCTCCCGCCAGTATCCAGGCCTGGGCCACTATCCCATCATGCGCTCCCGGCTCGGCCGGCGGTGGCAGGTCCGACCGCGCGCCAGGGCCATGCCATTCTCAATGGGTAAGCCTTCAGCCCCCTCTCCCCAGCCCTCCCCCGCGAGGGGGGAGGGAGCAAGAATCCGCCAATTTCCCCAGGGATCCGACATCATGACCCAGCCCCTTCAGCCCCTGCCGGTCGGCATCAACAGCCTGAGGATGGTGATCGAGAGCGGCATGACCTATGTGGACAAGACCCGCTTTGCCTACGAACTGGCGCGGCTGCCCGGCCGCTATTTCCTCTCCCGCCCGCGCCGGTTCGGCAAGAGCTTGTTCCTGGACACCCTCCAGGAGCTGTTCGAGGGCAGCGAGGCCCTGTTCCGGGGTCTCTACATCCACGACCGCTGGGACTGGACGCGCCGCCACCCGGTCATCCGGCTCGACTTCGCCGGCGGGGTGCTGCAAAGCGGGGTGGCACTCCAATTGCGCATCGAACGGCTGTTACAGGAGAATGCCGAACGCCTAGCCCTGAGTTGCGACTGGACCCGCAACGACGTCCCCGGCTGCTTTGGCGACCTGATCCGCGGCGCCCACACCGCGACGGGCCAGCGCGTCGTCATCCTGGTGGACGAATACGACAAGCCCATCCTCGACAACATCGACCAGCCCGCCCGCGCCGCCGAGTTGCGCGAGGGCCTAAAAAACCTCTACTCGACCCTCAAGGCCCAGGATGCGCACATCCAACTCATCTTCATGACCGGCGTCACCAAATTTAGCAAGGCCAGCCTCTTTTCAGGCTTAAACCAGCTCAATGACCTGACCCTGG
>JADZBU010000373.1 GCA_020851955.1 Chromatiaceae bacterium | reverse complement strand
CCATGGTGGTGACCTCTTGGGGGTAGCGTTGGGTATACAGCTGGCGTTCATTGTCATCCAGGTCGGCGTAGATGTCGATGAAGTCGACATATTTGAGCCGCTTCTCGGTGCTCGGTTCCAGCGTGACCCGGCGTCGATGGCCTGGGCCTCGACGGCGGCGAAGAAGGCGATGGCCTGGTGCGGGTAGTCGAGGATGAGGTTTTTAAAGTTGTGGTCGTGGCTCATGGGGGGCTGGGGCGCGTGGGGGCTGATCAGATAACGCGGCCTGCCCCCTCTCCCCCGGCCCCTCCCCCGCGAGGGGGGAGGGGTGATCAGACTGGCGCGGTAGCAAAGCATCTTGCCCGCTTGCCTGGCCGAGCGGCATCCCATCTTGCCCCCTTGTGTGGCTGGGCGGCGACGCATCCTGCCCCCTCCCCCCTGGTGGGGGAGGGCTGGGGAGAGGGGGAGCGACCCGCGGCAGCTCCGCCAGGCAGTGCAGCCCATATTCGTGCTGGGCCTCCGCCCGGTCGATCCAGGGGTCGTGAACATCGACGCGGATGCTGCTGGCGCGGTGGCCGATGATGGCCAGCGGGACGTCGGGGGCGATGATGTGGGGGCTGTGCTCCTGCAGACGCAGGGCGCGTTACCGGCTACTGACGACCCAGCGACTAAACGCCATGAATTTCATCCGCCAATTCGTCCGCGGTGACCTGGCAGGCCGGGACCTTGCGTCGATACAGCTCGTCCAGGAACTCGCTCCGCGTCAGCGCGGCGAGCTCCGCGGCCTTGCCTTGGGAAACCTTGCCCTGTGCATACCATTGCACCGCGGCGGCGATGCGTAGCTCGCGGGCGAACTCGCTGGGCGATAACCGCAGGGCGCCAAATGCCGACACGTCGTAGTCAACGCTGATGGTCGTGGTCATGCTGTTTCTCCGACTGGCTGCTCTGAAGGCGCCGATTGTATGGTCAGATGCAGTTAGGGGTGAGCGGCGACCCGCCTCTGTGCCGTCACCCGGCCCTGGTGAAGGTCCAAGGGATAGGGTTGGGTGGGCTGCACTCTCTGGTTGAGGATGCCGATCTGGGCTTGTTTGGTATCGAGGCGGGTGAGGTGGTCCATGGGGGGTTAGCGTGGGGCACCTGTCAGGCCGCGAGGGAGCTGGGGATTTTTGCGTGACTCAGTTCTTGCAGCCGCTGGGGTGAGAGTTCCAGGCCATTGGGCCAGCCCAGGGCGCCGCCGTCGATCAGGAATCGCCGGACATAGGCTTCAGCGGCCAGGGGGCTGAGCAGGGGTCCCTGCCGCTCCGCGCAGTAGGCCCGGACGTCAAACACGCCATGGCTGCCATCGGAGAACAGGAGTTCAATACGCTTTTCACCCAGATAGGTGGCTTCCAAGAGCTTAATCACGTCTGCACCTTCAGAGCCGTCCGTCTACCTGGTCCGCGGGCAGGACGGCCTTGACGACGTAGAGGACGGACTTGGCCTTGCCCAAGGCGCGGAGTCCGGCGGCGCCCATGTCGATAAAGTCGCGGTGGGCGACGGCGAGGATGAGGGCGTCGTAGGGGGCGGTGCTCCCCCTCTCCCCCGGCCCCTCCCCCGCGTGGGGGGGAGGGGAGCTTAGCATCAGGCTGCGCATGGGGGGCGGGTAATGTGCAAGCCGCACATGGTTTACAAAATAAACCGGGGGCATTGTTTACAAATTCTTCCCCTTTCCACGCCAGTGGCTGGGGGGTCTTGTTCCAGCAGGCTCGGGACGCGAAAGTGGGCGTCTTGGTGGTGGTCGGGGCGATAGGGCATGGCGGGGTAGCGGGTGTCGAAGGTCGGGGCCTGGCGGTGGGGGGTCGGGGAGCGGGCAGGCTACCGCCATGCCGTGTCATGTTTGGGCATCGGTAAGGTCCTGCGGGGCGGCTTGAGGAGGTGTGCCGGGGCAGTCCTAAGAAGAGGCGGCATTATCGCGGCTGGGTTCGGATGCGAACAGGCCCGAGGTGCATGCAGTTGCAGTCAAATCGGGCCAGGGCCTCGGGGTGGCGGTAAGTGTGGTAGCCGGGGTGGATGCCGATCTCGTGGCCGCGGGCGTGGATCTCGCGCAGCAGGGCGCGGAGGCGCGGGTCGTCCAAGCTGACGCGGGGTGCTGATAGAGCCAACGAACGACAGCGGGACGGCGTCCTGCTCAATCCGTTAGTCGCTATGCCAGGACTATCGGTGCCAGGCGGCGTTAATGGTGATGCCCTACTCGTCCGCCGGCGGGTGGCGATTATGCGCCAACTGCACGGCTGGCAGAATCAACCTAGGCAGGTGCATCCGAACACACTGATTGCTAAGCAATTCCCGCCAGTAAGGCCAGATAGGGTAACTTGCATTCTTGAGGCTGAACTCATCGATACAGGCCTGCTCCAGTGTCGCAGCCATCTGATATTCCGCAATGAATTCGGCTTCGATCACCGCTTTCACGGAAAGCGCTTCGTTCTCTTCTTCTGGATCGACCCAGCGCACACCCAGACGAACAAATACTCTCAACAGCTGGCTTTCATCATCCAACGCAGCCACAGTGGCCTGCTTAACCAAATGCATTTGCTGAATCGTAAATCGCTCGATTTCCGATGCGTACTTGGGGTCGAATTCTCCAATGCAACTTGCAACCTGGTCACGAACATAGACATCGTGAATAGTCAGGTTATCGATGGCCTTCTGTAAACCAGCGCTGATCATGCCGCGTATCTCGCCTGCTGGCCGGCAGTTGGCCTAGAACTGGAAACCACGCGCAATACGGGTTTCTTAACCTCCGCTGGGCCACGTGGCTTCGCCGTCCAGTTAGCAGCCTGTTGCCATCGCTCGCCAGCAAGAACACGCTCAAGACCCGCTTGTCGGCACAACAGATGGAAGGCAGGAGGCAGTTCGGCCGCCAAACGGATCAGCTTGTCCATGGCCTCAGACTGCGCCACATCATCGTGTTCATACTTGGAGAAAGCCACCTGACCACCACCGAAGACCTGCGCGGCCTCCGCCTGGCTCAGTCCCAGCTTTTCGCGGAGCACCCGCACCTCGCGACCGGCCAGTAGGCCATCCACCCGCTTCTTGAAGGCGATCATCAGGCGTTTGTTGTCGCGGGTCTGGGCTGCGTCCGCCTGTTCGCTGCCGCAGGCGTCACAAAGGGAGAAATGGAGATCTAGTTCGGTCGTCTCGCCTTTGTATTCAACAGGATTCTTCCCGATTTTGGGGTGCAGCCTTCCTTCACCACAGATCGGGCACAGGTCGGTTGAGTCGGTCATCATTACGCTACCTTCTGTCTTCCGGTAGGTGGCAGGACGCCACCAACAGCAACTGTCCGGTCTTGGCGATTGCGAACTTGATGTAATACTCCACATCAAATTCCTTGTGGGCATGGGCAATCCATTCCCGGCGCACGACTGAATAGGCATCGCAAGCCGCCCATGGGCCGTTGGGGCGCTGAACGCACCACTCAGCGCCTCGAAAACGGCCTGATCGCACCGCGGTTGCCATCAGTTCGCAGAGGTCTTCCGTGTCCATCGAGCACTTCTGAATGTCTTTATCGCACTTTTCGGTCCAAACCCGTACCGCCCGTGCTCCCGATCCCGCCAGTAAGGCCAGCACCTTAGCGGCGGGATAGAGCGGTCCACCCGCAATCTCGCGGCAGGCCCCCTCTTCCAAGGGGGGACCGCCGGCAAACTCGCTGACAACCGCTGTATTTACCATTATGGTAAGTTAGCCCAGATTTTTCGAGGTCTGGATCGATAGAATTTCTCTATCATCTCTCACCAGTTGCCCTCACATGCCCGGCTGAAGACGGGTTGCTACCCCACCAACGCCCGATAAAATGGCCGGTAGCGCCACAATCGATAGGCTACCAGTTAGATTAAACATTATTTATCAGAATCTTAGGAAAAATGCATCCTGTGCATTGGGGCACTACCCATCTTGCCCCCTCCCCCCTCGCGGGGGAGGGCTGGGGAGAGGGGGATCTCAGGTTGCCGCCAGTACCTCTTCCAGGGTCTGGGCGGTGAGCACCCGCTCGGACCAGCGCAGCAGGGTGTCGGCGTCGGCCGCTTCGATGCGCTGCTGGACGGCGACGGGCAGGTCGCCAAAGCGGAGGCGTAGCAAGGCGGTCAGGATGCGCGCTTCGCCGCGCTGCAGGCCTTCGCTATGGCCTTCTTGCCGACCTTCTTGCCGACCTTCTTGTCGGCCTTCTTGCCAGCCTTCTTGTCGGCCTTCTTGCCTACCTTCTTCACGGCCTAATTCAGTAAAACGCTGCGCAAATCCAGCCATGGTGGTGACCTCTTGGGGGTAGCGTTGGGTGTAAAGCTGGCGTTCATTGTCATCCAGGTCGGCATAGATGTCGATGAAGTCGACATATTTGAGCCGCTTCT
>JADZBU010000372.1 GCA_020851955.1 Chromatiaceae bacterium | reverse complement strand
TCCTGCTCCACCTATCCCAAGTGCAACTACGCCACCTGGAACGAGCCGGTGGCCGGGCCCTGTCCCCGCTGTGGCTGGCCCATCCTCACCATCAAGGTTACCAAGGCCAAGGGCGCCGAGATTGTCTGCCCCCAGCCGGAATGTAAGCACAGCGAACCCCTGGATGACGCGGCCCAGGGCCCGCGCGCGGCGGGTGACGATGACGCCAAGGCTTGAGGAGGCTAATGCCCCGGAAGCGGGTCTAGGGCAGCGGCTGCGGCTCGCGGCTCACTGGATCAAGGCCGGCGGCGTCGTGGCCTATCCCACCGAGGCCGTCTATGGCCTGGGCTGCGACCCCTGGAATGGCGCGGCGACCCGGCGCATCCTGACCCTGAAGCAGCGGCCCGAGTCCAAGGGCCTGATTGTGATCGCGGCGGACTTTTCGCAATTGACCCCTTTCGTGGTGCCTCTGGAGGCGGAGCGGATGGGGGCGATCCTGGCAACCTGGCCGGGTCCCAACACCTGGCTGCTGCCGGCGCGTCCCGAGGTCCCGCCCTGGCTGCGGGGCGAACACGAGACCCTGGCGGTGCGGGTTACCGCCCATCCCCTGGCCGCAGCCCTTTGTCGGGCCGCGGGCCGGGCTCTGGTCTCGACCAGCGCCAATCGCGCCACCCGACTCCCGGCCCGCACCGCCCTGGAGGTTCGCCTGCGCCTGGGCGAGGCGGGGGATTATCTCCTGGCCGGGCCCTGCGGCGGCCGGGCCCAATGCTCCAGCATCCGGGACGGGCGTACCGGTCGCCTGCTGCGGCCCTGATCTTATCGTGAGGAAGTGAAGCCATGGCTGTGCTGGTTGGGGATGTGGGGGGAACCAAGACGGTCCTGGCCCGGGCGGAGTGGGCCCAAGGCCGGATTCACCTGGACCAGGCGTTGCGCCTGCCGAGTGGCGACTTTGCCTCCCTGGAGGCCCTGGTCCGCCACTATCTGGCGGAGACGGGTCCGACCCCCGACCGGGCGGCCTTCGCCGTGGCGGGGCCGGTGCGCGATGGCCACAGCGAGATCACCAACCTCCCCTGGGTCATTGACAGCCGCCGTCTGGGAGCGGCCTTCGGTTGGCGGGATGTCCGTCTGCTCAACGACCTGGAGGCCGTGGCCTGGGGCATCCCGGCCCTGGGGCCGGAGGATCTGGCGGTCCTGCAGCCGGGGGAGGAGGGTGCCCAGGGCAACGCCTGCGTCATCGCCGCCGGCACCGGCCTGGGGCAGGCGGGGCTCTTTTGGGACGGCCAGCGTCATCACCCCTTCGCCACCGAGGGCGGCCATGGGGATTTTGCCCCGGCGACGGCCCAGGAAGAGGCGCTCCTGGGCTGGCTGCGCCAGCGTCATGGCCATGTGAGCTGGGAGCGGTTGGTTTCGGGGCTCGGCCTGCGCAACATTTACGAATTTTTCCTGAGCCAGGCGGGCCAGGACCCGGGGGTCGGCCCGCGGTTGGCGGCGGGCGACGACGACCTGGGAGCGGCCATCGCCGCGGGCGCTTCCGCGGGGACCTGTCCCCTCTGCGTCGCGACCATGACCCTCTTCGTCAGCCTTTACGGTCGCGAGGCCGGCAATCTGGCCCTCAAGCACCTGGCCCTGGGCGGCGTCTATCTGGGGGGTGGCATAGCCCCCAAAAATCTGGACCTGTTGCGCGGCCCGGACTTTCTGTCCGCCTTCCTGGACAAGGGTCGCATGGCGCCCTTGCTGGGCCGGATGCCCGTCAAGGTCATCCTCAATCCCCACACGCCCCTGTTCGGGGCCGCCCGCTTTCTGGACCAGCCGCCGGGCTGACATGAATCCCCTTCTATCCCCTAGATACTGGCCCAGTTGGCTGGCGGTGGGGCTGGTGCGGCTGCTGGGCTTGCTGCCCTTTCCCCTCCTCTGGTTGCTGGGCATGGGGCTGGGGCGACTGGTGGGGCGGGTCGCCCTGGGGCGGCGCCGGGTGGCCCGGCGTAATCTGGAACTCTGCCTGCCGGAGTTGTCGCCGCGCGAGCGGGAGCGGCTGGTCTCCCGGCACTTTGGTTATCTGGGGGTCGCCGCCCTGACGCAGGGCCTGGTGTGGGGCGCCTCCCGCCGCCGGCTGGCGCGGCTGGTCCAGCTCCGCGACCGGGAGCGTTTCGATGAGTTACGGGCCCGGGGCCAAAACGTCATCGTCCTCCTGCCACACTTCATCGGCCTGGAACTGGGGGGGGCGGCCTTCACCGCCCTGGTCAACCCGGGCATGTTCATGTACCAAAGGATTCGGGACCCGGTGATCGACGCGCGAATGCGGGCCGGCCGGATGCGCTTTGGCGCCCTGTCCGTGGAACGTCAGGATGACTTGAAGGGCCTGGTGCGCAAGATTCGCCAGGGCATCCCCTTTTTCTACCTGCCGGATCAGGACGCCGGTTGGCGCGGCATCTTCGTGCCCTTCTGCGGCGTCAAGGCCTCCACCTACCCCATGCTGGGGCGCTTCGCCCGACTGGCGGACGCCGTGGTAATTCCGATCCATGCCCGTTACCGGCCCTGGGGCCAGGGTCTGGAGGTCATCTTTGGCACGCCGCTGGCGTCCTTTCCCAGTGGCGACGAGGTCGCGGACACCACCGCCATGAACCAGGTGATCGAGGGCCTGATCCGGGACCTGCCGGCCCAGTATTTCTGGGTGCATCGGCGCTTCAAGACCCGGCCGCCCGGGGAGCCGCCCCTCTATCCCGTCGGTCGGCGACGGATGGGCGAGTCCGACGGATGAGGGCGGTGGGCAAGGGCTGGCGGGATTCGCGGGACTGGTCGTACTCATGGGACTGGCGGTACTCGCGAGCCGGGCGGGCCGGGGCGCGGCGCCCGGCGGGGCCCTGGCATGGCTAGACTGGACCCCCGTGGCCTGGCCGCTGCCATGGCCGCCGATCTGCGCCAGTCCTTGGCGGCGGGTCTGGAGCGCGACCGACCGGTATCCGGCGGCTGCTCCTGGCTACCCTGGAGCGCCCTGGCGGTGGCGCTGGTGGGCTTGGTGCTTTTCGTCCTCGGCGGCTACCAGGCGGGCTTTCTCGCCCTCAACCACCTGGCCGCGAACTGGCCGCCCGGGTTCTGGGAGTGGTTGACGGTGCTGGGCGATGCCCGACTGGCCATCGCTCTGTCGCTTTTTTTTAGCCTGCGCCACCCGCGGCTCTTCTGGGCCCTGATTCTGGCGGCCCTGGTGGCGACGGCCTTTACCCATGGCCTCAAGCCCTGGGTCTCGGCCGGGCGGCCCCCGGCGGTGCTGGCCCTGGATAGCTTTCACCTGATCGGCCCCGCTCTGCGCAAGTCCAGCTTTCCCTCCGGCCACACGGTGACGGTGGCGGTGCTGCTGGGCGTCTGGCTCTGTTTCATCCCGGGGATGGCCGCGCGGCTGCTCTTGATGGCGCTGGCGCTGACGGTGGGTCTCAGCCGGGTGGCCGTCGGGGTGCACTGGCCAATTGATGTGGCCGCCGGGCTGGCGGGTGGCTGGCTGGCCGCCTGGCTGGGGGTCTGGTTGTCCCAGCGCTGGGCAGGGGCGGCGGCCCATCCGGGGGTGCATCTGGCTTGCGCCCTACTGGCGGCGGGCGCCGCCGTCATGCTGATCCTGTCGGACGGGGGTTACGCCGGGGCGCGAGGGTTGCAAATGGCCCTTGGCCTGGCGGCCCTGGGCTGGGGTTTGGGCCAGTATCTGCTGGGTCCGCTGGGCAGGATCTTGAAGCGGTGAGCCGAGGTCGGGACCGGTGGCCCCGACCTCGGCCGCGGTGACCAGATCAGAAACTACCGGTCGCTCCCGCCGTCAGGATGGAGAGCATCTCGCCATTGACGCCAATGGCGATGGCCTGCAACTCGGCGGGCAGGGAGAAGGCGTTGATGACCATGTCCAGATTGAGCATAAGGAGCCAATTACGCTTGTTGGCATCCTCGACCAGGGCGATGCGGCAGGGCATGTAGGCGGCATAGATGGTATTGAAGGCCACCATCTTCATGGCGTCCTCGGGGTCGCAGAACTGGAAAATCTCCAGATTCGGCGAGGGGATGCCACGGGCCTGGAGTTCCTTGCCGACGTTCTGGCGGCCCACCAGTTTCATGTTGAGTTCGGCGGCCTTGGACATCATGGCCTCCGAGGCCGCGTCCCAGGTCACGCCATCCGCCAGGGCCATCTTGATCACGGTTTGACTGATATCGAACATCTCCACGTCGGGGTCCTTGGCCTGGGCGGCGGGCAGCCAGGCGAGGGCGAGCGCGAGAAAGGAAGCGAGGAATTTCATGGTCGGTTTCCTATGGGCTGCGATGCGATGGGGGGACAAGGGGTCCGCTTATTTATCGTCCAGGGTCGAGATGTAGGCGAGGATGTCCTTGATCTGCTGGGGCTCATATTCGGCGAAAGTCTCGTCTTCCTCGTCGTTGGCGTGGATGCGCTCCTTCTTCTTGAACATCGCGATCTGCCGCGCCAGGTATTCGGTGTATTGACCGGCAAGGGGCGGGGACTCCTTACGCTTCATGCCCTCGGCCTTGCGCCCATGGCAGGTCTTGCAGTCCCCCTGGAAGAGGTCCTCGCCATTGTCCAGATCGGCGCCCTCGGGGGTGGGGATGTCCAGGGGGGAGACCGCTCCCAGGTCAACATCGGAAAGGTAGGCCGCGAGACTCTGGAGATCCTCGTCGGACAGGTTACGCAGGCCGCCGACGACCGTCATGGCCTGGTAGTCGAGGACCCCCTTCTTGTACTTGTCCATCATGCCAACCAGGTAATACTCCGGCAGGCCGGCCAGGCGGGGGTACTTGCCGCCCAGAACGCCCTGGCCATGAAAGCCATGACAAAGGGCGCACTGGCGGTTGAGGGCCTTGCCCCGCTCCATGTCTGGCTCGGCTTGAAGGGTGAGGGGGGTCAAGGCCACGAGCGAGACGAGAAGCGATCGCGTCAGGGTGTGTTTCATGCTCCAAAACTCCTGATCCGACATTGTGTGGAGTTAGCGAAACCGCCGGGGCCAGGGCCAGGAGCCACTGCCAGCGGCGGTGCGCCGGGGGATCGTCATTGTTTTTTGGCGTTACGTCGAGTCGCACAAACAGCGGCGAAGCGGGACGGCGGCGATGACCGCGAGAAATCGCCATCTCGGGCGGTCACCCGGAACATTATGAGATCGAGGGAGACCTTGCAACCAGCAGAATTATCAAAATCCGGGCCGGCATCCCCGGCGCGGGTGCCAAGGCGGGCCGCGCCAACCCTTGACGTCCGCCCCCGGCGCCCCTAGTCTGGTCAAAATGAGCGCGTCCCCCCATCCGCTAGCGTCCGATTTCCGCCCCATCTTGCCATGCCGCATCCCGATGCCCTGATTCACGATTGCCGTGTACGCTAATTATTTCGGCCTCAAGGAACCCAGTTTTTCCATCACGCCCGATCCCCAGTACCTTTTTCTGAGTGATCAGCATCGGGAGGCTTTGGCGCATCTGGTTTATGGTGCCGGCGAGAATGGCGGTTTCGTGCTCCTCACCGGGGAGGTGGGCACGGGCAAGACCACGGTCTGCCGCGCCTTCCTGGAGCAGTTGCCCGAGCATGTGGACCTGGCCCTCATCCTCCATCCCGCCCTGTCGGCGACGGAACTCCTGCGCACCATCTGCGAGGAATTTCGCATCCCCCTGCTCGAGGAGGATCGGACTGCCAAGCGCCTGGTGGACCGCCTGCACCGCTACCTGCTGGAGGCCCACGCCCAGGGCCGGCGCCCTGTCCTCATGATCGACGAATCCCAGGACCTCTCGCCGCGGGTCCTGGAGCAGATACGCCTCCTGACCAATCTGGAGACGCCCAAGCACAAACTGCTGCAAATCTTCCTGGTGGGGCAGCCGGAGTTACGGGACATGCTGCACAACCCAGGCTTGCGGCAGCTCAATCAACGCATTACCGCCCGTTATCATCTCAATCCCTTCAGTGCCCAGGATACGGCGGCCTACGTCCAGCACCGGCTCGCCGTGGCGGGGGTGGATCGGCCCCTCTTTACCCGCGCGGCCCTGCGCCAATTGCACCGCCAGTCCAAGGGCGTGCCACGCCTCATCAATATCTTCTGCGATCGCGCCCTACTGGGGGCCTGCGTCACCCGCAGCCCCATGGTGACCCGGCGCATCCTGGATCAGGCCGTTGCCGAGGTCCAGTACGGCCACTCCTGGCGCAAGGCCGCCCGTTCTGGCCGCTGGGCCGCCCTGGCGGCGGGGCTGCTGGTGGTCGCCCTGGGTGCCGGCTGGGGCTATTGGGAATACGCGGGCCGACCCGAACCGCCGCCCTATCTGGCCAGCCTGCTGGGGCTGGAAGCACCTCCTGAGCCCCCCAGCCCCGAGCCGGAGACCGCCCCCGCCCTGGACGAGGAGCCGGGGCGCATCGCCCTGGCCAAGGCCGTCGCGGACGAACGGATCGGAGACTTGCTGGCGGACGGCGAACTACTGACCGCGCGGGATACCGCCCTGCGCCTCCTGTTGCAAAAATGGAGCGTGGAATTGGGCCAGCTCGCGGGCCGGGAGGCCTGTGCCCGCCTGAGCACCTTCGGCCTGGAGTGTGAATTGGATCGCGGCGGCTGGAGCCGGGTGCGCGACTACAACCTGCCGGTCTTGCTGCGTCTTCAGGACAAGGATGGCCAGGAGGGCTGGGCGGCCCTGGTCGCCTTGGGGGAGAACGACGGTACCCTGCAACTGCCGAAGGGCACCGAGACCCTGTCCCTGGCCGCCCTGGATGGCCTCTGGACGGGCGACTATCTCCTGGTGTGGCAGCCGCCGCCCGTGGGGGGCACCGTCATCCGTCCGGGCTCCTCGGGCGAGGCCGTGCGCTGGTTGCGCCACCTCTTGACCCAGGTGCCGGGACTGGACTTCAAGGATGATGGCTCCAACAAGTTCGACCTCAACGTCGAAAAGGCAGTCCGCCGCTTCCAGACCCAAGCCGGACTGGAGGTCGATGGCCTGGCGGGCCCCCGCACCCTGATCCGCCTTGCCACCGCGGTGGACATGCCGGGTCTGCCCAAACTCACCGGCAAGGATTGACGCCATGTCCTACATCCTTGAGGCCTTACGCAAATCCCAGCAGGATCGCGAGATCGGGCGGGTGCCGACCCTCGCCACCCAACCCCTCTTTACCAGTCAGGATAGCGGCGGCAATTTTCGGGGGCTGGCCGCCGTGGCCCTCGCCGGCCTCGCCGTCGCGATCGCCCTCTATGCCGCCCTGCGCGCTGGCCCCGAGGTGGTGCCCCCCGCGAGCACCCCGACCTCTCCCGTGACCCAGCCAGCGGGGCCCGCCCCGGTCGGCGCCCCCGTGGCCGCTCCCGCGTCGGGCGCCAGCCCCGCGCTCGCGGCGCCCCCGGCCACGGCCACGCCAGCCCCCGCCGCGGCGCCCCTGGCGGCCTCACCGGGCTTGTCGCCGACCCAAGCCACACCCTCGGCCGCGCCGCCCGCGGCGCTGGCTCCCGCCGCACCCGCCGGCGTTACCGCTGGCGTTACCACTGGCGGGGCGCCGCCCGCCCCGTCCCCGGCGCGGTCGGTGGCGCGTGAGGATGACACCCTGGTGGACGCGGGGAGCGAGGCGTCCGACGGTCCACCCGAGGACATGGATGACAGCACCGGAGTGGCGTCCCGGCCAGCGGATGGCATCCCCGACGACCTGCGTCAGGATATCCAGTCCTTCAAGGAGCAGATCAAAAGCGGGGAGGGAGGTAAGGCCGCCAAAAAGGCGAACAATCAGAAGCCGGTGCCCCCCCAGGAGCGCCGCTTGCCCCGCGAAGTCGAGGAGCGTTTGCCGTCCTTCCTCCTCACCGTCCACATTTATGACGCGGAACCGGCCAAGCGTTTCGTCGTGATCGACGGCCGCAAGCTGCGTCAAGGCGACTCATCTCGGGGCGGCATCCTGGTGGAGGAAATCCTGCCCGATGGCGTCGCCCTGTCCTTCGAAGGCCATCCCTTCTTCCGGCCCCGCTAGGAGCCCAGCCCCCTGGGCAATCCCCACAGGCGCTGATCGGATGCAAGAGGCCGGGCGTCATGGGGTACCCCGCCGATGCCACAGCCACGGACCCCCCCATGAACAGCCATAAGCCTGCCCGCCACCACTTTCTGGTGGAACTGATCAAGCCCTCCCATTACGACGATGAGGGTTATGTCATTCAATGGGTCAAGGCCTGGATTCCCTCGAACTCCCTGGCCTGTCTCTTTGGACTGGCCCGCGCCGCCAACCAGCAAGGGGTGCTCGGCGCGGAGGTGGAGATCGGCATCGAGGCCTATGACGAGACCAATGCCGTGGTGCCAGTGGCGCGCATCATCCGCCGCCTCCAGGCCAACGGCGGCGAGGGGCTGGTCTGTTTGGTGGGGGTCCAGTCCAACCAGTATCCCCGCGCCCTCGACCTGGCGCGCCGCTTCCGCCAGGCCGGCTTGCAGGTGGCGATCGGCGGCTTTCATGTCAGCGGCTGTCTGGCCATGCTCCCGAGCCTGCCCGGGGAGTTGCAAGAGGCGCTCGATCTGGGCATCACCCTTTTCGCCGGCGAGGCGGAAGAGCACTTCGCGGACTTGCTGCGCGCGGCTTACGAGCGGCGTCTGGAGCCTATCTACAACTTCATGGCCCAGTTGCCCGGGCTCCAGGGTCAGGCCCTGCCCTATCTGCCGCCGGAGGTGGCGCGGCGCTATGCCCCCATGCCGGGCACCTTCGATGCGGGCCGCGGCTGCCCCTTTCTGTGCAGCTTTTGCACCATCATCAATGTCCAGGGGCGCAAGTCCCGCTTCCGCGATCCGGACGATATCGAGCAACTGCTGCGGGCCAACCTGGCCCATGGTATCCGTCACTATTTCATCACCGACGACAACTTTGCCCGCAACCGCAACTGGGAGCCCATCTTCGACCGTATTGCCCAGGTCCGGCGGGAACTGGGGGTCAAGTTCAACTTCACCATCCAGGTGGACACCATGTGTCACACCCTGCCGGGCTTTGTCGTCAAGGCCCGGGCGGCGGGCGTCTCCCGGGTCTTCATCGGCCTGGAGACCGTCAGCGCCGACAACCTCAAGTCCGCCAACAAGAAGCAGAACAAGATCGCGAACTACCGCGGCATGCTCCTGGCCTGGCAGCGGCAGCGGGTGACCACCTATTGCGGCTATATCCTGGGTTTCCCGGACGACACCCCGGCCAGCATTCTCAGGGACATCGAGACCATCAAGCGGGAACTGCCCCTCGACATCCTGGAGTTTTTCTGCCTGACGCCCCTGCCGGGCTCGGCGGATCATAAGGCGCTTTACCAACGGGGCGCGCCCCTGGAGCCGGACCTGAATCGCTATGACCTGGAGCATGTCTGCACCACCCATCCCCGCATGACCAAGACGGAGTGGCAAGACATTTATCGTCAGGCCTGGGACTCTTATTACGCCCTGGACCATCTGGAGACCCTGATGCGGCGGGCCGCGGCCTTCGACCGCAATCCCAAGCGCATCATGGAGATAGCGCTGGAATTTTACGGCTGCTTCAAGTTCGAGCGGGTGCATCCCCTCCAGGGTGGCTTCCTCCGCCGCAAGGTCCGCACCGAACGCCGCCCGCAACTCCCCCTGGAATCCCCCTGGTTCTTTTACCCCCGGCGACTCGGCGAGATCTGGACTAGCTATTCAGGTTTGCTCGCCTATGCCTGGCGGGTCTGGCGTCTTTACCGGCGGGTCAGGAAGGACACGGAGCGGCCCGGCTACCACTATCAGGATGAGGCCATGGCTGACGTCGAGGAGCAGGCGGACTTAACGCGGGCGGGGACCTGACAGGGGTCAAACCCCGGTAGGCGTCGGTTGGCGGGGTATTTATCTCTAGGGGGTGTGATCAATTCGTATTGTGTCTGATTACGCCACCTGTCATGACCGAACCACCTAGGAGCCCCGTGATGAAGCCGCGCCGCCATGCCCGGCGGGACGACCAATGGGACCGTATCCAAGATCTCCTGCCGGGCCACCCGGGTTATGTTGGGGGCTCTGCCCGCGATAACCGGATATTTATCGACGCGGTATTTTTATCACTTCCGGGCCGGGAGCCCGTGGTGCGATCCGCAGGAGTGCTTTGGGGGTTTCCGGGTGGTGCACTTGCGTTCTACGCTGGGCGCGCATCGGGGTCGGGACGCGGGTGTTTGAGACCTTGGCGACGGACGCGGATAACGCTTATGCCATGCTCGACAGCACCCTCGTGGGGGCCTATCAACACCCCGGGGGTGCCAAAAAAAGCGGGAGGTGACCAGGCCATCGGTCGCAGCAAGGGCGGCTTGAGCACCCAGATTCATGCCCTGACGGACGCCTTGGGCAATCCGACGGGTTTTGCGTTCAGCGGGGGGATAGGCGTCTGAGGGGTGGGGGCACGGCGAATCCGTTCTAGCCCGCCGTCGCTGGCCGTCCCCGCGGGCGGCGGCGGGAGTTCTCGGTCATGCCCAGGTAGTCGAACACCAGACGGACGTTGCGTGCCAAGCGTTGGAGGGTGGCGG
>JADZBU010000371.1 GCA_020851955.1 Chromatiaceae bacterium | reverse complement strand
GCCAGGTGGCACTGAGCTATGTCGAGGAAGTGGCATCCAACCTGGGTGCGGCCTTCACGCCCGCCGCGCGGCAGCCCCCGGTGCGCATCAGCATCCGGCACGCCTACAACCCCAACCTCATCTATCAGTGGTTCGTGGTGCCCAGCCTGGCGGGCATCCTGGTGATGGTCGTCTCCCTCACGGTCACGGCCCTGTCCATCGCCCGGGAACGCGAACTGGGGACCTTCGATCAACTGCTGGTGTCGCCCACCACCTCCACCGAAATCATCCTGGCCAAGACCATTCCCGCCCTGCTGATCGGCGGCACCCTGGGCCTCATCATGGTCGCGGCGGGGATCGCGGGCTTTCGCGTCCCCTTCCAGGGTTCATTCCTGGCGCTCGCCGCCGCCATGCTCTTGTTCATTCTCTCAATCGTCGGGGTGGGCTTGATGATCTCCGCCATCAGCGCCACCCAACAACAGGCCATCCTGGGCGCCTTTGCGGTCGTGGTGCCCATGATCCTGATGTCCGGCTTCGCCACCCCCGTGGAGAACATGCCCCCGGTGCTGCAATGGCTGGCGGAAGGCATCCCCCTCAAGCACTTCCTCATCATCGTCCAGGGCTCTTTCCTCAAGGGCATGCCCCCGGGGGAGGTCTGGAGCCATGCCTGGCCCCTGGTCATCATCGCCCTGGTCACCCTGGGGCTGGCCACCCTGCTGGTGCGCAGTCGGCTGGAATGACCCCGACCAATCGGCCATCGGGCTTGTCATGGTTTAGGACCAATACGATGTCTTAGTGCGCCTTGCATTAGCGCATCGCCGGTGCAGACAGGGCGGTGCGGTGACGGTCAGACGCCGCCGGGGTCCTGCTGGCGGGATCTGGATTGGTGCTGGCATATCGGCCCGGTTTGCTATCGGAAGCGCAGCCGCACAAAGAGGGGGCTTAAGAGCGGATGGTTCCGAATGGCCTCTCGCTCGTTACTCATTCGCCTACCCGTCTCAGCACGGTTTCGATAACCTGGGCCGAGATACGGAAGTCAGAGCCTTGCAGGCGCTTGAAGACGTCCCCTGCCGAGGCGATCAGGCCCCGCCTCTTGGCCATCCCGATAACCGCGGCAGTACCGGCCACCACCAGGCCATACTCCCTGGCGATGGCACGACCCGCGCGCTCATCCATCAGCAACAAGCACGGCCCGGCGCTGGACAGGGCGCTGCGGATACAGGCCGCCTCGCCCTCGTCAAGGTCGGGGAGCACCAAGCCATCCGGCGCCGGGTCGGTTTGCTTTAGCCAACCCGCGGCCTCGGCCGCCCGAATGGCTTCCTCATCCGGGAGACCGCGAAGCGGGAGCACCTCCCGGCGGACTTCGGGAGGCATCCAAACGACGCCGAACAAGGCGCCAAGCCAAGGCAGGCCCTCGACCCGCGCCAGCCCGATCAAGGGGCTCGCATCGGTCAGGACGAGCCGAGCCATGACTCCAGGGTATCCATGTCCCGGTTCGTATCGTCCGCATCCAAATCCACCACGACAATGCCTAAGCGGGAGACATGGGCAACGAACTCGCCCAAGGTTAGCTCCGCCAGCCGGGCGGCCCGCGCCAGAGACAGGTTGCCGTCGCGGAACAGTGCGGTAGCCAGCGCCGACTTGACGCCATTGATACCCAAAACGCCCGCCAGATCGACCCCGACCATCAGGGCATCGGGCTGGTCATGGTTCAGGACCAAAACTACATCCCGGTGCGCCTTGCGTAGCGCTTCGCCGGGGTTATTCTTGAGCCCACTTACGTTGACGGTTTCCATGTCTGTTTCCCTTGGGAATCTTTGATGGGAAAGATCTTAGCAGACAGCGCGGTGCGGTGGGGGTATCACCGGAACGGTGAGCCGCCCATAGGCCTGGAAGCCACGAACTGAGGCGAAGTTACCGCCAGCAGGATGCCCCGGCCCGGCTTGACCCCGAGCACGACGCAATCGACCCGGGCCAGGGTGAATTCATGGTCGCGGTTGGTTTGTTCCGACCGATGGAAGAAGCCAGTCAGTTTAGGGCCTCGCGGTCAGCCACCCTGCCGCGCTAGAAAGTCCTGGGCGAAGCTATCCAGCCGGCCGGCGGCGATGGCCGCCCTCAGGTCGACCATCAGGGTCTGGTAAAAGCGGAGGTTGTGGATCGTATTGAGCCGCGCCCCCAGGATCTCGTGACAGCGGTCCAGATGGTGCAGGTAGGCGCGGCTGTAGTTGCGGCAGGTGTAGCAATCGCAGTCCGGGTCCAGGGGGCCCGGATCGGTGCGATGGCGGGCGTTGCGGATACGGATGACGCCGGCGTGGGTGAAGAGATGGCCGTTGCGGGCGTTGCGGGTGGGCATGACGCAATCGAACATGTCGATGCCGCGCAGCACCGCCTGGACGATATCCGCCGGGGTGCCGACGCCCATGAGATAGCGTGGCCGGTCCGCCGGCAGGCGGTCGGCAAGGAAGTCCAGGACCCGCAGCCGGTCGGCCTCGGGCTCGCCCACGGACAGGCCGCCGATGGCGTAACCGTCGAAGCCGATCCCGGTCAGGCCCGCCAGGGACTCGGCGCGCAACTCCTCGTACATGCCACCCTGGACGATGCCGAAGAGGGCCGCCGGGTTATCGCCATGGGCCGCCCGGCTGCGGGCCGCCCAGCGCAGGGAGCGCTCCATGGAGGCCCGCGCCTGCTCCGGGGTCGCCGGATAGGGGGTGCAGTCGTCGAAGATCATGACGATGTCGGACCCCAGGGCGCGCTGCATGGCCAGGGATTCCTCGGGCCCCATGAAGATCCGGCTGCCGTCGATGGGGGAGCGGAAGTGGACGCCCTCCTCCTTGATGCGGCGCAGCTTGCCGAGGCTGAAGACCTGGAAGCCGCCGGAGTCGGTGAGGATGGGCCCGGGCCAGTGCATGAAGCCGTGCAGGTCGCCATGACCGGCGATGACCTCGGCGCCGGGGCGCAGCAGGAGGTGGAAGGTGTTGCCGAGGATGATCTGGGCACCGACCTCCCGCAGCTCTTCCGGGGTCATGGCCTTGACGGTGCCATAGGTGCCCACCGGCATGAAGGCCGGCGTCTCCACCACCCCGCGGGCGAAGGTCAGGCGCCCGCGGCGGGCCTGGCCATCGCTGGCCAATCGCTGAAATTCCATCCTATTTCATCTCCTCGGTCGAGCCATGGCCAGCGCCTTGCCGCCCGCCCTCGTCACTCCCCTGCCCTCTGCCCTGCTCCACCGCCCATCCCCTCAGCCAGCGCGCCAGGCCATGCAGGTCGGCGATTTCCACCAGGGGCGGCTCCAGCTCCACCGGCCAGGTCTGACCGTAGCGATTGACCCAGAGGACCGCCATACCGTGATCCCGCGCCGCCTGGACATCGTAAACCGGGTGATCGCCAATGTGCAGGGCCTGGTGCGGCGCCAGCCCCGCCCAGTCCAGGGCCGCCTGGAAGAGGGCGGGGTCGGGTCGGGCCGCGCCCACCTCGGCGGCGGTCAGCGACCGGTGGAAGAGGCCCCGCAGGGGGGTGCGGTCGATGTCCGAGTTGCCGTTGGTCACGGAGACCAGCCGGTAGTCCGCCGCGAGGGCGCGCAGGATCGGGATGACGTCCGGATAGGGCTCGACCTGATTGCGGTGCTCGAGAAACAGCGTCATGCCCTCCACCGCTAGGGCGGGATCATGACCGAATGCCTCCAGCAGCATCTCCAGGGAGGTGCGCCTCACCACCGTCACGTCGTGGGCGATGGCCGGGCATTGCGTCATCAGGTCGCGCCGATGGGCCCGCAAAGCCTCCAGATCCATGGCTTGCGCCAGGGCGGGCGCCCGATCGGCAAGCCAGGCGACCATGGCGGCCTCGGCGTGCTGAATAGGCTCCAGACAGGGCCAGAGGGTATCGTCCAGGTCCAGGGTGATGAGTTCGATAGGGTGCGGGGTCACGGGCAAGCCTGTGGATGCTGAAGGTGCCGCCATTTTGCCCCAGGCGGGCGGTTGCGGGAATCGGGAAGGGCTAACTGGATGTCTCTAACTGTCCAGCCCCGTGTCCTGGCAACAATGATCTGAAACAATGGCCTAACCTTTGCCTCAAAAGCGAGCGCGCGCCGCTTTAGGCGGCACGTTAGGCATCTGAGAGAGAGGTTGACGTGAGTACGATAAAGCGTACCATTGAGTCGTTCACGGAGACCTCCTCATGCACACCCTCACCGCCAGCGAAGCCCGAGCCAACCTCTATCGGCTCATTGATCAGGCTGCACAGTCACACCAGCCCATCCACATCTCCGGCAAGCGCACCAGTGCCGTGCTCCTTGCCGCCGAAGACTGGCAAGCCATCCAGGAAACGCTCTATTTGCTATCCGTTCCCGGCATGCGCGAGTCCATCAAGGAAGCCATGGCTGAGCCCCTCGACGCCAGTGCCACGGAGCTTGACTGGTGAGTTGGCAGGTCGTCTATTCCAAGCATGCGCAAAAGGATGCGCGGAAGTTGGCCTCAGCCGGACTCAAGCAAAAGGCCCAGGAACTTCTGGCCATCCTGGCGACCGATCCCTTCCAGAACCCGCCCTCCTACGAAAAATTGGTCGGAGACTTGGCTGGTGCCTATTCGCGGCGCATCAATATCCAGCATCGGCTCGTCTATGAAGTTTTCATTCAAGAAAAAACCGTCCGGGTGCTGCGTATGTGGTCCCACTACGCATAATCTATCCAACCATGGGGTTGCTCGGTGATTGGCTCAGCAATACGCGACGGCGGCGAAGGACACCGACATGCACAGGGTCCGACACAACCAGGCGGAATGATTCCATGCCTCAAGGGGACCCTTGGCCGGCCAGCCTCTCTGACGGGGTGAAAGTCTCCGGCGGGCTTGATTTCTCATCGCCACCACCGAGATGGGGATAAATTTTCCTCCCCACCCCTCGGAGGTCCAGATGTTCGCTTTTCGGCGCCAGATTCAGTTACCTGCCCCCGGCGAGGCCCTGCCCGGCCGCGACCAGGTCATGACGGTGACCAACCGCCACTGGGTGCACGGGTGCCCTCTGCTACCGCCATTCCCGGAGGGACTGGAGCTGGCCCTGCTGGGCCTCGGCTGTTTTTGGGGGGCGGAGCGGCGGTTTTGGCAACTCGAGGGCGTCTGGACCACGGCCGTGGGTTATGCGGCGGGACTCACCCCCAACCCCAGCTATGAGGAGGTTTGCACCGGCATGACCGGCCATAACGAGGTGGTGCGGGTGGTCTTCGACCCGGCCAGGATCGGCTACGCGCAGGTGCTCAAGACCTTCTGGGAGTCCCACAATCCCACCCAGGGCATGCGCCAGGGCAATGACGTCGGCACTCAGTACCGGTCCGGCATCTATTACACGAGCGAGGCTCAGCGCCTGGCCGCCGAGGCCAGCCGGGAACGCTTTGCCACGGCCCTGGCCGCCAACCAGCGGGGCACCATCACCACCGAGATCCTGCCCGCGCCGGAGTTCTACTATGCCGAGGATTACCACCAGCAGTACCTGGCCAAGAATCCGGGCGGTTACTGCGGTCTTGGTGGCTGCGGCGTGGCCTATCCGGGCTGAAAAAGTTTAAGCTTTACCCCCTTTGGCGAGCTCACACGCAACAACCTTGGGTTTTCGGCTTGCGTCGCCCGTACAATGGCGACTTCAGGATGCTCGCCTTAAGACCACCGCGAACTGACCAGCGACCAGGACAAGCTGGTGGCACCTGGCTAAGAGAGCCGAGCCCCCCACCACAAAGGCCGGGTCTTGGCGGATCACCGCCCCTCCATTACCAACCTCCGCAACCACAGACGCGCCCATGAACGACACCAACGATTTCGCGGCCCTCCTGGCCGAATTCGACCAGACCCATAAATCGGCCGCCGAGAAGGGCGCCAAGCCCGGCGATCAGGTCAAGGGCCGGGTGGTGGCCATCACCGAGGACCAGGTCTTCATCAATCTGGGTGGCAAGGCCGAGGGCATCATGGACGCCGCCTCCTTACGCGACCCGGAGGGGCAACTGACCGTTGCGGTGGGCGACGAGGTGACGGCGGCGGTGGCGGGCATTGAGGAGGACGGTACCCTGCGCCTGGGCAATCAGCAGGCCCGTCAACTCCATGGCGTGGCCGAACTGGAACAGGCCTATCGCGAGCAACTGCCCGTCCATGGCCGGGTGACGGCGGTGGTCAAGGGTGGCGTCGAGGTCCAGATCGCGGGACAGCGCGCCTTTTGCCCGGCTTCCCAGATGGATCTGCGCTTCATCGAGGACCTGTCGGAGTTCATCGACCAACATCTGGGCTTTCGCATCACCAAGTACGAGGGCGGCCGCCACATCAATCTGGTGGTATCCCGCCGGATGCTGCTGGAAGAGGAGCAACGCCTCCGCGCCGAGGCCATCCGCGCCAATCTCAAGGAGGGCGCCGTGCTCCAGGGCACCGTCACCTCCCTCCAGGATTATGGCGCCTTCGTCGATCTGGGCGGCCTGGAAGGCATGATCCACATCAGCGAGCTGGCCTTCCACCGGGTCAAGCACCCCAGCGAGATCCTCAGCGTCGGTCAACCGCTGGAGGTCACGGTGCTGCGGGTCGATAAGACCGACAATCCCAAACGCCCGGAGAAGATCGCCCTCTCCATCCGCGCCCTGTCCCAGGACCCCTGGAACGAGGTGGCCCAGCAATTCCCCGTCGGCTCCCGGGTCCAGGGCCACGTCACCCGGCTGCAGCCCTTCGGCGCCTTCATCGAACTGGCCCCAGGCGTGGAGGGCCTGGTCCACATCAGCGAACTGGGCGCTGGCAAGCGCATCAACCATCCCCAGGAAGTGCTGAGCCCCGGCCAGAAGGTCGAGGCCAGCGTCCTCGCCATCGACCGTGAGCAACGCCGCATCAGCCTGACCCTGGACGAGGCCAAGGCCGCCGAAGCCGTGCCGGACCTGGCCAGCTACGCGCCCGGCGCCAAGACCACGACCGGCGATCTGGGCAGCTTTGGCGCCCTGCTCAAGCAGAGCATGGTCAAGTCACGCTGAGCCCGGGCCCTGACGCCGTGGCGTCGGGGCCCCCGGTGCCGGCGCCAGGCGCCACCTCTACCCCCCCCCAACAACCACCCATCATGCCGCCAAAATTTTTTGGCGGTCACCCCTTGACGCCCGCCAAACTAGTACTATTTTTCATTGCGAGGACGCTCCCCGGAGGTCCTCGCAACCGCGTGATCCACTTTGGATACGCTCCCTGAAAACATATTGCTCATTGAGGATATGACCATGTCTAACATCGACTTCTCCCCCCTCTTCCGCTCCATGATCGGCTTCGATCGGCTGTCGTCCGCCCTGGAGAACGCCTATCGTTCCGAGCCGGGCGGTTATCCTCCCTACAACGTGGAGGTCAGCGGCGAGAGCGACTACCGCATCACCATGGCCGTCGCCGGCTTCTCTCCGGGCGAACTCGCTCTGGAGGTCAAGGAGAACATCCTGACGGTCTCCGGCTCGCGTGCCGAGGATGAAAAGGAAAGCCGTTTCCTCTATCGGGGAATCGCTAATCGGGGCTTCGAGCGCAAGTTCCAGCTCGCGGATTATGTCCGGGTGGTGGATGCCCGACTTGAGAATGGCTTGCTCCATATCGAGCTGCGCCGTGAGATCCCCGAGGCCATGAAGCCTCGCAAGATCGAAATCCGTGGTGACGGTGGCCCCCTCCTGGAAGGTGAGAAGCTCAGGGCCGTCGCCTGAGCGACGCGACACCGGACCTGACGTCCGGTAATCTCTGAAGACAGGCCGGGTAGCCCCCGGCCTTTTTATTGATTTCCATCCCGATTCAGGTTGCTCCCATGAAAGCCATCGGTTATCAAGCCTGCCTGCCAATCCAAGACCCCTCCTCCCTGCTGGACATTGAGCTGCCCGTGCCCGTGCCCGGCCCGCGGGATCTGCTGGTAGAGGTTGAGGCCATCTCCGTCAACCCCGTGGATACCAAGATCCGCCAGCGCGCGACCCCACCCCCGGGCGAATACCGCGTCCTGGGCTGGGACGCCTCCGGACGGGTGCGCGCCGTGGGCGCCGAGGTGACCCTATTTAAGCCGGGCGATGAGGTCTGGTATGCCGGGGCTCGCGACCGGCCCGGCAGCAACGCCCAATGGCAATTGGTGGACGAACGCATCGTCGGCCATAAACCCCGGAGCCTGGCTCACGGCGAGGCGGCGGCCCTGCCCTTGACTCTGGTAACGGCCTGGGAGCTCCTCTTCGACCGGCTCCAGGTCGCGCGACGGGCCCCGGACGAGACCGACAGCGGCGAGGGTGATGCCCTCCTGATCATCGGCGCCGGGGGTGGGGTAGGCTCCATCCTCACCCAACTGGCTCGCCAACTGACCAGTCTGACCGTCATCGGCACCGCCGCCCGGCCCGAGACGCGACAATGGGTCGCGGACCTGGGTGCCCACTTCATCGTCGATCATGGCCAGCCCCTGGCGCCCCAGTTGGCGGCCATCGGCCATCCCCAGGTGCGCTATATCGCCGGCCTGACCCAGACAGAGCAACATCTGGCGGCCATCATCGCGGTCATCGCCCCCCAGGGCCGCTTCGCCCTCATCGACGACCCGCGCCAACTGGATGTCATGCCCTTCAAACAGAAGTCCGTCTCCATCCATTGGGAATTCATGTTTACCCGCAGCCTGTTCGCGACACCCGACCTGCAGGTCCAGCACCAGATCCTGGAAGAGGCTGCGGACCTGGTCGATCAAGGTCAGCTCAGGACGACCCTGGCCAGCCACTACGGCCCCATTAACGCCAGCAACCTGCGGCGGGCTCATGCCCTGATCGAGAGCGGCCAATCCCGGGGTAAGATTATTCTGGAAGGCTTTGGGGCCTGATGACTCGCTGCGAACGCCGAATGCAGCGAGGTAAAAAATCTTGCGGAATTCTTCAGAATTCGGCATCATTAATACTGTGCAGTGTTGTCTTGTAGTGTTCCGGTAGTACCTCCTCCCCGTAGTGCGTGGCAGATTCTTCCGTGATTACCCAACAGTTGTCTGCATATACACACGTTTAGTTCAATCTAGAGATTTACCGTAATGGCTATAGGCACAGTTAAGTGGTTCAGTGACGAAAAGGGCTTTGGTTTCATCGCCCCTTCCGACGGCAGCAAGGACGTTTTCGTCCATCATAGCGCCGTTCAGGGTAGTGGCTTCAAGTCGCTGGCCGAGGGTCAAACCGTTTCTTATAACGTTGAGCAAGGGCAGAAAGGCCCGAGCGCGACCAACGTCATACCCCAATAAATCCAGGGGGCCGTAGGCCCGCTACCTGGTGAGAAGAAAGCCCCGTCCTCGTGCGGGGCTTTTGCATTTCGGGGCCTTCGTTCCATAACGGAAGTGCCCGCTCAAGCCAGACTGGACCGCACCACTCAACCTGGCCCACGCCCGAGACCCGCGTCCCAGGAAGGGCTTATCCGACCCCACCCGCAACCAGCACGGCCAGGCCGCGACTTTCCACGCGATAAAGGCGGCTGTCCCGGAGGGGGCTGAGGGCATCCAACTCCCGGATGGCCTCGTCGCCCGCCTTACCCGTATCGACAAAAACGCACCAGGCACCCTCGTCAAGGCGAGGCAATTCAAAATCGTGGGCCTCCCAATGGGCATTGGCCATGAGGAAAATATCCTCGGCGCGACCGCCCGGGGCATTGCCTCGGAGGTGCATGGCCAGGCTATGGGAGTTTTGGCTCCAGTCGGGCTCCCCCAGACGAAAGCCGTGCCAATGGATCTGGGCGCCCAGTCCCTCCCGGACCGTGAAGCTGTCGTATCTCAGCAGTTTGTGAGACTTACGGAAGGCGATCAACAAGCGGAAAAAGCGCATCAGGCTCCGATGACTGGCACCCCGCTCCCAGTCCAGCCAACTGATGCGGTTGTCCTGGCAGTAGGCGTTATTGTTGCCCCCCTGGGTGCGACCCAGTTCGTCGCCGGCCAGAATCATCGGCACCCCACGCGCCAGGAGCAGGAGGGTCGCGAAATTGCGGACCTGCCGGTCCCGCAGCGCCTGGATCCCGGCATCCGCCACCGGCCCTTCATGACCGCAGTTCCAGCTCAGGTTGTGCGAGTCCCCGTCACGATTCTCTTCGCCATTGGCCAGATTATGTTTGTCCTCGTAACTGACCAGGTCGGCCAGGGTGAAGCCGTCGTGGCTGGTGACAAAATTGATGCCATGACCGGGTTCACGATCGCTCTGGAACAGATCCGAACTCCCCGCTAGCCGCGTCGCCAGGTTGCCCACCATCCCCGGCTCACCCCGCACGAAACGGCGAATGTCGTCGCGGAACCGGCCATTCCATTCCGCCCACCGCCCCCAGTTGGGGAAGCTGCCCACCTGATAGAGCCCGGCGGCATCCCAGGCCTCGGCGATCAGCTTGGTATCTGCTAGCACCGGATCGCCGGCGATCTGCTCCAGCAAGGGCGGGCTGGCCAGGACATTGCCATCCTGGTCCCGACCCAGGATCGAGGCCAGGTCGAAGCGAAAGCCATCCACGTGCATCTCCGTGACCCAGTAGCGCAGGCTGTCCAGGATGAAATGGCGAACGTAGGGATGGTTGCAGTTGATGGTGTTGCCGCACCCGGAAAAATTCCTGTAGCCGCCATCGCTGGCGAGCATGTAGTAGGTGCTGTTGTCGATCCCCTTCATGGAGTAAGTCGGGCCCCGCTGATCGCCCTCCCCGCTATGGTTGTACACCACGTCGAGAATCACCTCGATGCCGGCGGCATGCATCGCCTTCACCAGATCCTTGAATTCGTTCACCTCACTGCCCGGCCCGACATCGGCGGCATAGCCGGCCTTGAGGGCGAAGAAGGACAGGGGGTGATAGCCCCAGAAGTTTCTCAGGGCCGAGCCATCCTCGGGATTGATGCGTTCATTGTCGCCCTCGTCAAACTCGGTCACCGGCAAAAGCTCCACCGCCGTGATCCCCAGTTCGAGCAGATAGGGAATTTTTTCGATCAAGCCCCGAAAGGTACCCGGCCGCCGGACCTGGGAAGATGGGTCCTGCGTGAAGCCGCGGACGTGCAACTCATAGATGACGGAATCGGCCATGGGCCGGTTGATGGGCTGATCCAGCCCCCAGTCGTAATCGCGGGCGACGATCAAGGCGCGGCGATAGGCGTCCCGGGCACGGCGGGTGCGGTTGCCCCAGGGCCGGGGGCTGTTGAGGGCGAGGGCATAAGGGTCCGCCAGACACAGGCGGGGGTCGAAGCGGTGGCGCGCCCCGGTGCGGCCTTCGATCCGGTAGGCGTATTCGATCCCGGGATTCAGGCCGGAGACGAAGGCATGCCAGACATCGCCGGTCCGGTTGTGGTGGCGGTCCAGGGGAAAGGCGGCCATCTCGACCTTGCTGCCGGGCAGGAAGAGCAGCAGGGTGACGGCGGTCGCGTGACGGGAAAAGATCGCGAAGTTGATGCCGCCCCGCGCCACGGTCGCCCCAAACGGCAGGGGGTGACCGCGCTCGAAACCAAAGTCCTCGGTTATGACCGAAAGCAGATCCTGGCTGACTGGCTTAGGCATGTCCGTCCTCTCGCAATGGCCGCTGTTCGCCTCGGGCCCTCGACCTAGGGGTAAAGGGCACATGGCTGGGGTGTCTCCGCCCTATATTCGCATGGCAAGGCCGGCCGGGGGTGAGGATATTCAGACGCCGGGCCATCCATTTTGTGACGAGCAAGGTCAGGGCTGTTGTCAACAAATAGAACTGTCCGGGTAACTACTCGCCCCCTTGAGAATACAGCTCACCGGAGAGGGCCATCTGGATGGCGACCAAGGGGTTGTAGCCGCGGTACGCCATGGTCTGAAGGTAGCTGGAGATGCGGCAGTAGGCCTCGGCGT
>JADZBU010000370.1 GCA_020851955.1 Chromatiaceae bacterium | reverse complement strand
TCTTCGGTCATGGTCACCGAGACCTCCCAAGAGAGCACGTAGCGGCTGTACCAGTCCATGACCGCCGTGAGGTAGACGAAGCCATGCGCCAGGCGGATGTAGGTGATGTCGGTGCACCAGACCTGATTGGGCCGCACGATCGCGAGCCCGCGCAGCAGGTAGGGATAGACCGGGTGCGCCGGCGCGGGCCGCGAGGTGCCGGGCTTGGGCGCCACGGACTGGAGGCCCATGCGCCGCATCAGGCGCCGTACCCGCTTACGGTTGACCGCGTACCCCTGCCGGCGCAGCCAGGACGTCATCTTGCGGCTGCCGTAGCAGGGGTGGCGGGTATATTCCTCGTCGATCAGGCGCATCAGCCGCAGGGTGTCCGCGCGGTCCTGGGCCAGGGGCTCACCCCGGTAGTAGCTGGCCCGCGACAGCCCCAGCAGCGTGCACTGTCGGGCGATGCTCAATTGGGGGTGTCCGGGCTCAACCGCCCCGCGCTTGGCCGCCAGGCTCAAAGCAGCTGACCCGATTTTTTTTTGAGCCACTCCACCTCGACCTGCAGCTTGCCAATCTGCTGGTAGAGCCGGTCACGCTCCGCTTCCCGGTCCTCGGCCTCGCGGTGCTGGCGCTGGCCGAAGACCTCCGGGAGCGCGGCCAAGGCCTGTTTCTTCCAGTCATTGATCTGGCTAACATGGATCTCGTACTCGGCGGCCAGCTCGTTGGCGGTCTGCTGGCCTTTGATCGCGGCGATGGCCACTTGGGCCTTGAACGCTTTGCTGTAGCATTTGCGCTGCATCTTGAGAACCCCTCTTCACGGTCGCTCTATCTTAAGGGGCTGTCTCAAATTCGGGGTCCACTATATGCCTCGGACACGAGTTGGTCCCAATCATCGGGCGGCTGTCCTCGGTCCAGCATCTTGCGGAACACCCGATAGGCGTCATCACTGTTTTCGTAGGCCCGCTTGGTGTCTTCGTCATTCACCCAGGCGTAGAGGATCACTCGGCTCGTGGCGTGGTAGCGGAAGAAGAGCCGGTACTGCTGGAAGAACTTAGCGCGGAACCAATGCTTGTGACTCTCGCCCAGGGTCTTGCCCTGCCGATACTCGGGTCTGGCGGGATCACGCGGAATCACCTCGAAGGCGAGTTTGACAATCGCCGCCAGCCGCTTGGTCGCATTTTTTCCAGTGAAACCGACAGGGTCCTTGTGCTTGAGCCCGGCTACCTGCTGGCTAAGGGCCTCTAGCCGCTCCAGAAACAGTGGGTGAGCAAAAATCGTCCAACCATTGATAATCAAGGGCTCTGGCGAGGAATTGGTCATTCATCGTCATCCGCCAGAGGGGCATCGAGATCGACTTCCATGCAGCTAACCAGATCCCGGAGGCGTTGGACGAAACCAGCGTCCACGGCCTGGAGTCGATAGGGATGAGCAGCGATATCGCTGGCCAGGAAGGCAAGAAACCCCGCCAGGACGGGATCATCTCCCCCGGGGAGGGTGGCGCGCCTCAGCACCACCTCGCCGCCGGGGTGGATGCTGTAATGAATCTTGTCGCGCTTGCCGAGCTTCAGCACCCGCCGGACGCTTTCCGGGACGGTGGTCTGGTAGCGGTCTGTCAGGGTAGACTCGACTTCAAGCGTAGCTGCCATGATGGATCTCCGCGAAGGGGATGGGTGCTAGCAAGGTAATGCATACGCATTATCATGTCAACGCACAGGCATGAGCCGGATAAACCCCCGTCAAGACCTGCCCCACGGGTTGTTCCTGGCTGCGCCCTGCCGATGATGCTGGCCGGCGCCCCCTGGATTGCAAGGAAAGCCACTTTCAAACCATGCTGCGATCCCTCTTTTCACCCCCAACCTTCGGATCCCTCACCACCCTGTCGAACGAAACCAACGTAATCTGGCATGAACATCAGGTTACGCGCGAACGCCATAAGGCCCTGCACGGTCACCGCGATTGCATGATCTGCTGCATGTCTGGTTCACGGTCCTGAGCGGCTCGGTCAAGAGCACCATCGCCAACACCCTGGATCACCGCCTCCATGGTCTGGGCCTGCACAGTGCCGTCCTGGATGGCGGCCATGCGCGCCACGAACTCAACGCCGGGCCGGGCATTCAAGCCGCGGCCCGGCCGTCAGCGTTCGCGCGGAAAGCAAAGATATCCGCGGAATGGGCGTTACCGGTTACAGGCGCCCACCACCAGCGCATCGGGGCCTGGTCAGGACAGAAGGCTTTTCTTCCCGTAGCACCCGATGCTGGAATACCAGCCGCCAGAGGGCGAAAGGCGAAAACCGGGCTTGCGCCCGGTTGTCAATGTGACCGGCTAGGCGATCATGCCGCTATCTTGGCGCACTCCTTGGCACAGACTTCGCCGGCGTTCATGCAGTCCTTGCATTCCTGGTGCTTGTCTGCATGCTGCTTGCATGCATCCTGACATGCCTTGCAGGTGTCCAGGGCGATCCTGGCCATGGCGGGTAGGTAGGGGGATTGTTGCGCGGCCAGGTCGTGCAACGCACGGCAGATAGACAGCATCTGATTGACGTTGGTGGCACACTCGGCCATGGACTTGTCGCCCTCGCCGAGCAGCAGGATGCAATGGGCCAGACAGACCTCGCCGGTATTCATGCAGTTACCGGTCGAGTCGATCAGCGCCTGATTATTGCTCTTCCCATGGTGATGCATGTGTTCCTGGTCCAGCGGGGTCTCGGCCGAGGCGCTGCCCGCCATCGCGGCGGCTGCCAGCATCGTCAGACCGCCCAGTGCCGTTCTTCTATCCATTCAGGTGTCCTCAGTTGGTTGCCCCTCGTGCCGGGGTATTGGCGATTTGCCACCGCCACCTGGGGCAGGGGGCCTGGTGGCAGACAGCTTATGCTAGGGCGTGTCATCAATTTTTGATGTGTGGGATTATGAGCAAGGTCAACCGCCGGCCATCACGCGAGCAGGATACAGGCCGAGGCCAGATGGATGCCTGCCAGAAAGTTCCGGGCCAGCTTGTCATAGCGGGTGGCAATCGCTCGATATTGCTTGAGTTTTTGGAAAAAATTCTCAATGAGATGGCGCGCTT
>JADZBU010000369.1 GCA_020851955.1 Chromatiaceae bacterium | reverse complement strand
GTCAGCTAGCCCGCATCCTGGGCCTGCGGTTGATCCGCTTCGATATGTCCGAGTACATGGAGCGCCACACGGTCTCGCGCCTCATCGGCGCCCCGCCCGGCTATGTGGGGTTTGACCAGGGCGGTCTACTGACGGAGGAAATCAATAAGCACCCTCACGCCGTGCTCCTGCTGGACGAGGTCGAGAAGGCCCACCCGGACGTCTTCAATTTGCTGCTGCAGGTCATGGACCACGGCACCCTCACCGACAACAACGGCCGTAAGGCGGATTTTCGTCATGTCGTCCTGGTGATGACCACCAACGCCGGTGCGGCGGAGGCCAGTCGTCCCTCCATTGGCTTCACCGAGCAGGATCATGCCACGGATGGTATGGAGGCCCTGAAACGTCTCTTCAGCCCCGAATTCCGCAATCGGCTTGATGCCGTGATTCAGTTTGGCGCTCTGTCGCCCGCCACTATTGTCAACGTGGTGGATAAGTTCCTTTTTGAACTTGAGCAACAGTTGCTGGAGAAGAAGGTCTCTCTGAGCGTGGATAGCGAGGCGCGAGCCTGGCTGGCCAGCCGGGGTTATGACGCCCGCATGGGTGCCCGACCCATGAGCCGCATTATTCGTGAGCACATCAAGAAGCCCCTGGCCAACGAACTGTTATTTGGACAGCTCGTCAATGGGGGTGCGGTGCGGGTCAAGGTGGAGGGAGAGGAGTTGGGCTTCGAGGTTACGCCCAAGACCCCCTAGCAAGTTCCTGACGGCAAGGGTAAGGCTGTCCGCTGGCGATCTGGTCGCCTAGCGGGCGCGGTAGGTGATGCGGCCCTTGGTCAGATCGTAGGGGGTTAGTTCCACGGTAACCTTATCCCCGGTAAGAATGCGAATGTAGTGCTTACGCATCTTGCCCGAAATATGAGCGGTAACGACGTGGCCGTTTTCCAACTCCACGCGAAACATGGTGTTAGGAAGGGTGTCGACCACCGTTCCTTCCATCGAAATAACGTCTTCTTTTGCCATGGATATAGGTTGTTCGCCTTCCGAGCGTTCCTCAACTGTAAAGCCGCAGAATTATAGCACGGAGCTTCATAAATGCTCCTAGCTTTCTCCGCTCCCGGGATACTGGCTTGGATGGGGAGGCCGGCAGGACCGGTTGGATCCCGATCGGCTTAACCCCAACATCTTTGCCGTAAGATCGATATTCCTCATGAATCCCTGAGAACCCCTGCGCAAATGGGGGATCTTGCCGGAGAACGTCCGGAGAGGACGGTTTCAAGCTTGAAATAATGAACAATGCCCGGCGAGCGCGCATAAACTTTCCTTGCGATGACCCACCGTCACCCGGGGATCTCGCCTTCATATGCCCGGCCGAGGCCCGCTACTGACGCATCCCAGCCATCTTTGAGGTTCGCTCACCATAGACGCTCAACGCGGCCTCCGTAGCCAACCCATTGCGCTTTAAGTCCCAGCCGCCGAGGCCTAAACGGCCACCCGCAGCGGTTTGGATCAACCGCCAGTGTGCCCGGTCCGCCGGTAAGGATCAGGCCGGGGAGGTGTTCCGGCTCAATGAGGTGGCTCCTGGGTGGATAAGTCCGCCAGCGGTTGATTCACGCGGGATCAGCAGGGGGTACCTTAACCTGGCCAGAACCCGCCCATGACTTCAGCACTTCGATGATGCGGGCGGCGGCATGTCCGTCCCCATAGGGTGATACGCCCCGCGCCATGGCTCGATAGTAGGCGGGATCATCCAGTAAGCGTTGGGCTTCGAGGAGGATGCGATTGCAATCCGGTCCAACCAGCTTGACCACGCCCGCCTCGACGGCCTCGGGGCGCTCGGTTTCGTTACGCAGCACCAGCACGGGCTTGGCTAGGGCGGGCGCCTCTTCCTGAACGCCGCCGGAGTCGCTGAGGATCAGGTAGGCCCGCTGCATGGCGCCTACGAAGGGCAGATAGTCCAGGGGTGGGCAGAGGGTGATCGCGGGGTGCCCCCCCAGTATTTCCGCTGCCGGACCCTGGATATTGGGGTTGGGATGGACGGGGTAGAGGATCTGGATATCGGGATTGTCCTCCGCCAGTTGCAGGATGGCCTGGCAGATTTCCCGAAACGGAGCGCCGAAATTCTCGCGCCGATGGGCGGTGACCAGAATCAGGCGCTTGGCGGGGTCCAGCGGTATCCCAATCTCAGGCTGACGACCGGATACGCTGAGCAAAGCGTCAATCACGGTATTGCCGGTGACGTGAATGGCCCCCGGATCAATCCCTTCCCGCAGTAGGTTTTGGCGGGCGCTATCGGTCGGCACGAAATGCCAGCGAGCCAGGCGCCCGGCGACGAGACGGTTCATTTCCTCGGGGAAGGGGTTGTCCAGGTCGCCGGTGCGCAGCCCGGCTTCCACGTGTCCGAAAGGAATCCGGTGGTAGAAACAGGCCAGGGCCGCGGTCATGACGGTGGTGGTATCGCCCTGGATCAGAACCAGGTCCGGCGCTTCCTGGGCCAGGGCCTGATCCAGGGCCAGCAACAGGCGGGCGGTCAGGGCGGTCAGATCCTGGTTGGGGCGCATTATATCCAGGTCCAGGTCCGGCTGGATGCCAAAGAGCGCCAGGACCTGATCGAGCATGTGCCGATGTTGCGCGGTGGCCAGCACCCGGGAGGAAAAGGCTGGGTCTTGGGCGAGGGCCTGTATGACCGGGGCCATTTTGATGGCCTCCGGGCGTGTGCCGACGATGGACAATACGCGGATTTGGGGAGGGGTGAGCATTAAGAATGCCTAGCGGGTCTTCAAGGGGCTGGCAAGGTTGGACACCATTGTGTGGCCAAGGAGTTGACCAGGCTGTCAGAAACATAATGAGGGCCGTCAAATAAATAAAGCTTATGACCTGGGTAGGCAGCGACTTGGGGGGCAAGTTCGCTTAGATTCGCCGCCCGGAAACCGCCTCCCGGCATGGGGCGGAAGGCCTCGACGATGACCCGCACCCGGTGGCGGCCGAGGCGATTTTCCAGCACGTCGACGTAGCGATGGGCGACTTGAGGGGTGCGGACATAGAGGCCGACGCCGTCCTGAAAAAAGATGCCGACATCCTTGGGAAGCCAGGTGTTCAGCCAGGTTGCCAGGGGCACGGCCCCGACATTGGCGCTGTCGTAGACGCTGATCCACAAGGGACGGGGAAGCTGGTTCAGGAAGGGCACCAGGCTAGGGGCATCGGTCCAGGTTGGATCTACCTCTACGGGAAAGTACCAACCGGTGACGTTGAGGGGGGTCGGTGCCTGGGCCAGTTGCAGGGATTGTTCCGTAAGCTTGGCGATGTTGGCGCGCGCCATGTTCTCCTCGAAATAGCCAGCCAGCCCCAGAATGACCTCAGTGGCCCAGGGTTCCGTGGCGATGCGCTCCCAATCCGGTAAGGCGTCATAGGTTGGTAAACCGCTGCCGGGAATGAAGGCCAGATCGCCGACGGCGGACCATTGGATCAGCAAGCTTCTGGCCCCCAGTTGTTCCCAATTGCCGTCTGGCTTGATGGTGGCATTGTCGAGTTGCCAGACCGTGCCGGTGACCGGTAACTTGCATTGGCGGGCGGCGAAGACCCCTTGGGCCAGGACCAGAAGGAGCAGTCCAATCACCAGTGCCAGCAAGCCAGGACGGACATCCCGTGACCCGGAAGAGTGGGTGGTGGGACCGGATATCGATAATGAGTGGAACCTTTGCATGGGAGTAATTCCTCACCAGGCCAGCATCAAGGAAGCGAAGACCCCTTCCGCGCGATCATCCCCGGCCAGTTTAAAACGATACTGCAGGTTGGCGTCCAGATAGGACCTAGGCGCGTGATCGGCATCTTCTCGAAACCATACTCTTAGATTGACCCCAGGACCAGCCCCGAGAGCCTCGGGAGTTTCCAAGGCGTCGTCGTACCCCCCGCCAACCGCCAGGAAGGGGGTGACCACCAGGCGATCAAGGGGATTAGTGAGCCGAAAACTGCGTCCCAGCCGTCCCTCGAAGTTGGTCAGGTTCTGTGGCGTCTCCGGATAACTCACCCATTCACCATAGAGCTGCCATTGCCACCAACTGGATGGCGCCAGGCGCAGGTCGGTGCCCTGACCGAGGGAGATGGCGGCACGCAACAGCCAGTCGCTGCGGGCCTGATCGCCCAGTTTGATGAGGCGGCCTACCTCAAGGATCAGGTTGTAATCCGTGAATGGTTTCCAGCGGATTCCCAGGGCACCTTGTCGCGTCTGGGGGCCGGTTGCCCCGACCTCCTGGCCCTGCTCCTGCGTGTGGGACAAGGTCTCAAAGACTCGGCCGAACAACTCGACGATACGGCCGTTGCGGAAGCCAATTCGTGGCGGTCGCCAGTAGAGTTCCATTCCCGCCTGGAGGACTTTGCCGCCACTGGAGGTGGCCGCGGGTTGCAGGGCGGCATTCGGCATCAGCCCCACGCCCCCATAGCTCAAGGAGGCATAAGCGCCCCAGGTGCGGCTCAGTTCGGCTACCTCGCGACGGATTTCGAAGCGGCGCTGGGCATCCCAGGGGGCGCTTTCCGTGACCGGGTCCGCCAAAGCGGCCTTGAAGAGATCGATCGCCTGGGTATTCAACGCCAGGCGCTTGGCGATATAGGCGGCATTCAGCATGCCGTCACGATCCAGTTTCTGGGCGGCAAGCGCCTGAGTGAGGGCCGCCAACGCCTCCTCCGGGCAATTCAATGCCAGCAGGGCGTAGCCGCGCCGAGAATCAAGGTCATAAGCAGGTGACTCCTGGCGCGGGGTCGTCAAATTAGCCAATTCCGTCAGGGCTACCAGTGCCGTCTCGGGTTCATGGGCGGCCATGGCGGCATCCGCCAGAGCCAGTCGCCAGTCGCGAGCCTGGCTATCGGTCAGCTCGGGGCTGTTCAGCGCCGCGGCATAATCGGCCAGGGCCTGAGCGGTATCACCCTGCCGCTGGCGGGCATCTGCCCGAAAGGCGAGCAATTCGCCATCGCCTGGCCAACGTTCGAGCGCCAGGCTTGCCTCCTCGGCGGCCGCCTGGGGCTGGTCAGACGCGATCAGGGCGCTGATCAGCAGGCGGCGATAGGCAATCCTGCCTGGGGCAAGCTTCACGGCCTGGCGGGCCAGTTCCGCGGCTTGGATATGCTGGCCCTTGGCGCTGGCCCGATAGGCCCGATCCGCGGCCTGGAAGGCGGGATCTGGCTTAGGCCGTGGTGCGGCCGGCGTGGGCGAGGTCGCACCCGCCTGGGCGGTGATCTGGTCCTGAATACGGTCGCGCATGGCGATCAGTTCCGCATCGGTATCGCCCTCGGCGATGAAACCGGAGGCGGTTTCGGCGGCGGCGTCAAGTTCTCCGGCGCCTGCCAATGACAAGACCAGGAGCCGCTTGGGAGCGATGACATCCGGACGCTGGCGGACCACTTCGCGGGACCTGGTGATGGCAGTGGCGTAGTCACCTTGGTCATAGGCCGTGAAGGCTTGCTCGGCCAGCAGATAGGCTGGTCCGGAAAGGGGCAGAGGCAGGGTGACGTCGGCGGCAAGGGGGCTCGCAACTAACCAGGCATTGATAAAGATTAGGACCAGGAGGCGCGGGAGGGGAAAGCCAAGTGGGGTCATCCACCAAGCTCGCTCACTGCCGTTACTCAGTTCGCTATCAGCCATGGGCTTGCGGAAGACGCCCGTTCTGTTTATCAAGCCCCTGGCGCAGGGCCTCGGGGGTGAGGATGCCACGCCGGACGAGGAAATCCCCGATCCTGCCATCGCGACTGGGCCGATAGTCCCGCATGGCTGCCTTCAGGGCCACGGACGTTACCAGACCCTGCTCGGTCAGGATGTCACCCAGGAGTAGAGGTGATCCGCTCTGGTCGCCAGTCAAGTGCTCCGGGTCGCCCCGGAGGTGCCTTAGACCCGCCGTGATCTCGCTTTCCCGGGCGATCTGTTGTACTGGGCCGTGCCCCAGAGCGGCGTTGAGCTCAGCCAGTTCCTCTTTCCCAAGAGGCCCGGCGACGGCTACGATTAACTGGCCGACCTCGCCTTGACCGATGGGTAACAGCCGCAGGCGGATGCAAAGATCGGCCGGTAGCACGTCGTGGTAGCTTGAGACGGTGTCCACCGAAAAGCTGGCCCGGCTCAGCCCGGTCTGATAGGCCAGAGCCTCGGCAAGGATCTCATCATCCAGCAGACCCCGCAGCACCAGATAACGTCCGAGTGGCAGATGGCGCTCCTTTTGCATTTCCAGAATAGACTGGAGCTTCTCGGTATCAATGGCTTGCCAGGTCAGCAAGAGTTCGCCCAAGCGCTGATGGGTTTTATTCAAGGTATCCGCGTTGGGAAAATCGTGCATCGTCTTATCCCAGACGATCGGTGTGCCAAACAGCAGATTAGAGAGAAATATCTTCCAGGCACGGGCGACGGCAAAAAAGTTGACGAAATTCGCGATGCCCATGCGGGGAAGGGACATCAGGCCCTGCTCCCAGCCATACAACCGGTTGACGAAATAGAAGCGTTGGACCATGCGCAGCAGAAGGGCAAGGATATTGGCGAACAGAACGAGTTGCAGCCAGGGGTGGGTGATGAAGAGGCTCGGATAACGCAAATTCCAGATTTCTAGTTGTGAAAGCAAATAAAAGACGATGAACTGCAGTGCCACCAGATAGACCAGGATGGTTACGATCGTGGTGAAAATACCCTTGCGGTCGCGCATTAACAAGTAACGGTCCGCCAGGGAGCCGTGCCAGCCAAAAATTTGCCAGCCTTGGAGGCTGATGCCCAGCACCCAACGGGCTTTTTGGCGATAGGAGGCGCGAAAGGTGTCGGGGAAATATTCCCGCACGCTTAAAGGCAGGCTGAGGGTGAGTTGGCGCTTGGGACCATAGCTAAACCATCGGGTGCGCTGCACGCGGAATTCCACCGGGAACTGGGCGATGATGGCCTTCATACCGTATAAGGCCAGGCGGCTGCCAATGTCGTAGTCCTCGGTCAGGATGGCGGTATTAAAAGGTTGATTATCCGTATCCCGACAGAGGGTTATGAGGGCCCGGCGTGAGAAACAGGTACCCACTCCAGCGGAGGGAACCATGCCCGATACGCTTTCGCGTACTACCAGGTCTTTGGCATGCCATTCCGCGAATTCATCCATATAGACCCCCTGATCCCTACACACACTTGACTCCGCACCCCCCGCCTCCTAGACTCACCACCCATGAGAGTCTGCGGCCAATGGTTTGACACCCCCCTGCGCGAGCGCATCATGGGCGCCGTCCAGCAAGAGCCCG
>JADZBU010000368.1 GCA_020851955.1 Chromatiaceae bacterium | reverse complement strand
GGCCCCAGGAAGGGGGCGTAGAGGCGGGCCAGCCGCCGGTTGCGCAGGGGATTGCCGTAGTAGAGGCCCAGGGAACGGGCCAGGCCGAGGGCGCGGGCGATGCGGTGGGTGCTGGCCATGGGTGTTAAAGGGATCTGGCAGTGGGCTGGGCCTCCGCGGCCTTGATCCGGGGGAGGTGTGCCCCTCATCCGCAGGCAACGAAGAGGGTCTGGCGACTATACCAAAGAGGGTGCCATAGGGGAGATCGCCGGCCCTGGCGGCGGACCCCATCAGACGCCTCTGGGCCAGCCTGGCGGGCTGGGCCACGCGGTTGGGCCGACGCCGCCTCATCGGCTAGACTGTGAGCCACCGAAATTTTTGATCAGGGGGGCATGATCCCCGGCCATGGCCATGAGAACCTTATCGACCGTGACGCGCCAAGTCCAACGCTGGGCCGGGTGCGAGGAGAGAGTCGGCGGCCAATTCTGCCAGGCTGGCGATGCCGGAGCGGCTGGCGCCGGCGCTGGAGGCTCCCTAGACCATCATGGCGCCTAGTCCCGCCCCTATTGGCGCCGGTCCCCGGACCGAGGCCAACCCCCTTGAGGCGGAGGCCTATTGGCTCCTCGCCCCCGGTCAGGGCGAGATCCGCACCGAGGCCTTGCCCGAGCTCGGGCCTGGCGATGCCCAGGTCCGGACCCTTTACAGCGGCATCAGCCGGGGCACCGAGTCCCTGGTCTTTCGGGGCGAGGTGCCGCCCAGCGAGTTTAAGGCCATGCGCGCCCCCTTTCAGGTGGGCGATTTTCCTGGTCCGGTCAAGTACGGCTATTGCAGCGTGGGGCAGGTGGAGTCTGGCCCCGCGGACCTGCTCGGGCGGCAGGTCTTCTGCCTCTACCCTCACCAGACCCGCTACCGGGTCCCGGCCGCGGCGCTCCAGCTCCTGCCAGAGGGGGTGCCCCCGGGTCGCGCCGTGCTGGCCGCCAACCTGGAGACCGCCGTCAACGGCCTCTGGGACGCCGCGCCCCGGGTGGGGGACCGCATCGCCGTCATCGGCGGGGGGGCCCTGGGTTGCCTGGTGGCCTGGCTCGCCGGTCGCATCCCGGGTTGCCAGGTCGAGCTCATCGACACCAACCCGCGGCGGGCCCGCATTGCCGCTGCCCTGGGGGTGGCCTTCGCCGCCCCGGCCTCGGCGACCCCGGAGGCGGATCGGGTGATCCATGCCAGTGGCTCCGCCGCCGGCCTCGCCCTGGGGCTGTGCCTGGCGGGCTTCGAGGCGACGGTACTGGAGCTGTCCTGGTATGGCACCCGGGAGGTGGCGCTGCCCCTGGGGGAGGCCTTCCACCGTCGCCGCCTGACCCTGCGCTCCTCCCAGGTGGGGACCGTCGCCACCGCTCAACGGGCGCGCTGGGATTACCGCCGCCGCATGGGGCTGGCCCTGTCCCTCCTGACGGACCCGGCCCTGGATGGGCTCATCACCGGCGAGGACGCCTTCAACCAACTGCCCCAGGTCCAGGCCCGACTGGCCCGCGACCCCGGCGACACCCTGATGCACCGCATCCGTTACGACTAGGGAAATCCGACCATGTACAGCCTCAGCGTTCGCGATCACGTCATGATCGCCCACAGTTTTCGCGGCGCCGTCTTCGGGCCGGCCCAGCGGCTGCACGGCGCCACCTATGTGGTGGACCTGGAGCTGCGCCGGCCCAGTCTCGACGCGGACAATCTGGTGGTGGACATCGGTCTGGCGAGCCAGGCCCTGCGCGCCGTCCTCGCCGACCTCGACTATCGCAACCTGGACGAGCACCCGGAGCTCCAGGGCCAGAACACCACCACCGAATTCATGGCGCACCGGGTCTTTGATGGGGTGGCGGCACGCCTGGCCGCCGGGGAGTTGGGGGAGTCGGCGCGCGGCATCCAGTCGCTGCGCGTGGTGCTGCACGAGTCGCACCTGGCCTGGGCCGCTTACGAGGCGGAGTTGTCAGCCTGAGCCCGCCGATCCTCCCGGGGTCCGACCGCCGGCGGCTCTGGGCCCTGATCCCCGGCGATCTCGACACCCCCACCGGCGGTTACCGCTATGATCGCCGCATCCTGGCCGGCCTGGCGGATCTGGGCTGGCGGCTTGAGCTTTGCCCCCTGGACCCCAGCTTTCCCGCCCCCACGCCCGCGGCCCGGTCTCAGGCGCACCAGGTCCTGGGGGCCATTCCGGATGGCGGCCTGGTGCTGGTGGATGGGCTCGCCTTCGGCACCCTCCTCGAGTTGGCTGAGGCGGAGGGAGGACGGTTGCGCCTGGTGGCCCTGGTGCATCACCCCCTGGCGTTGGAGACGGGGCTGGCGCCGGAGCGGGCCGCCGCCCTGCGGGATGCCGAGGTCCGGGCCCTGGCCCAGGCGCGGCTGATCCTGGTGACCAGCCGTTTCACCGCCACCCTGCTCGGTGACTGGGGGGTGCACCCGGGCCGCCTGCGGGTGGTGGAGCCGGGGACGGACCCGGCCCCCATCGCCCCTGGCTCGGGCTCCGGGATCTTGCGCCTGCTCTGCGTCGCCTCGCTCACCCCCCGCAAGGGGCATGAGCTGTTGTTGCAGGCCCTGGCGGGGCTGCGTGACCGGTCCTGGCACCTGGACTGCGTGGGCAGCCTGGACCGGGACCCCGCCTGGGCCCAGGGCCTGATCCGGCGGCGGGATGAGCTGGGGCTGGCCGGGCGGGTGAGCCTGCTGGGCGCCCTCGGCGACGAGGAGCTGGCGGGCCGCTACGGGGCGGCGGATCTCTTCGTCCTGCCCTCCCGCTTCGAGGGCTATGGCATGGTCTTCGCCGAGGCCCTGGCGCGGGGCCTGCCGATCCTGGCCAGCCGCGCAGGGGCCGTCGTGGCGACGGTCCCGCCGGAGGCCGGGCTCCTGGTGCCGGCGGACGACTCGGCGGCCTTGGGGCAGGCGTTGGGCCTGCTGATGGCGGATCCGGCCCTGCGGCGCCGTCTGGCACAAGGTGCCCGCGCCGCCGGCCTGGGCTTGCCGACCTGGCGGGAGGCCGTAGCCGCCTTCGCCGCCGCTCTGGGGGAGGTGCTGGAGGAGGCCGATCGGGAATCCCAGGAGGTAAGCCTTCAGCCCCCCCGGCCGCAGAGGTTGAGTTCCTTGGCTCAAGCCAATGATTCTCTTGCTCCCTCCCCCCTTGCGGGGGAGGGCTGGGGAGAGGGGGCTGAAGGGTTGCCCCCGGAGAAAACCCGGCGGCTACTTGAAAATACTGTCCCGGAGGCAGCCCTGGATGAGTGATTTCAGCACCGATTGGTTGGCCTTGCGGGAGCCGGCGGATCGCCGGGCCCGCTCACCCCGGCTGGTGGAGGGCCTGCTGCGGCGTCTCGCGGTGTTGACCCAGCCCCCTGGCGCCGAGTCATCCCCCTCGCCCCGGACCCTGCGCATTCTCGATCTGGGCTGTGGCACCGGGGCCAATTTCCGTTACCTCGCTCCTCGCCTGGGGCTGGTCCCGGGCGCTGGTCCCTGGGTCCGCCAAGACTGGATCTGCGTGGATCGGGACCGCAAGCTGCTGGCCGACCTGATCCACCGCACCGCTGACTGGGCCCGGGGCCTTAATCTGACGACCAGCCTTCATGGCGAGGGCTTGATCATCCAGGGCGTTCAGGCTATCCCTGGCGAACAAGGCGTAGGGGGCGTCCAGGGTGACCACGGCGACCGAGGTGTCCCAGGATTCCAGGGCGCCCAGGGCAAGATCCATGGCGTACAGGGCGTCCAGGGTGGCCCGGCGCCCACTACGCACGGGCGGGTGCGTACCCGGGACCTGGACCTGGCCCGGGGAGCGGAGTCCCTGCTCCTGGGCGCGGAGACCCTGGTGGTCGCCTCCGCCCTCCTGGATCTGGTCTCGGCGAACTGGCTCGCGGGCCTGCTGCGGGCCTGCGCCCGGAGTCGTTCGCACCTCTACCTGGCCCTCACCTATGACGGTCGGATCGACTTGTTCCCCGACCACCCCCACGACGGGACCCTGATCGCCCTGGTCAACGCCCATCAAGGCCGCGACAAGGGGCTGGGTGGTCCCGCCCTCGGACCCTCCGCCCCCGCATGCCTGGCGGAGTTGGCGGCGGGTCTGGGCTTCGCCCTGGAAGCGGCGGACAGTGATTGGGTGCTGGAGCCGGACGAGCCAGAACTCCAGGCGGCCCTGGTCGCGGGCTGGGCGGTCGCTGCCCGGGAGCAGGTGCCCCATGGGCCCGAGTCAAGGGGTCTGGACGAGGCGATCTGCCACTGGCACGAGCAGCGTCAGGCACAAATCGCCGCCGGGCTTTTGCAGATTCGGGTGGGCCATCGGGATGCCTTGCTTTCCCCCGAGCGGGAGCCAGGCCCCCGGGTTTACCGGGCCGAAGGGTCTCAGGCCGCGCCCTTGCGCAGCACCAGCATGTAATTGACGCCCAGGTAGCGGCTGTAATGGAAGCTACGGTTGAAGGGGTTGATGCGCACACCGGTGCGGTGGAGGAGGGTGAAGGGCGCGCCGAGACCGGCGGTGACCTCGGCGGGCTTGACGAGTTTCCGCCAGTGGTGGGTGCCCTTCGGCATCCAGCCCAGGATATATTCCGCGCCCAGGATGGCGATCAGGAAGGCCGCCCAGGTCCGGTTGATGGTGGCCACGACCATGAGGCCCCCCGGTCGGACCAGGGTGCCGCAGACCGCGAGGAAGGCCGGCAGGTCTTCCACATGCTCCACCACCTCCATGTTGAGCACGGCATCGAATTGGGCGCCACTGGCCGCGAGGGCCTCCGCGCTCTCCAGCCGGTAGTCCAAATCCAGGCCGCTGCCCAGGGCGTGGAGTTCGGCGACCCGGATGTTCTTGCCCGCGACGTCGATCCCAGTGACCTGGGCGCCAAGGCGCGCCAGGGACTCGCTCAGGATGCCGCCACCGCAACCGATGTCCAGCAAGCGCAGGCCGGCCAGGGGCCGCTCGCTGTCGGCATGGGTACCAAGGGCCTGGCCAATGCGGGCGCGCAGGTAGCCGACGCGGAAGGCGTTGAGCCGGTGCAGGGGCCAGAAGGGTCCTTCCGCATCCCACCAGCGGTGGGCCAGCTTTTCAAAGTAGGCGACCTCGTCGGGATTGATGCTCGGGGCGCTCGGCGGTGGCGTTGTCATGGTGGGTAAGGGGTTCCGCTGCCGGATTTTGGGGTTTATTCGCGGAAATCAGGAGTCTCGCCCTGTTGTTCCCCGGGTGGGCCGACTTCCCAGATCCGCACCGGGTCCAGTTCCCGCCAGCGATTGACGATCTGGCAGAACAACTTGGCGGTCTGCTCCACGTCGTAGATGGCGGCGTGGGCCTCGCTGTTGTTCCAGCCGAGGCCGGCGACCTGAGCGGCGCGGGCCAGCACGGTCTGGCCAAAGACCAGCCCCGCCAGGGAGACGGTGTCGAAGACGCTGAAGGAATGAAAGGGGCTGTTTTTGAAGCTGTTGCGCTCCACTGCCGCCTTGATGAAACCGAGGTCGAAGGCGGCGTTGTGGCCGACCAGGATGGCGCGATTGCAGCCGCTGCTTTTGACGGCCTTGCGAATGGGCAGCAGGATGCGGTTCAGGGCCTCCCGTTCGGGCACGGCGTCGCGAAAGGGGTGATGGGGGTCGATGCCGGTGAAGGCGAGGGCGCGGGGGTCGATCTCGGAGCCGAGAAAGGGCAGGACGTGGCAGGAGAGGGTGGCACCGGGGAAGACGTGCCCACGCTCGTCCATGCGGATGACGCTGGCGGCGATCTCCAGCAGGGCATGGCGCTGGGGGTCGAAGCCGGCGGTCTCTACGTCCACCACCACCGGCAGGAAGCCGCGAAAGCGCCGGGCAATGGTGTGAAGCGGTTCTGGTTCGTTCATGGGCACAGAATAAGAGGAGCGACCATAATTGCAAAGGGCTTTGCGATTGGTCATTGCCCTGGGTCCGTGGGCGAGGACGGGGCCAGGGGCGTTGCCGGTAAGGCTGCTCGGTGTCCAGAACTCGTCAGGCTTCGGACTGTACGCGGTTGGGTCGGGCGACGGCGGTTGGGGGGACGCCGTGAATACGTCCCTGTAGGCTTGGCGACAGCATCCCTGCTGTCGACACCCCCCAACCGCCGTCACCCGACCCTCTGGGCCGAAAACGTCTGGGTGTTCGGTATAGTGTCTGCCTGGGGACGGTGGTCGGAGTGGGGGGAGAGAGGTGGAGAGAGAGGTGGAGAGGGTGGCGTGATGACAAACTTGGTCAATCAGGTTCCCAGGCCCTTGGCCCGCCTGGCCCGCCTGGCCCGCCTGGTCGGGTTGGCCCTGTGGCTGCTACTGTTTACCGCCGCCGTCTCTGGGGGTGAGCGTGCCCTCCTGTTTGAAATCAGCGCGCCGGCGGCGCCTCCCTGTTATCTCTTCGGGACCTTCCATAGCGAGGACCCACGGGTGCTGGCCCTGTCGCCGGCGACGCGGGACGCCTTCGAGCGGAGCCCTGTCTTTATCCTGGAGATGATTCCGGATGCCCGGACGATGACCCGCTCGATGGAAATCATGGTCTATGGGGATGGTCGCGAGCTGGCGCGGGTGGTTGGGGCGCCCCTCTATGGGCGCCTGGTCGCGGCCGTGGCCGAGTTGGGCCTGCCCGAGGCGGCGATCCGGGGTTTCAAGCCTTGGGCGGCCGCTACCCTCCTGGCCCTGCCCCCGGCCCGGACGGGTGAATTCCTCGATATTCACCTCTACCGGACGGCCCTGGCCGCGGGTAAGGAGGTGATCGGCCTGGAGACCATCGAGGAGCAAGTCGCGGTCTTCGATAGTTTGGGCGAGGAGGATCAGATCCTGATGCTGAAGGAGACCCTGGATACCCGGCACCAACTGCCCCTGATCCTTGAGCGCCTCCTCGCCGCCTATCTCGATCGGGATCTCACCGCCTTGGCCCGGCTCGGCGACGACTACCTGGGCCAGGGCGACCCCGGGCTGGCGGAGAATTTCCGGCGCGCGGCCCTGGATGATCGCAACCCGCGCATGGCGGCGCGGCTGGAGGCTCCGCTGCGCGCGGGCGGCTGTTTTATCGCCGTGGGCGCCCTGCACCTGCCGGGGGCAGAGGGGCTGCTGGCGCGTCTTGGGCGGGCGGGCTGGTCGGTGCGGGCGGTGGAGTGATGGGCCCCCTTCGCCGCCAGCGATCGGCCAGGGTGCCCTGTCAAGCCCAGGCAATATTTCGGGCTGCAAGCTGGAGGGGGGAAGATGCGCGTACTCATCGTCGAAGATGACCCGCTGCTGGGGGCGGGACTGAGGACCGGCCTTGGACAGGATGGCTTCGCGGCGGACTGGCTGACCTCCGCCGAGGCCGCTCTCCATGCCCTGCGTCTCGAGCACTTCGATCTGCTGGTCCTGGACTTGGGGCTGCCCGGTCGCGATGGTCTGTCCCTGCTGCGGGAGTTGCGGCAAGCGGGTTCGACCCTGCCGGTCTTGATCCTGACCGCCCGGGATGCCGTCGCGGAGAAGGTCGCGGGACTCAATGCGGGGGCCGATGACTATCTGGTCAAGCCCTGCGATCTGGACGAGTTGAGTGCCCGGTTGCGCGCCTTGGCCAGGCGCGCTTGGGGTCGCCCCGCGCCCCTGTGCCGCGCGGGTGACCTGGCCCTGGATGCTACCGCGCGGGTGGTCACCCTGGGTGGAAAACCCCTGGCCCTGTCGCCCCGGGAGTACGACCTGCTCGAGATCCTGATTGCTCACCCCGACCGGGTGGTGCTCCGGACCCACCTGGAGGCCAGCACCCAGGGCTGGCAGGGGGAGGTGGAGAGTAATTCCCTGGAGGTGCACATCCACCATCTGCGGCGCAAGCTTGGCAAGAAACGGGTCCTGACGGTACGGGGCTTTGGTTACCAATTGGTGTCGGAGCCGGCGTCATGAATTCCATCCGGCGGCGACTGATGCTCTCCTTGTTTGGTCTGTGGATCCTGGTCTGGGCCGCGGTCGCCCTGGTCGCCTTTGAACGCTCCGGCCACGAGGTGGACGAACTCCTGGATGCCCAGATGGCCCAAACCGCCCATTTCCTCCTTAACCTTGGTTCCGACAGGGCCGCGGCCGGGCCGCTCGCGGTTCCCCAGGCCTTGTCGACGTTGGGCCACCCCTACGAGGCAAAGCTGAGCTTCCAACGCTGGCAGGGGGAGCATCTGGTGGCGAGCCTTGGCGCGGCGCCATCCGCGCCCTTGGCGCAGACGATGGGATTTTCGGACCAGGTGCTGGGGGGAACCTCCTGGCGGGTTTTCGGGTTGCCAGGCACCGGCCCTGGCGAGATCCTGTTCGTGGCCCAGGATTATTCGATTCGTAAGGAGTTGGTTGATTATCTGACCATTCATGCCTTGCAACCCATCCTCTGGTCCCTGCCACTCAGTATGCTGCTGATCTGGCTGGCGGTGAGTGATGGGCTCGGCCCCCTATATCGCCTGGCCAGAAGCATTGGCCGGCGCTCGGCGGATCGCTTGGGGCCGATCGACGGGGAGGACGTCCCCCTGGAAATCCGCCCGCTGACCGAGGCCCTCAACGGTCTCATGGAGCGGCTCGACGAGGCGCTGGCCACGGAGCGGCGCTTTGCCGCCGATGCCTCCCATGAATTGCGCACCCCCTTCGCCATCATCCGGACCCACGCCCAAATCGCCCAGCGCAGCGGCGATCCCGCCGAGCGTCGCCAAGCCCTCGATAACCTTATCCTGGGGGTGGATCGGGCGACCCGCCTGATCGCCCAACTCCTGATTTTAGCCCGGCTCCAGGGCGAATCCCGGCAGGCGGCGCCGGGTGTCTCATCCCTCGCCGAGGCCGTGAGCCAGGCCGTGGCTCACCAGCAGGTCGCCGCGGGGGGTCGGTCGATCAGCTTGACCGCCTTGGTACCCGAGGATCTCTACAGCCGGGTCCCGGTGCCTGGCGAGGTGCTGGACATCCTGGTCGGCAATCTCGTGGAGAACGGGGTCAAGTACACGCCACCGCAGGGCTGGGTTCAGGTGGCCTTGGCGCCGGAGCGGGGAGGGCTCCGGCTGCGGGTGACCGACTCCGGCCCTGGCATCCCCCCCGCCAACCGGGAGCGGGTCTTCGACCGCTTCTATCGCCAGCCCGGCCAAGCCCAGGCCGGGGCGGGCCTGGGGCTCGCTATTGTCAGGCGCATCTGCACCTTGTACGGTCTGG
>JADZBU010000367.1 GCA_020851955.1 Chromatiaceae bacterium | reverse complement strand
CTATAACGCTCTGGGCCTACCCCATTTGCCGGGAAAGACCGAGAAGACCCTCATCGATCCCAGCGCTGAGTTTTCCCAAATGTAGTGACCAACACCACCATCTGAAAATCGTAAACAATTGATAATAAGAGAAACTGTTGGGGGCGGTGACAAAGATGGGCTAGCTATCCCCACCAGGTAAAGAGAGGGTCTGAAAAATGATGATCAAAGCGCAGTCCGCCTCGGGGATCAGGCGAATGAACGACTCCGTTCATGCTCCGCAACTCCTTTCGCGGCGCAAGTTGAGTAGCTTTTAAGCTACAATTTTCCCATGATTGAGCTACTACGTTATCAGCGCGAAGATGGCCGTGAACCTTTCACGGAATGGTTGGACGCCGTGCGCGATAGAGCGGCACAAGCACGCATTCGTGTCCGCCTGCGGCAAGTGCAGTCAGGCAACTTCGGTGACAGTGAGCCGGTCGGGGAAGGTGTCATCGAGTTGCGTATCCATGTCGGCCCCGGATACCGCGTGTACTGTGGCCGCTACGGAGCATCGGTCGTCCTGCTCCTGTGCGGCGGGGACAAGAGCTCCCAGGCAACGGACATCAAACGGGCCAAGGCACTCTGGTCGGAGTGGAAACGGAGATAAACATGAGTCAATTGAAAGGGGTGGTCTCACACCACGAGCGCGAGATCTCTGAACTGCGCGCCGACCGGGAACTGGCGGTCGCGTACCTGAAAGCAGCGATGGAATCGCTCGATGATCCCGACGAGCGCGCCGCCGGTCTCCTGGCGCTTCGCACCGTGGCCGAGGCGCATGGCGGATTGGGGGCGGTGGCGGCCGAAGCCGGCATCAGCCGGGAGTCGTTGTACCGCTCCCTGTCACCCAAGGGTAACCCAACACTAAAGACCCTGCTAGCCGTGCTGAAAACAGTGGGCATGCGCCTGTCGGTCGAACCGGAGCACCACGTTTCTGAACATGGGTCCACTTTAGGTCCGGCCCTCCAGCAATTCCAAATTTGAGCTGGGCGGTGCCTCAGGCGACTGTTCTGCACTCAAAAGGCCAAATCCAAGGGGCCTTACGGACCGAAAATCGGTTCTCCGACCCCTGTTTGAGGCTCGTAAGGGGACCGAGTAGCTTTGATGCTGCCAAATTTGGAATTGCTGCCGGCCCTCAGGCAAGGTTGCTAAAAGTGACGATTTCGAGGTGACTTTGCGCGGCAGCCACCAAGCGCTCGTCGTTGGTCCAGAACTCGCCACAACCGGAATGCAGGGCCGCCGCAAGATGCAGCGCGTCCGGGGTCTTAGGACGTGTCATCAATTTTTGATGTGTGGGATTATGAGCAAGGCTAACCCGCCGTCCATCACGCCAGCAGGATACAGGCCGACGCCAGATGGATGCCTGCCAGGAAGTTCCGGGCCAGCTTGTCATCGCGGGTGGCAATCGCTCGATATTGCTTGGGTTTTTGGAAAAAATTCTCAATGAGATGGCGCGCTTGGTACCACTCGCGATCATACTCACGCCGCACGACCCGGTTGCGTTTGGGTGGGATGACCGCCGTGACCTCGGCCGCCGCCAGCACCCGGTCATCGGCGTCATAGGCCTTGTCGGCCAACAAGGCGCCCGCCGCCAAGCCCGGCAGCAACTGATCGGCCCCCACCCAGTCAGAGGCCTGCCCCCCGCTGAGCACAACACCCGTCGGATGGCCCAAGGCGTTCGTCAGGGCATGAATCTTGGTGCTCAAGCCGCCCTTGCTGCGCCCGATGGCCTGGTCGCGCCCCGCTTTTTTTGGGCGCCCGCGCGGTGTTGATGGGCCCGCACGATGGTGCTATCGAGCATGGCATACTCGTTATCCGCGTCCGCCGCCAAGGTCTCAAACACCCGCGCCCAGACCCCGGTGCGCGCCCAACGCGAAAACCGCGTGTGCACCACCCGGAAATCCCCAAAGCATGCCGGCAGATCGCGCCACGGGCTCCCGGACCGGTGGCGATGCAACACAGCGTCTATAAACAAGCGGTTATCGCGAGCGGTGACCCCAACATAACCCGGACGACCCGGCAGGAGGTCTTTGATGCGGTCCCATTGGTCGTCACGCAGGGCATAGCGGCGCAGGGTCATTACTGGGTTCCTCGAGTGGTTTTTAGTTGGGCAAACGGCAATATTCCCATACAACGAGGATTGATGACACCCCCTAAGGCGATGCCGGACACGCAGGTCGGTGGCAAGGTCAAAGACGGCGCGGTCCATAGGCTGCATTTCGCAGTCCTCGAAGAGCTGCCGATAGGTAGCGAGGTGCGCGGTACGCTGCTCGCGTAGAGCGCCGACGCGACTCTCCAACCGGGCCAGTTCAGTAGAGACCAGGGTGCGACTGCGGATGGCCTCTCGCAGACGCCGCTGGAGATTCGGAACGCCTTCGACCAAGTCGATGATCATGCAGGCATCGAGGTAAATCGACCCACTTACTCGTCACCCCACGTCGCCCGTTCCGTCGCGACCCGCTCGACGGCCTGAGCGTGGGAAATACCCCCAGCAGTATTGATAGGCAGCCGGTCCAGGAAATTATCCAGGTTGCCCCCCGTGCGCGCCCCCTCGGCAGACTCGAACAAGACGATAACGCGGGCGGAGCCTGTGGCCGTATCGGCCGGAAGGGTGATGCGCAGTTCATGGTCTGGGCTGATGTGGGCGCTCAACTCAATGGCTTGCATGGCCGCGATCTCCAAGGGTCAGGGTCTCGATGCAGGGCTCAATCCTTCCGCTTGACGAATTTCTTCAATCGCTGCCGCTGCTTGACCTGCTGGGGGGTCGGGGGCTTCTGGCGACCCTCGTAAGGATTCTCCCCGGTGCGCAATTCCAGCCGCAGGGGGGTGCCGTGCAGTTTCAGGATCTGGCGGAAGCGGTTGATGAGGTAGCGGCGGTAGCTATCCGGTAGGGCCTCGGTCTGTTTGCCGTGGATGACGATGATGGGGGGATTGCGGCCCCCCTGGTGGGCATAACGCAGCTTGATGCGGCGACCATTGACCAGGGGTGGCTGATGTTCCTGAACGAGATCCATGAGCAAACGGGTCAGTTCCGGGGTCGGCAGGTGCCGCACGGCATTGGCAAAGACCCGGTCCACCTCGTCCAGGATGAGGCCGACGCCGCTGCCGTGGAGGGCGGAGATGTAGTGGACGGCGGCGAAGTCCAGAAACCCCAGCTTGCGCGCAAAGGACTCGCGAACGGCCTCCCGTGCCTCCTTGCTCAGACCATCCCACTTGTTGACGGCCACCACCAGGGCGCGGCCGCTTTCGACCACATGGCTGGCCAGGTTGGCATCCTGGTCGCCGATGCCCTGGTGGGCATCGAGCATCAGGATCACCACGTTGCTGGCCTCGATGGCCTGGAGGGTCTTGATGGCGCTGAATTTCTCGATGAAGTCATGCACCTTGGCGCGGCGCCGCATGCCGGCGGTGTCGATCAGGGTGTAGCGGCGGTCGGCGTGGGTGAAGGGGACGAAGATACTGTCCCGGGTGGTGCCGGGCTGATCGCAGGCCACCATCCGCTCCTCGCCCAGGATGCGGTTGATGAGGGTCGATTTGCCCGCATTGGGGCGCCCAACCACGGCGACCTTGATGCCCGCCTCCTCGTCCCGCTCCGCAGTGGCCTCCTCCAGGCTCTCGGGCAGGCTGGCGAAGACCCGGTGCATCAGGCTGCCGACTCCCCGGCCCTGGACGGCGGCGATGGCGATGGGTTCCCCCAGGCCGAGCTGGTGGAAATCCACCATCGCCATCTCGGGTTCCAGCCGATCCGACTTATTCACCACCAGGGTGACGGGTTTGCCGGTGCGGCGCAGGCGCGCGGCGATCTCCAGGTCATGGCTGCCGCAGCCCTCCCGGGCATCGACCATGAAGAGCAACTGGTCCGCCTCCTGGATGGCCACGGCCACCTGGCGTTCCATCAGGCTCTCGACCCCGTCGGTCACGCCGCTCAGGCCACCGGTGTCCACGATGACGTAGGGAGCCGGTCCGATGCGCCCGATGCCATACTGGCGATCCCGGGTGAGACCCGGAAAGTCCGCCACCAGGGCGTCGCGCGTCCGGGTCAGCCGATTGAAGAGGGTCGATTTGCCGACATTGGGCCGGCCGATGATGGTGAAAACGGGAAGCATGAGGGGCCTTGGGCGCTGAGGGAGG
>JADZBU010000366.1 GCA_020851955.1 Chromatiaceae bacterium | reverse complement strand
CACGTCCGGTTCGATGAGCGGGATGTGGAAACGGGGCCACGGCCTGGCTACTTAGGCACCGCCAGACGAAAGGGGCGGAAACAGATAAGCCAGGCCTAAGGCTACCGCGCCACATCCCGACTCTACTGGTAATTCGTCATCCCATCAGCCGCTGGGAATCAAAACCATAGCCGGAATTAGGGGCCAACGCCTACACTGTGCTCCGGTTTTTGCAGCCACGCGCCATGCGGACGAACCTTAATCTCCTCCGAGAGGGAAGACCATGCTCCCATTTGCCCCTGGCGCCCGCGCCGTCATTCGGGATGAAGAGTGGCTCATCCGCCGCGTGGACCCTGCCAGCGATGGCGGCTGGTTGTTGACCTGCGATGGCATCTCCGAGCTGGTACGCGGCGAATCGGCCCTCTTCCTGACCCGCCTGGAAGAGGCCATCGATATCCTCGACCCGGCCCGCACCGAGCTGGTGCCCGATACCAGTCCAACCTATAACGCCACCATCCTCAATCTGGAAAGCCTGCGTCGCCGCGGCGTCGCCAATAACGACCGCATCCATCTGGGCCACCGGGGCGTGATGAACCTGGTCCCCTACCAGTTGGACCCCGCCCTGCAGGCCCTGCGGCAGCCCAGATCCCGCATCCTCATCGCCGATGCGGTAGGCCTGGGCAAGACCCTGGAATCGGGGGTACTCGCCACCGAGCTGATCCAGCGCGGCCGGGGTAAACGCATCCTGGTGGTCACCCTGAAGGCCATGCTCACCCAATTCCAGAAGGAGTGGTGGAGCCGCTTTTCCATCCCCCTGGTGCGGCTGGACTCGGTGGGCCTGGCGCGGGTACGCAACCGCATCCCCGCCAATCACAACCCCTTCAATTACTTTGACCGCAGCATCATCTCCATCGATACCCTCAAGAGTAATCTGGAGTATCGCAACTACCTGGAGAACGCCTGGTGGGACATCATCCTCATCGACGAGTGCCACAACGTCGCCGCCCGCGCCGGTGAGAGCGGCTTGTCCCGCCGCGCCCGGCTGGCCAAGCTCCTGGCGACGCGCTCCGACACCCTTATCCTGCTCTCGGCCACGCCCCACGACGGCTCGGCGCGCAGCTTTGCCTCCCTCATGAGCCTGCTGGACCCCACCGCCATCTCCGACCCGGACGACTACACCCCGGAGGATTTTCGCGGCAAGGGCCTGGTGATACGGCGCTTCAAGAAAGACATCCGCGACCAGGTGACCGCCGACTTCCAGGAGCGCAAAACCCTCTGCCTGCGGCAGCAGGCCAGCCCACGGGAAGAGGCGGCCTACCGAGCTCTGCTGGACATCGCCTTCACCCAGGGCGGCCAGCACCAGGCCGGCCGGCAACAGGAGCTGCAACGCATCGGCCTGCAAAAGGGCCTCTTCTCCAGCCCGGCGGCGGCCCTCAAGTCCACCCAGAACCGGCTGGCCCTGCTGCAAGGCAAAGCCAGTCCGACGGCGGACGAGGCCATCGAAGTAGAGGGCCTCCAGGTTCTGGCCGCGGCCTTACAGGCCCTTACCGGTGACGCCACCGCCGCCAGTTTCAGCAAATATCAGCGCCTGCTGCAACAACTGCGCTCCGCCGACTTCGGCTGGCAGGTCCATGACGCCGGCGACCGCCTGGTCATCTTCTCCGAGCGCATCGAGACCCTTGACTGGCTCCACCGGCAACTCGGCGCCGATCTGAAGCTCAAGGCCAACCAGATTCAGATCCTCCACGGCCAGATGGCCGACACCGAGCAGCAGGACCTGGTGGAGCGTTTCGGTCGCCTGGACGATCCAGTGCGCATCCTCCTCTGTTCCGATGTCGCCAGCGAGGGCCTCAACCTCCACTACTTCTGCCATCGGTTGGTGCATTTCGACTTGCCTTGGTCGCTCATGGTCTTCCAACAGCGCAACGGCCGCATCGACCGCTATGGCCAGAAGCAGCAGCCCCGGATTCTTTACCTCTTCACGGAGACAGCGAACGAAAGGATCAAGGGCGACCTACGCATCCTGGAGATCCTGGAACGGAAAGACGAGCAGGCCAACTTCAACCTGGGCGACCCCTCCGCCTTCCTCAATGTGTACGACCCCGACAGGGAGGTCGAAAAGGTCACCGGCTTCATGGCCGAGGGCCTGACGCCGGAGCAGGTCGAAACCCTGCTCGACGCCACCGCCGCCAGGGACGAGGAGGAGGATGGCGACTGGCTGATGCAGCTTTTCGGCGTTACCGCCGGGGAAGAGACCCCCGCCCCGTCCCTGTCGCCCACCGCCTCATTTCACACCGGCGAGAGCCGGGGAGGGTGGTCTACTCCTTCCGCCCTCGCGGCGGCGCGCCGGGGAGACTGGCCTGCTCCCTCCCCCCTTGCGGGGGAGGGCCGGGGAGAGGGGTCTAACAGCCTGGCCTACATCGACGCCCCCACCTCCCTCTTCACCAGCGACTACCACTACGCCAAAACCGCCCTGACCCAACTCAACCAGGGCCAGACCCTCTGCCAGTGGACCGCCCAGGATGCCGAGCAGCTCATCGCCCTCACCGCGCCCCTGGACCTGCGGGAGCGCCTGCGCCAACTGCCCCGCGAGGTCCAGGCCGATAACGACCACTACGCCCTCTGCGCCGACCCGGCGCGAATTCGCGCGGCCATCGAGACCGCCCGCCAGGCCCGGGCCGAGGAGGACACTTGGCCCCAGTTGCACTACCTCTGGCCCCAGCATCCCATCATGGACTGGCTGGGGGACCGGGTACTCACCCACTTTGGCCGCCACCGCGCGCCCCTGCTGCAGAGCCAGAAGCTGCAACCGGGCGAGCAGGCCTTCATCCTCATGAGCCTCATCCCCAACCGCAAGGGCCAGCCGCTCCTGGTGGAATGGCAGGTGGCAAGCCGCATCGGTTCCGCCGGACCCGGGTCCCCCTTCGCCCTGGAGCCCTTCGACGCCTTTGTCGCCCGCGCCGGTCTCAAGGCCGGGGGGCTGCCCAATCGGGGGCAGACCCCGGAACTGGCCGCCCTCACCGACGCCATGCAGCAGGCCCTGCCGCGGGCCGTGGCGAGCATGGTCGACTACATGGTGCGGCAACAGACCACCTTTGCCGCCGAACTCTCCCAGCGCCTCGCCGGCACCCTGGCGGAACTTAAGCGCCTCCAGGAACGCCAGCTCGAACAACTGGCGCTCGACCTGGAGCGCCAGCTCGAAACTGTCAAGCGCGGCCGCTTCGAGCAACGCAGCCAGCAGATCAACCGCATCTTCGACGACTACCGCCAGTGGGTGCGCGACACCCTCACCACCGAGCCTCAGCCCTGGATTCAGGTGCTGGCCGGGGTTTGCCACCCTCACGCCGCCACGGCCGGAGCCTGACCATGCCCGCGCTGGAAGCCGTTCAAACCTTTGTTGGCATCGCCAACGAAAATGAGTTCTACAGTCATCACTACCTGGCGGAAGTCTTCAGGGGCGACATCAAGGCCCGACTGGAGGCCTGGGAGGCCCAGGACACGGAACACCCCGGCGACGAGGCCCACCGCGCCCCTTACAAGCGCCTGCAAGGCTGGGCCCAGAAATGGTTCGGCCTGCGCGGCCAGTTCCACCGCGCCCGCGATGACGCGGAACGCTGGGAGCTCTTCCGCCAGCTCCAGAGCGGCCTGCTGCAGGCCCTGGGTTTCGCCAGCCCCAGCGATCCGCCGGGCCTGGTCCCCGCCCGGCATGAACTGGTCGCTGGCTCCCCCATTCCCTGCTGGCGTCTGCAACTGCCCAAGCTGGCCCTCATCCCCGCCTACCAACCCGGGGCGGAGGACGAAGACCTCCTCGACCATCGCCTCGTTAGCCTGCACTTTGGCGGCGAACCGGTGCCCAAGCCCCTCCAGGGCGAGACCTGGGCCGACCTGCTCTCCGACGCCGTTTTTGGCGCCGAGACCGCCCCCCGTTATGTCATCCTGGCGGGTCTGGACCAGTGGCTGCTGCTCGACCGCTACAAATGGCCCAACAACCGCGCCCTGCGCTTCGACTGGGCGGAGATTCTCGACCGCAAGGACCCGGACACCCTCAGGGCCTGCGCCGCCCTGCTGCACCGGGATTGCCTGGCCCCGGGGGAGGGCGACAGCCTGCTCGCCGCCCTGGACGACAACGCCCACAAGCATGCCTTCGGCGTGAGCGAAGACCTCAAGTACGCCCTGCGCGAGGCCATCGAACTGCTTGGCAATGAGGCCGCCAGCCAACTGCGCCAACAGGCCGTCGATGCCAAAAAGGGCTTCTTCAGCGGTAAGGACCAGCTCGACCCCGCCGACCTCGGCCTGGAATGCCTGCGCCTGGTCTATCGGCTGCTGTTCCTCTTCTACATCGAGGCCCGCCCGGAGCTGGGCTATGTGCCCATCGCCAAGAGCCAGGTCTATCTCAAGGGTTACAGCCTGGAGAGCCTGCGCGACCTGGAACTCAAGCCCCTGACCACGCCCCATGCCCGTGAGGGCCACTACTTCGATAACAGCCTGCGCCGCCTCTTCAGGCTGGTGGCCGAGGGCTGCGGCCTGGGCGATCCCCACCAGATCGAGCTTGGCGACCGCATCGCCGGCGCCAAGGACACCTTTGCCCTGGCGCCCCTCGACAGCCGCCTCTTCGACGACGGCGTCATGCCCCTGCTGACCAAGGTGCGTTTTCCCAACGCCATCTGGCAACAGGTCATCCGCCTCATGTCCCTGACCCGGGGCCAGGGCTCGGGCGGCAACCGGCGGCGGCGCAGCGGTCGGGTTAGTTACCAGTTGCTCTCCATCAACCAGTTGGGCGCGGTTTACGAGGCCCTGCTCAGCTACCGGGGCTTTTTTGCCGCCGATGACCTCTACGAGGTCAAACCCGCCCCCCAGCAGGGTCGGGTCGGCGGCCCCGACGCAGAGGATAGTGACGGGGGCGAGGAAGAGGAGGCGGACACCCCCGACCGCGCGGGCCCGGGCCGCCGGGGGCGCGGCGCCCCGCCCGCCGAGGCGGACAAGCTGGAAACCGCCTGGTTCGTCCCCGCCAGCCGCCTGAGCGATTATCGGGAAGAGGAGCGGGTTTACGACCTTAACGAGGCCGGCCACCGGGTGCTGCGAAAGCACCCCAAGGGCCGCTTCATCTACCGTCTGGCCGGGCGCGACCGCCAGAAAAGCGCCAGCTACTACACCCCCCAGGTCCTCACCCAGTGCCTGGTCAAGTATGCCCTCAAGGAGCTGCTCGGCGGCGAGCGGGTCACCCAGGCCGACGACATCCTCGGCCTGACCCTCTGCGAGCCGGCCATGGGCAGCGCCGCCTTCCTCAACGAGGCGGTCAACCAGTTGGCCGAGGCCTACCTGACGCGCAAACAGGCCGAAGTGGGCCGCCGCATCCCCCACGAAGACTACCCCCAGGAACTCCAGCGGGTACGCATGGCCATTGCCGACCGCAACGTTTTCGGCGTGGACCTCAACCCCGTGGCCGTGGAACTGGCGGAGGTCTCCCTCTGGCTCAACGCCATTCATGGGGAGACCGACGCCCAGGGCCGGCCCCAGCCCGCCCGGGTGCCCTGGTTTGGCTATCAGCTCTTCACCGGCAACAGCCTGATCGGCGCCCGCCACCAGCTTTACCGACCCGGTAGCCTCCTGAAAGGGGCCAAGCCCGCCTGGCACGAAGCGCCGCCGCGCCCCGCGACCCCCGCCCGGCCTCGCCAGCCCGACGAGATCTACCATTTCCTGCTCCCCGATCCGGGCATGGCCAATGTTACCGACAAGGTGGCCAAGGCCCTCTATCCCCAGGAATTCGCCCGCCTCAGGGACTGGCGCCGGGCCTTCGCCGCGCCCCTCGCCCCCCACGAAATCCGCCGGCTGCAACAGCTCAGCGCCCAGGTCGAGGCCCTCTGGCTTGAGCACACCCGGGATCTGGCCCGCGACCGGAATCGTACCGAGGACGCCCTGAGCGTCTGGCCCCACCGCCCGGCCGGGGGTGCCGAGGCCCCGCCGCGCATCAGCCGCGCCCAGAAGGAGGCCATCCGCCGCCAGGGGCTCCTGAACGAGGATGGCGATCTGGCCACCCCCTTCCGCCGCCTCAAGCTGGTCATGGACTATTGGTGCGCCCTCTGGTTCTGGCCCCTCGCCACCGCCCGGGACCTGCCCAGCCGCGAGGAATGGTGGCTGGAGGTGGGTGCCATCCTGGAGGGCAACATCCTCGATATCAGTCTCCAGCGCGCCCTGGATCTGCAACCGGCCCGGTCGGCAGCGGCGCGCCCCCTGATCCCCGAGGTGCAGCCCAGCCTGCCCGGGTTCGAAACCCAGTTGTCCCTGAGCCAGGCCGAGGGCCCCGCCGGTTTGCATGACCGGCTGGGGCAGTTGCGGATCAGCAAGCTCCGCCAGCATTTCCCCCGCATCCAGCAGGTGGAGGCGGTGGCCGAGGTGCGGCGCTTCCTGCACTGGGAGCTCTGCTTTGCCGACGTGCTGCTCCAGCGGGGTGGGTTTGATCTGATCCTGGGAAACCCGCCCTGGATCAAGGTGGAGTGGAACGAGGCCGGCATTCTGGGTGAGCGCAACCCGGTGTTTGCCATACGCAAGATCAGCGCGAGCGATCTGGCCAAGCTGCGCGCCGACGCCTTCCAGCAGTTCCCAGGCCTGCAAGCCGACTGGACGGACGAGATGCAAGAGGCCGAAGGCACGCAGAACTTTTTGAACGCGGTGCAGAACTACCCGTTGCTCAAAGGCATGCCGGCAAACCTCTACAAATGCTTTATGCCGCTGGCCTGGGGGCTGAATAGCGCACAGGGCGTGACCGGGTTACTGCACCCCGAAGGGCCTTACGACGACCCCAAGGGTGGCAACTTGCGTGAGGCGGTATATGCACGGTTGAGGCGACACTTTCAGTTTCAAAACCAAGAAATGCTGTTTCCTATCGGGCACCGGGTGAAGTACAGCATCAATATCTACGGTGACGCCCAAGGTCAGCCGTGCTTTGACAATCTAGCTAACCTGTTTGTGCCTGCCACTGTAGATGCCTGTTACCAACATGACGGCACCGGCCTTCCGGATGGCATTAAAAACGTAAATGCTCAATGGAACACCGTTGGCCACCGTGACCGTATCGTGCGGGTGGACGGAGCTGCACTCGCCACCTTTGCCCAACTTTACGACGAACCCGGAACCCATGCCCACCGCGCACGCTTGCCAGCACTGCACGCCGGGGCTTTGAACAGCGTACTCGCCAAGTTGGCCGCCTACCCACGCCGCTTAGCTGACTTGGCCGAGAACTATTTTTCTACTGAGCATTGGAATGAAACAGCTCAGCAGCACGACGGCACCATTTCCCGCCGTCCCACTACCGACCACGGTTTTGCCGCCACCACGCAGGACTGGGTACTGTCTGGTCCACATTTCTTTGTGGCCAATCCCCACATGAAAACCCCGCGCAAGGTCTGCACCGAGAAGGGGCATTACGACATCATCGACCTGCAAAACCTTCCCGACGACTACCTGCCCCGCACCAACTATCGGCCCATGGCAGACCGCGCTGAATACCTGCGCCGCACGCCTCGGGTGAGTTGGGTAGAGGAGGGTGAAACACAGGGCCGACCGGTGACGGAGTTTTTCAGGTACGTCAACCGACGGCGAATCAGTTCAAGCATGGAGCGCACCTTGATATCCACGCTGGTCCCTCCCGGCGCCGCACACATCCATCCGGTGTTGTCGCTAGCATTCCGCGATAGCGCAGATCTGGTGGCGCTTGTTGGATTCACAGCATCCGTAGTTGCTGACTTTTTTATCAAGTCAACTGGATTGGGCGACTTGTACGACTCCACGCTGGGCAGGCTTCCTCACATTTCCTCAAACGCCATTTCTGCACGCGCCCTCGCCCTCAACTGCCTAACCACTCACTACGCCCCGTTGTGGGAAGAAGTCTATGACGTGGACTTCGCCGACCAGCGCTGGAGCCAGCCCGACAACCCGCGCCTGCCGCCCGACTTCTGGCCCGCGCTGACCAGCATCTGGACCCGCCACTGCGCTCTGCGCACCGACTACGCCCGCCGCATGGCGCTGGTCGAAATCGACGTGCTCGTCGCCCAAGCCCTGGGCCTGACGCTCGACGAGCTGCTGCTGATCTACCGCGTGCAGTTCCCGGTCATGCAGGGCTACGAGCGCGACACCTGGAACGACATCACTGGGCGCATCGTCTTCACCAACAGCAAGGGCCTGGTCGGCGTCGGCCTGCCGCGCAAGGGCGGCCCCAAGACCCCACGCACCCGCATCCGCATACCCGCTGGCCAGACCCGCGAGGGTAACTTTGGCTGGGAAGACCTCTACCAGGACGGTGAGTGGCGGGTCCCCGCCGGCACCCTCGTCACCCAGTGGATCAGCGACGACACCCTCCCCGGTGGTCCCCGCATCGTCGAGCGCAACTACACCGCCCCCTTCGCCCGCGCCAACCGTGAGGAGGACTACCACATCGCCTGGGCCTTCTTTGCCGATCAGGGTTGACTCGAATGACAAGCGCGAGCCCTCAAGCCCCGGCACCCGGCACCCGGGGCCCCACGCAACGGATGTTAGGTGGTCGGAACCGAGGAATCGCAGAGCCACTGGGCGAGTGCCGCTTCAGTCAGATTGCCAGCGGCTAATAGCTCGATAACAATGACCGCATCGGGTTCGGGTGCCTCCAGGCTGAATCCATTCAATTCCAGAAAGAGGGCCGTCATGGCCAGCGCGACCCGTTTGTTGCCATCCAGGAAGGGATGATTCCTTGCCAGGCCAAAGCCATACGCGGCGGCAAGCTCAAACAGGGTTGATTCTGGCTGGTAGGCGAAGCGCTGTCGGGGTCTGGCCAGGGCGGATTCAAGCAGCCCCTGATCCCGCAGGCCAGGGATGCCACCGTGTTCCGCAATCAGCAGGCGCTGCACGGCAAGGACCACGGCTTCAAGCACCCAGCGGGGCTCCTTCATTTGGCCAGCTCATGGAGGGCATTCCGGTATTGCTTCAGCACCTTTTCGGCCGCCCGCATCTGGTCCTCGAAATCCTCCTGAAAGGGGGTTAGCGAAAATCCATCTTGATTTTCAACCAGATACAGCGTATCGCCCTTCGCGACCCTGAGTTTAGCGAGCGCTTCCCTCGGCAGCAAAATGCCCATCGAGTTACCCACGGCGGTGACTTTGACTTTGAACATGGCGATTCCTGGCGACGTTATTACATAAGTTCTTACTAAGCTTAGTCGCGTCCGACCTGGGCCTCAACCAGACGATTCCCGCGCCGTCTTCGCCAACGGCGGGTTAAGCTAGTCGTTAGCGACGCTAGCCAAGGTGAGGTCGCGAGAAAATATATAAGATAAATAGAGACCTGAAGGGAAACCATGCTGCCCTCACTGCTGGCCAAGGACATCAAGACGAGCCTGAAGCAATTCCTGGTGGCGGGGTTCGAGCCCTCCGACGCCTTCATGCACGGCCTGATGCGCAGGTTCGTCGAGGATGAGGCCGCCTGGCTGAAGGGGCCCTATGTCCAGATCGGGCTGCCCTTCGCCCCGGGTCAGGCGGGCCAGGGCTTTTTTACCAGCTTCACGACGCCTTTCCCCGCTTATAGTCATCAGGAACAGGCCTGGAAGCGCCTGTCGGCCCGACACCAGGCCCTCAGCGCCCTGGTTGCCACCGGCACCGGCAGCGGCAAGACCGAATGTTTCCTTTATCCCCTGCTGGATCACTGCGCCCGCGCCCGTGCCCAGGGGCAGACCGGGATCAAGGCCCTGGTGATTTATCCGATGAATGCCCTGGCCACCGATCAGGCGCGCCGGATCGCTGGCCTGGTGGCCGGGGTTCCGGCCCTGGCGGGCCTGCGCGTGGGCTTGTATGTGGGGGGTACCAGCCGATCGGGGGGCGAGGGCCTGGTGATGACCCCGCGGGGTGTCATCACCGACCGGGATACCCTGCGCAAGCAGCCGCCGGACCTGCTGCTGACCAACTACAAGATGCTGGACTACCTGATGCTGCGTCCCAAGGATCGCCAGCTCTGGTCCGCCAACACCCCGACCACCCTGCGCTATGTCGTGGTGGATGAACTCCATACCTTCGATGGCGCCCAGGGCACCGATCTGGCCCTGCTGCTGCGGCGCCTGCGGGCCCGGTTGCAGGTACCCGAGGGGTATTTGATCCAGGCCGGGACCTCGGCGACCCTGGGGGACGCCGTGGATACCGCGCCGCTCCGGGAATATGCCCGCCAGATCTTTGGCGTGCCCTTTCCGCCCGAGGCGGTGATCACCGAGAACCGCCTGTCCGTGAGTGAGTTTCTCGGGGATGCCACGGTCGATTTTATGTTTCTGTTCCGGCCGGAGCTGGCCGAGCTACTGGACCCGGAGCGGTTCCGGTCGTCCCAGGAGGCGGTAGGGGCCTGGTTTGGCCTCTTCTTCCCCGATGAACCCCCGCCGGCGGATGTCGCGGACCTCCCCTGGCGCCAGGAACTGGGACAACTGCTCAAACGCCATCAGCTTTTCGTCAATCTGCTCAAGCGCCTCAAGGGCGGCGTGGTGGCTTACGGGACCCTGACCGCGGCCTTTTCCCGCAATATGCCGACGGCCACTCCCGCTCAGGTGGGCCTGGTCCTCGACGCCCTCCTGGTCCTGGTGGCTTGGGCGCGGCGCGAGGAGAACCAGCCCCTGGTGACCCTGCGGGTGCAACTCTGGGTGCGGGAACTGCGCCGCATGGTGGCCAGGCTCGGTACCCGGCCGGAAGAGTTGTGCCTGCGGAGCGAGCGCGACCTCCCTGGGGAGCGGGATGGCGTCTATCTGCCTCTGGTGCAATGCACTCAGTGCCGCACCACGGGCTGGCTGTCGCGTCTGGTGGCCGGTAGCAACAGGCTGTCCACCCAGATGGAAGAGATCTACAACACCTGGTTCGCCCGACGGCCGGAGGCAACCCGCCTGTATGCCGCGCGGAGCATTGGCCGGTCGCAGGTGGAAGGTAGCCATGAGTGGGTCTGCGTGGCCTGCGGCCACCTGCAGCAGGGCCATGAGACCTGCCTGGCTTGCGGGCACCAGGAGCTGCTGGCGGTGTTTAGGGTGACCGCCCAACGCACCCAGGTGATCAACCAGATCCAATATACCCGACATGATCGGACCTGCCCGGCCTGCGGCGAAGCCGGTGAACTGGTGCTCTTGGGTGCTCGCAATGCCACTCTGGGGGCTCAGGTCGTCGAAAGCAGTTGGGCCAGCGTCTTCAACGATGACAAGAAGCTGATCGCCTTCTCGGACTCGGTGCAGGACGCGGCCCACCGGGCCGGCTTCCTGGGGGCGCGCACCTATCTCAATAACGTCCGCACGGCCCTGGCCCGGGTCATCGACGAACTAGCCCAGCCTGACCTGACCTGGTCGCAATTCCTGGCCCAGGCCGAGGCGCTGTTCGACCGGCCAGGCTCCCTGCTCCATATGCCCCCGGAGAATCTGGTCGCGGAGTTTCTCGGACCCAACATGGCCTGGCAGCACGATTGGGCGGTGGAGTTGCTGCAACACCGCCATCTGCCCGTCACCAGCCGCCTGCCCGCCAAGGTCAGGAAGCGCCTGTTGTGGCAGGCGGTCAGCGAAATGACCTACCTGAGTCAGCGCGGCCGCACCCTGGAGCGCATCGGCAAGGTCACCCTCTCGATTCCCTGGCGGCGGCTGGAGGCGGTCGCGGTACGCCTGCTGCCGACGCTGCAGGAAGATCTGGGTGCACGGGGCCTGGAGCAGGAGGTCCTCGCCCAGTGGTTGTGGGGGACCCTCACCCATCTGCGCCGCCGCGGTGGGGTGATGCACCCGGAGCTGAGCCTCTACGCCGGGGATGGCAACGTCTATGCGCTCCTGGCCACCGGCGGGCGCGGCGAGTGGCTGCCCAAGATGGGGCAGAACAGCCCCCGACCGGTGTTTCTGACCCTGGGGAAACAGCGGGACTGCGACAAATTGACCGGCACCAGCCGGGCCACCTGGTATGACCGCTGGGCGGAGGCCGTGCTGGGGGATCAGATGTTGTTCGCCAAGGGTCTGGCGGCCGAACTCTATCGGGCGGCTTTTGCTGTCTTGCGGGAGGAGGGCATCCTGATCCAGACCCCGCACCACCTGGGCGATACCCTGGGGCTCAACCCCGATGCCCTGATCCTGGACCCGGAGGTGGCCTTTATCGCCACGGCGGGCAGCCAGCGCAAACTGCCCGTACCCCGCCGGGATGCGGAGCAACTGCTAGGCATGCCTTGCCTGGATGCGGTCGAGTCTCGCTATGAAATCCTCCTTCCCGACGCCGCTGGCTGGTGGGCCAGGCGCTTCAGCCGGGGTGATCTGCGTCGGGTCATTACCGCCGAACATACCGGCCTGCTGGAACGGTCGGTCCGCGAGGCCCTGGAGGCCCGCTTTAAGGACAAGCACCCCCGGCCCTGGTTCGAAAACCTGTTGTCCGCGACCCCCACGCTGGAGATGGGTGTGGATATCGGCGACCTGTCCTCGGTCTTGCTGTGCTCGGTACCCCCCAACCAGGCCAGTTTTATCCAGCGCATGGGTCGCGCCGGGCGGCGCGATGGTAACGCCATGACTACCACCCTGGCGGATGGTAACAGCCCCCACGACCTCTATTTTTTTGCCGAAACCGAGGAGATGATCGCGGGCGAGGTGGCGCCCCCCGGGGTCTTCCTGCAGGCCGCCGAGGTGCTGCGCCGCCAGCTCTTCGCCTTCTGCATGGATGACTGGGTGGCCAGCCTGAGTAACCCGGCGGCCCTGCCGGACAAGACCTCCCAGGCCCTGGACGCCCTGGAGCAGGTCAAGGAGGACCGCTTCCCCTACAGCCTCTGCCAGTACATCCTGGTCCATGAGGAGGCGCTGTTCAGCCGCTTCATCGACCTCCTGGGAACGGATGTGGATGCGGTGGTGCGCGCCCACCTCTGGGACTACATGCAGGGCCAGGGGGAGGTGGATGGCTTGCGGACCCGCCTGATGAAAGCTCTGGAAGAACTCCTTGAAGAGCGCCGGACCTACAAGAAGCGCCGCACCGAGCTGGATCGGGCCAAGGCCAGGGCCCAGAAGCGGCCCCAGGATGAGGCGACCCAGGCCGAAATCGACAATCTGCAGCAGGAGCGGGACAAGCTGCTGGAGTTGATCCGGGAGATCGATGGGCGCGACCTGCTGAATACCCTGACGGATGCGGGCCTGATCCCCAATTACGCCTTCCCGGAGTCCGGGGTGGAACTCAAGTCGGTGCTGTGGCGCCGGCGCGGCGTCGATGAGCCGGGCCAGGGGCCCTATGTCACCCTCAACGCCATCAAGTACGAGCGGCCCGCCCAATCGGCTCTCTCCGAGTTCGCCCCGGAAAACCGTTTTTATGCCAACCAGCGGCGGGTGGAGGTGGACCAGATCAACATGAGTCTGGCCAAGACCGAGGACTGGCGCTTCTGCCCGGCCTGCCACCACATGCAGAACCTGGCGATCCACCCCGATGTCCACCTGACCTGCCCCCGGTGCGGGGATGCCATGTGGGCCGATGCCGCCCAGCAACGTACCCTCTTGCGCTTCAGACAGGCCATCGCCAACAGCAATGATACCGAGGTGCGCATCGACGACAGCACCGAGGACCGGGAGCCCAAATTCTACGTCCGCCAACTCATGGCCGACTTCGAGCCCGCCCAAGTGCGCGAGGCCTGGAGGATAGCCTCCGGGGCGCTGCCCTTTGGCTTTGAATTTATCTCCCGCGTCACCTTTCGCGATGTCAATTTCGGCGAACTGGCCAAGCCCGGGGAGACCTTCCGGGTGGCGGACAAGGAGTCGCCACGGCCCGGTTTCAAGCTGTGCCGCCATTGCGGCAAGGTGCAGAAACCACCCCGACGCCAGGGCGATCCGGCGGAGCAGACCCACGGCCTCGATTGCCCCAAACATGGCGGTAACGACCCGCTGGATCTGCTGGAATGTCTGTACCTGTACCGCGAGTTTGAATCCGAGGCGCTGCGCATCCTGGTGCCCTATACCAAGAGCGGGGTGGACGAGCGGGTGGTGCAGTCTTTCATGGCGGCGGTGCAACTGGGCCTAAAGCGCCGTTTCGGCGGCAAGGTGGATCATCTGCGCATGGTCCTGCAGGACGAGCCCGGCCAGGACGGCGGGCCCCGCAAGCACTTTGTCCTGCTCTACGATTCGGTACCCGGCGGCACGGGTTATCTGCATCAGCTCCTGGCTCATGACGCCGGCACCCTCGCCGAGGTCCTGCGCCTGGCCCTGGAGGCGCTCACCACCTGCACCTGCCATCGGGAATCGGAAAAGGACGGCTGCTACCGCTGTCTCTACCAGTATCGCCTGGGTCGCGGCATGGAGAAGGTGTCGCGGGATATGGCCCAAGAGGTCTTGACCGAGCTGGTGACCGCCCTGGACCAACTGGAGCGGGTCAAGACCATCTCCGACATCTATATCAACCCGAATTTCGATTCGGTGCTGGAGGCGCGGTTCATCGAGAGCCTCAAGCGCTTGGGGGGCGTGGGTAGCATTCCGCTGGTCAGGCTGGTGCAGGACCTGGTCAACGGCAAGTCCGGCTATGTCCTGGAGGTGGGTCAGCAGCGTTACCGTGTCGAGCCCCAGTGTGAACTGAACCCCGATCAGGGACTGGCGGTCCTTAGCAAGCCGGATTTTGTCATCTGGCCTTGGGCGGCGGGTTCCGGGCGCCGGCCCGTCGCGGTATTCTGCGACGGCTGGTCCTACCACCGGGACTGCCTGCGGGAAGACGCGCAAAAGCGCAGTGCCCTGGTGGCGAGTGGCCGGTTTTGGGTCTGGTCGGTGACACACCAGGATGTGATGACCGCCCTGGATGGCAGTCTGGATACCGACCTGGAGTCCCCCCTGGTGGCTTTATCCCGCCATGATGGCGGCAAGGCGCCACCGACGGTGCCGCGCGCCCAGGAAAAGGCCTACACCCAGCATGCGGTGGCCCGTTTGCTGCAATGGCTGGCGAGGGGCAAGGATGATCAGGGTCGGGATGCCGCGCTGGAGCAATATCAGCGTAATGCCTTGTGGCTGACTTTTTTGATGATTCCCGCCACCGAGACGGATAAGGCGGCGGGGATCGAGCAACTGGGACCCTGGCTGTCCCGTTTGCCGTCCGCCATCCGCGAACCCGGTAAGGGCTTTGCGCCCAGCCTGTCCAAACCGAACGGGGCCTGTGGCCAGATCGGTTGGTGGCCGGTGGCCCTGGCCAAGGGGCAAGTCTCGCCCCCGACCTGGACGGCCCCCGGCGTCCTAATTCTGGACGAGGGGGCGGCCTCGGACGAGGGGGCCTTGCATTTGGCCTGGCGTCGTTGGCTGCAGTTGTTCAATGCCCTGCAGGTTTTACCCGGCCAGTTGCTGGTCACGGCCAGCGGCCTGGATGCCCAGGACTACGAGGGGCTGGCCACCCCAGTCGCCGGTGCGGCGACCATCCCGGCTAAGGCCGGCAACCAGGCGGCCTTGAACCAAATCTGGATTGAGATCCTCGGCCAGGTGTTGAGTGCCTTGCGGCCTGGCCTCCGGCAGTTGGCACTGGCCGGCGCCGCCATGCCGGAGGTCGGCCTGGAACTGGCCGATGCGAAGGGTCGGGTGCTGGCGGATGCCGAGTTGGCCTGGCCCGCCGCCAAGGTCCTGGTCCTCAGGCCCGACCAGGGCGACCTGGCCTCGCTCTGGGCGGCGGCCGACTGGCAAGTCCTGCGATTGGATGACAGCCACACCGCGATAGCCGGCCAGCCCTGGGCACGGGCGCTGGCTCCCTTGTTGGGTCTGACACTGAATAATCCGGAGTGATGCCGTGAGCAATAAACCCAAGGTGGCCCTGTCTCATGATTTTCTGATGCAACTGGCCCGGCTGCCGGCCCGGGTCCACTCCAGGGTCATGAAGTGGGCCATCCTGTTTCAGACCGACCCCCAGAGCCCCGGCATCAACTACGAGACCATCCAGGGCGCCCGGGACGGGAATCTGAAGTCGGTACGCCTGGATCAGGACTGGCGTGGCATCGTCTTCAAGCCCAGTACCGGCGACGTCTATGTCCTGCTCTACGTTGACCATCATGACGATGCCTACCGCTGGGCCGAAAACCGCAAGCTGACCATCAACCCGGTTACGGGCGCCATGCAGATGGTGATAATGGAGGCGGTGGAACCGCCGGCAGTCAGTCTGGATGAGGTGGTGTTGGCCTCGCCGGCGGTGGCGACCCCTGCCAGCGGCACCACGGATGCGCTAATCGCCCAGCCCCTGTTTGCCGGTCTCGCCGACCGCGACCTCATGAGCCTCGGCGTACCGCAGGCCTTGATCATCCGGGTCCGCGCTATCGCCACGGAAGAGCAGTTGGATGCCATGCAGGCCGAATTGCCCCTGGAGGCATACGAGGGCCTGTTCCTGCTGATGGCCGGCGATACCCTGACGCAGGTGCTCGGCGAGCGGGAGACCCGGGTCGATCGCCCCATCGATACCACGGATTTCGCCACCGCCCTGGCGACACCGGAGTCCCAGTCCCGTTTCGTGGTGGTCAACGACGACGAGACCATGCTGGCCATCATGAACGCCCCCCTGGCGCAGTGGCGCATCTTCCTGCACCCCACCCAGCATCGGCTGGCCATGGGCAACCGCAGTGGCCCTATGCGGGTGCTCGGTGGCGCGGGCACGGGCAAGACGGTATTAGCCATGCACCGGGCCAAGTGGCTGGCGGAACAGCCCAAGTCCCCCGGCCAAAAGGTGCTGTTCACCACCTTTACCCGCAATCTCGCGATGGACATCGAGCAAAATCTGCGCACCCTGTGCGGTGGTGAGGCCCTGGCTAAACTCGAAGTTCGTAATCTCGATGCCTGGGTCAATACCTTTATGCGCAGCCAAAAGCTGGAGCATCGCATCGTTTATGACCGTAAACAGGATGCCGCCCTGCAAGCCTGGCAAAGCGCCCTGGCCGTCAAGGACTCGACCCTGGACCTGCCGGATGACTTTTACGAACAGGAACTGGAACAGGTGATCCTGGCTCAGGGCATCACGACCCTGGATCAGTACCGCACTGTGCGCCGGACCGGCCGGGGCGTCCTGCTTAGCCGGGGGAAGCGGGACGCCGTCTGGCCGGTATTCGAGGAGTACCGCGGCCAACTGGCCATGCGCAGGCTCAAGGAGGTGGACGACGCCTACCGCGAGATCGCGCAACTCCTGGGCAAGGCAGGCCAGGCCCCGGAGGCCTACAGCGCTATCGTTGTTGACGAGACCCAGGATTTTGGGCCCCAGGCCTTGCGCCTGCTGCGGGCCATGATCCCGCCTGGCCCCAACGATCTGTTTTTCGTCGGCGATGGCCATCAGCGCATCTACAGCCGACACAAGGCGGGTATGAGTCGGTGCGGGATCGAGATCCGTGGCCGGTCCAAAAAGCTCTATCTGAATTACCGCACCACTGACGAGATCCGCCGTCAGGCCGTTGCCTTGCTCGAAGGCTGCGAGGTGGACGATCTGGATGATGGCCATGACGACACCAAAGGCTATAAGTCGGTCTCGCATGGACCCGAGCCACGGGTGGTCACCGTCGCTGGGCTCGAAGAGGCAGCCCAGGAGACCATCGACTACATCCGGCAATGGCAGGCCGCCCAGGATGAGGGCATGTCATTAAGCTACTGTGTGATTACCCCCAGCGAAAAGACCCGGGAGTCCATGGCTCTCCAGTTGCAGGCCGCGGGGCTGCGCTGTATCGCCATTACCGCCCAAAGCAACCATGCCGATGCCCGCGAGGTGATCCACCTGGCGACCATGCATCGCGCCAAGGGGCTGGAATTTGATTGCGTGATCGTCATCACCCCGAAAAACTATTTGGGCGACCCCGAGATAACCGAGACGCAGAGAAAGTTGCTCTACGTGGCTCTCACGAGAGCCAAACGGGGAGCCATGTTGGCGGTAATGGGTTAAAACCTGAACGTTGTCACTATCAGGGACTTGAAGCAGGATGCAGTGGTCATGCGAGGGCATCAATACCTTCTGGCTGCTATCCTGATAGCAGCCGAGGAATGCCTGGCTTTGTCGCTCAATCCTTGGTCTCTTTCAAATTCCCCCATCCATCAACCACTCACGGAAAATCCCGTTATTCCCCTCCTGGTAGTGATTATCACCGGGCCGGGATGGGCGGGCGGAGCCCCTGACATGACCCTGCGTATCCTCATCGCTCAAGTCAATCTGCTGGTCGGCGATGTCGCCGCTAATCGTGATCGGGTCATCCAGGTGGCCCGGGAGGCGCGGGAGCGGCAGGACGTGGACCTGGTGGTCTTTCCCGAGCTGACCCTGACGGGCTATCCCCCGGAGGATCTACTGCTGCGGCCCGAGCTGATCGAGCGGGTGGCGGCGGCCCTGGAGGCCATCCGGGCCGCGAGCCAGGGGATCGGGCTGGTGCTGGGCTATCCGAAGCGGGATCTGGGAAGCCTCTTCAATGTCGCGGGGTTGTTCCAGGATGGCCGGCTGGTGGCGGAATACGCCAAGCAGATGTTGCCTAATTACAGTGTCTTTGATGAGAAGCGCTATTTTCAGCCGGGTCATGCCCCCTGTGTGATCGATTTTCGGGGCACCCGGCTGGGCATCAGCATCTGCGAGGATATCTGGGAGGAGGGCCCCACCCGGCTGGCGGCGGCGGCGGGGGCGCGACTCCTGATCAATCTCAACGCCTCGCCCTACCACGCCGGCAAGGCCCCGGAGCGCGAGGAACTCCTGGTCCGACGCGCCCAGGAACACCAATTGCCGATCCTGTACGCCAACCTGGTCGGCGGCCAGGATGAATTGGTCTTTGACGGCGGCTCCTTCGTGGTGGATGTCCAGGGTCAGCTAACCCAGCGGGCGCCCTTCTTCGCGGAGGCGATGTTGCTGGTCGAGGTCGATCCGGGACCGGCGGGCCAAGCCCCTTGCCCGCGCCCCGGCGCCATCGCCCCCATCCCGGCGGCGGAGGAGGGGGTCTATGGCGCCCTGGTCCTGGGGGTGCGGGATTATGTGCGCAAGAATGGCTTCCGGGGCGCGGTGCTGGGTCTGTCGGGCGGGATCGATTCGGCCCTGACCCTGGCGATCGCGGTGGATGCCCTGGGGGCGGACCAGGTGGAGGCGGTGCTCATGCCTTCGCGCTATACGGCGGACATGAGCGTCGAGGATGCCCGGGAACAGGCCCTGACCCAGGGCGTGGTCCATCGCCTCGTGCCCATCGAGCCGGCCTTCAGGGCCTTTCTGGAGATGCTGGCGGGTGAGTTCGCCGGCTGCGACCTGGACGTGACCGAGGAGAACATCCAGGCCCGCTGTCGGGGCATCATCCTGATGGCCATCAGCAACAAGAAGGGCAAGATGCTGCTGACTACCGGCAACAAGAGCGAGGTCGCCGTGGGCTACGCGACCCTCTATGGCGACATGGCCGGCGGGTTCGCCCCCATCAAGGATGTGCCCAAGACCCTGGTCTATCGCCTGGCGGCCTATCGCAATAGCCTCGGCCCCGCGCCCGTCATCCCCCGGCGGGTGATCGAGCGGCCACCCTCGGCGGAACTGCGGCCCAACCAGACCGACCAGGACAGTCTGCCGGATTACGAGATTCTCGACGCCATCCTCAAGCGCTACATCGAGGATGACGAGAGCGTGGCGGCCATCGTGGCCGCCGGCTTTGCGGAGGAGCTGGTGCGGCGGGTGACGCGCCTGGTGGATCGGAATGAATACAAGCGCCGGCAGGCCCCGCCCGGCGTGCGCATCACCACCCGGGCCTTTGGCCGGGACCGGCGTTATCCCATCACCAGTGGTTTTTGAGTGTCACCGGGCGAAGGCGGCCGTGTGTGGTTCAGGCGCATAAACTATACTGGCGAGCGTTTTATAACCCACGAATTCAACATCGGGAGATCCTTGTGAAAAAGATCGAGGCCATAATCAAGCCGTTCAAACTGGATGACGTCCGCGAGGCCTTGTCCGTGGCGGGCATCACCGGCATGACCGCCATCGAGGTCAAGGGGTTTGGTCGGCAGAAGGGCCACACCGAACTCTATCGAGGCGCGGAATATGTGGTTGATTTTCTGCCAAAAGTAAAGATCGAGATCGTCCTGACCGATGATCTGGTCGATGCCTGCGTCGAGGCCATCACCAGTTCCGCCCGCACCGGCAAGATCGGTGACGGCAAGATTTTTGTCAGCGACGTGAGCCGCGTGGTGCGTATCCGTACGGGAGAGGAGGACGTAGCGGCGGTTTGAGGGGGATAGGCCGGAAGAGCGGCGCGTGTCTACGGAGTCAGCCAGTCAGCGCAAGGCCCGTGGCGCGCACTCGCTTCGATACCAGTAAACTGCTGCGTGCCGGGGGGAAGCTTCCGATAGTGGAGCCAAAACTCCGGCGACGCATAGTGATTCACAGGGCCGTGCAGCGGCCGGCTTCGAAAGCCTGGTCGGCGCGCGCCCCGGCCTGATCCAAACGGCCGGCAAGAATGTCTTCTTCGAGCTGATTGTCCCACTTGCTTTCCAAGTAGGCCTCGAACCACCCAGAGAAACTGAAAAGTTCCTGAGTGGATAGATTCTGAACGGCGCGTTCGATTTGTTCTATCGTCATGCCTTGCCTCCGCGGGGCGGTTTCATCAGTTCTTGTCGAGTTCCAGATAATCCCAGAGCTTCCGGGTCAGGGTGACTTCCTCCGGGGGCAAGTCGTCGGAGACGAATTTCCCTTCCTTGTCATTGAGATCGAGCACCCGCTGGGCGTCGGTGGCAAGATCTTCCTTGCCCAGGCGCTTGTAGGCGTCGATCATGGTCACCAGGGCGTCGCGCACCGCGGCGGTGCGCTGAAAGTGCTGGATGACATGGTTGCAACGGTCCACCGCCGCCATGTAGGCGCCCTGCTTGACGTAGAATTTCGCGATGTTGACCTCGTTCCTGGCCAGGTTGCCGCGCAGGTACAGCATGCGCTGGCGGGCGTCGGGGGTATATTTGCTGTCCGGGAAGCGCCGCACCAGTTCCGAGAAGTCGTTGAAGGCATCCAGGGCCGAGCCGGGGTCGCGCTGGGAGCGGTCGGTCGGGATGTAGCGGTCGAGAAAATCGACGCTGCGGTTGTAGTTGACGATGCCTTTGAAGTAGTAGGCGTAGTCCACGTAGGGGCTCTGGGGGTACAGCTTGATGAAGCGGTCCGCCGCCGCGATGGCCTCCTCGGGCTTGTCCGCCTTGTAATAGGCATAAGAGACGTCAAGTTGAGCCTGCATGGCGTAACGGCCGAAGGGGAAGCGGGCCTCCAGCTTCTCGTAATAGTCGATGGCCGTCTCGTAGCCGCCGCTGTTGAGCTCCGAGGAGGCCTCGGAGTAGAGTTTCGAGGCGCTCCAGTCCTTGGTCGTGTCCTCCTGGTTGCCGAACCAGGAACAGCCGGACAGGATGAGCGTCAGGGCCAGCAGGGCCCCAAGGGTAGGCAGGAAGGGTTTGATCCGGTAACACATGCGATGATTCATCCAGACGAAAACTGCCGCAGTATAACCCATGGGCGGACGGGCGCGAGGTGGCTTCTTTCTTGCCGGCGGGTGGTCGGGTGATCTCCGCCGCCGAGGTCCCCCGTGCCTGCCGTCTGGGCGCCGACCTGGGTGGCCAGCGCCTGGATCAGGCCCTGGCCGACTTGCTGCCCGAGTTCTCGCGCAGCCGGCTGCAACAATGGATCGACGAGGGCCGGGTGCGCCTCAACGGCCAGGCCTGTCGGCGGCGGGACAAGGTCTGGGGCGGGGAGGAGGTGTGGCTGGAACCGGTGGTGGCGCCGGACGAGACCTGCCAACCCCAGGATCTGCCTCTGGACATCGTGTTCGAGGACGAGGCTATCCTGGTGATCAACAAGCCCGCCGGGCTGGTCGTCCACCCGGCCGCCGGCAATCGCGATGGCACCCTCCAGAATGCCTTGCTCCACCATGCCCCGGAATTGGCCCTGGTCCCCCGGGGTGGCCTGGTCCACCGCCTCGACAAGGATACCAGCGGCTTGCTGGTGGTCGCCCGCACCTTGCAGGCGCACACCTTTCTGGTGGACCTGCTCCAGCAACGCCAGGTCCATCGGGAGTATCGCGCCCTGGTGACGGGCGTCCCGACGGGCGGCGGCCATGTCGATGCCCCGGTGGGCCGGCATCCGCGGCAGCGCACCCAGATGGCGGTGGTCCCCGGCGGCCGGCCGGCGGTCACCCATTACCGCCTCCTCGAGGCCTTTCGGGGCCATGCCCTGCTGGCGGTGCGACTGGAAACCGGGCGCACCCATCAGATCCGGGTCCACATGGCCCATATCCATTACCCCAT
>JADZBU010000365.1 GCA_020851955.1 Chromatiaceae bacterium | reverse complement strand
GGGGCTCCGTTTGCGCCCCCAGGCCGTATTGCATGGGCGTCTCCTGGCCCTTGAGGTAATAGGCGGTGCGGGCATCGATCCAGGCTCCATTTCGCCAGTCGTTGACCCAGATCTCGGTGCGGGGGTCCTCTCGCCAGGCTTGTTTGTCCAGCCAGATGACGGCGCAGCCAATGTCATCGAAGAAATGGAGGCTCGATTTGCCTTCCGCCGCGAAGGCGCGAATCTGGGCCGAATAGTTTCGGGCCGACAGCACCATGCGGCAGCGCTCGCAGGTGATCCGATCCCATTTCACGTCGCCGGGACCGGTGCCGCTATCGCCGCAGCTCGCGAGCCAGGGCAGCCCGCCGAGCAACAACAACAGGCCCAGGAGGGCCGCGGGCAGGGGACGATCAGGCATGGGACGGCTCCATTTCCAGCATTCCCCCAGAGCGTATCCGATCCGCATCTCAGGCCTCATCCCTGATTTCAGCGAGATCGAGGGCGGCGACGAGGGCGGCGTAGCGGGAGATGATGCCCAGAAATCGCAGTCGATCCGGGCCTGGCACCCGACCCCGCCAGGTGAGTCCCGCGTCCAGGGTGGTGAAGCCCCAAGGGGTGATGGCCCGGGCAAAGGCCTCGTCGGCGCGGGTCAGGGTCAGGCGGCAGGCGAGGTGGCTGGAGAGGTCCACCAGGTCCGCGACCCGGTCGTCCAGGACCACCTGGCCCTGATCCAGTTCCACGACCCGGTTGACTAGGGCCGCCACCTCGTCCAGGCGGTGGCTGGAGATGATCATGGCGGCACTGTTCTGGCGCTGGGCGAGGAGATCGAAAAAGATGCGGCGCGCCTGGGGGTCCAGATTGGCCGCCGGTTCGTCGAGAATCAGGACCTCCGTGTCCCGGCCCAGGGCGATGCTGATCAGGAGCTTCTGCTTCTGGCCCCCGGAGAGCTTGACGAAGGGGTGACGGCGGAAACGGGCCACGTCCAGCCCCAGATGGCCGGCCATCTCCGTCATCCGCGCCGGATCGGCGCCGCAGACCCCGGCGGCGAAGGACAGGAGCTGGCCCACCGGCATGCGCAGGGGGGGCGGCAATTGCGGCACGAAGCCGACCTTGGCCAGGACCTCTTCACGGTGTTCACGCGGGTTCAGGCCATCCAGGGTGACCAGGCCCTGGCAATGGTATTCCCCCAGCAGACAGCGGATGAGGGTGGTCTTGCCGGCGCCGTTGGAGCCGATGAGGGCCACCCGGTGCCCGCGCTCGATCTCCAGGTCGATGCCCCGGAGGACGGCCTGGCGGCGGAAGCGCTTGATGACCTTTTCGAAAATAATCATGCCGGTTACAAAACCTTGTCCAGGCCCTTGACCTTGAAGCTCAAGGAATTGGTCGGGCAGATGTCCACACACAGGCCGCAACGGGTACAGTCGGCGCCCATGTCGGTGGTGAGGTCCCGCGCCCGGCCGCGGATGGTGACGTCGAGGACATGGGGAACCAGGCAAATGGCCCGGCAGTCACCTTCGTGATGGCAGTCCTGGACCCGATACTGGACCCGCACCGGGGACAAGACCCCCACCAGGCCGTAAGTCACGCCGATGGGGCAGACATAGCGGCACCAGGCCCGGCGCGATACGAAGACTTCGAAGAGCAGCAGGGCCAGCACCCAGACCAAGGCCAGGCCGGGCCCATAGATGAGGGCGCGGCTGAGGATGCCGGTGGGGGACAGGGTCTCGAACAGGGTGTAGCCGCTGACCAGGGTCAGGAGGATAAAGAAGACATAGAAGACGGTGCGGCCGCCCCGGTGGAACTTGATATCCCGCGCCCACTTGCGTTTGGCCAGCCAGAGGTGGAGCTTCTCCGCCCACTCGGCCAGCAGGTGGTAGGGGCAGACCCAGGAGCAGAAGGTGCGCCCCCCCAGCAGGAGCCAGATGATGAAAACGGTCACAGTGCCGATGACCAGATTCAAGACGATATGCTCGTAGGCCAGCATCACCTGGAGAGCCGAGTTCAGGTCCGCCAGATGAAAGCCAACGAAGCGCGAGGCCGTCAGGGCCCCCTCCAGGAGCTGGACGTCGAAAAAATAGGAGACGACAAAGAGCAGGTTGAGGGTGATGAGGGTGGCCCAACGGCGGTTACGCCATTTGTGGCGATCCGCGGCCAGGGCGCGCCCGGCCTCCGCCGCGTGCAGCATCTCCCGGGTCAACTTTTCGCGGCGCTTCTCCGTCATGAGGGTAACCACCGCTTGCCTGCGGTCATCCGGTCCGGGCTTGGAGGGGTCCAGGCCCAGCAACTGGCGGAGGGATTCGATCATGTAATTCATGGCGGCTTCACCCAACCTGGGCCGCGTCCGCGACGCGGTCGATATCGATGACAATGGCGGCGGGTTCCACGGGACAGATCATCTCGCAGACGCCACAGCCGACGCAGCCATCCAGAACGACGGGCAGGGCGCCGCCGCCCGCCAGCTTGTCCAGGCGGATGGCCGGGCGCGGCGGACACTGATTGACATCCCCGGAGGGGGGCGCGCCCGCGGCGCACTGGGCGAGCCGGATCTCGATGGGGCATTGGCGCAGGCAGAGATCGCAGAGTTCCAGATCGTAGGGGTGATCCGCCACGGGGATGGGTAGCCAGCGATTGACGGCCTCATAGCGCAGCAGGCCAGGGAAATCGGCCCCGCGCGCCTGGCCCTTGAAGCCCTGGCCGCGCACCGCCAGGCAGGACTCGGGCCGCGCCAGCCGGGCCAGGCCCATGCGCGCCTGGCCCGGGTAGTTGATGTCATGGGTGAGGGCGCCGGTGGGGCAGGCCAGGACGCACTGCAAGCCATCGCAGGAGAAGTCGCAGGCCTGGTCGCGGGCCTGGATGTAGGGCGTGCCGATTCCAACCCCGTCGGTCAGATCGGCGAGGCGGATGGCCTCGACGGGACAGACCTGGACGCATTGACCGCACTTGATGCAGGCGGCGAGAAATTCCTGCTCCTGGAGCCGGTCCTTGATGGCCCCCGGCGGGCGCAGCCGGGCATTGGCCTGACCCGCCAGGGGCAGCAGGCCCGCCAGAGTGGCGCCCAGTACCCCGACCCCCAGGATCGAGGTGCGGATGAATTCCCGGCGATTTTGCTCGCGCCGCTTGGGGCTGAGGGCCGGGCGCGACGGGGTGGCTCTCTTCTGCTCTGTTGACATGGTGTTACATCTCGGGGAATCAGTCGCGGCCAAGGGACTGGCGCAGGGCCTGGTAGGCATCGTAGCCGCTGGCGGCGGGTGGGGTATCGCCCGGGGTGGTTCCGGCGGGGGCGATGGCCGCCTCGGCATCTGCCTCGTCCGGGTATTCCTCGTCCTCGACGATGCCCAGGGATTTAGCCGGATGCCGCGCCAGACTGGCCAGAATATCGACCACGGTATCCACGGAACGCAGGGGCTTTTCATCCCGGGCCAGTCGTTTGGGTTCGCTCAAGGGGGCAAGGCGCTCCAGGAAATCGATGATTTCCAGCATGGGCGACCCCTTGAAGAACTGGGCCGGCGGCAAGTCCATCCAGAGGCGGTCGGCATAGGTATATTGCTCATAGGGGGTATCGCCGATG
>JADZBU010000364.1 GCA_020851955.1 Chromatiaceae bacterium | reverse complement strand
CTCCACCGGCGTCTTGGCCATGGTCGCCACGTCGGCGGCCGGAATCAGCCAGACGGTGGCGTTCTCCACCTTTTTCCCGTCGGCATCCTCGACGACACCCTTGACGGTAGCCGCCGCCAGGGGCCCCGCGGCCAGGGTAGCGGCGACGGCGAGCCCCAGCAGGGTTGCGAAGCGTGTTTTCATCGTTCTTTGATTCTCCCGTATGCGATACATAAAGTGCCCGATATCCCGCGAAGGCCACGCGTCTGGGGCCGGGACAGCCCCTTGAGGGACCGGTCGCCGACGCCCACCCGCCAGGTTGGCCTGGTGGCTTGAGGCGGCCCGGGCTTTGATGGACCTGGACACGCCCCCGCCAAGGCCCAAGCGGGGCATGGCGACGCTTCGAAGAATGCAATTGTCTGGCCAGGGGGTAGGCTTCTTGTAGCACCCTGACCGGGTTGAACTTAGCCGGCACGGGCCGGGAGATGGCGGGAGGTCCATCGTCACGCCGGCATGACAGGTGTCATGCCTTCATGACAGGTCCCAACGTTTCAGACGCGGGTAGAGATTCTGGCGGGCGATACCGCTGATACGCGCCGCCTCGCTGACGTTGCCGCCGGCGGCCTGGAGCAGGCGTACCAGATAGCCCTGTTCAAAGCGGCCGCGCTCCTCCTCGTAGGACAGCACGGCCGCCGGGACCGGCAGGGGCGGGGTGCCCTCGACAGCAAGGTGCTCCAGATGGACGGGGCCGATGGCCCCCCCGGGATGCAGCGCCACCACGCGCTCCACGGCGTGGCGCAATTGACGGACATTGCCGGGCCAGGGAAAGCCCTCCAGCAGACGGATGGCGTCCGGGGTAAAGGGCCCGACGTCCTTGTGGAACCGGGCCTTGAACAGCTCCAGAAAGTGCAGGGCGAGGGCCAGGATGTCCTCCCGCCGCTCGCGCAGCGGCGCGATGCGCAGAGCGACCACGTTGATACGATAGAACAAATCCTCGCGAAAGCTGTGGTCGCGCACGGCCTCCGCCAGCCGGCGGTTGCAGGCGCAGATCAGGCGAAAGTCACTCCCGCGCAGGGCCGTGCCGCCCAGCCGCTGGAAGTTGCGCTCCTGCAGCACCCGCAAGAGGCTGGTCTGGAGCTTGGGACTCATATCCGCCACTTCGTCGAGGAAGAGGGAGCCGCCGTTGGCCTGCTCCAGGTAGCCCGGCGTGGTCTTGGCCGCCCCGGTAAAGGCCCCCTTCTCGTAGCCGAACAGGGTGCTCTCCAGCAGTTGCTCGGACAGGGCGCCGCAGTTGACCTCGAAGAAGGGCCCGGCGGCCCGCGGGCTGCCGGCGTGCAGGATGCGGGCGACCACCTCCTTGCCGGTGCCGCTCTCCCCTTCCAGCAACACCGTGGTGTCCAGCGGCGCGACCTGGCGGATCTGCTGCAGCAGCCGCTCGATAGCCGGCGAGCGGCCGATCAGGACCTGACCCTCGGCGCGCCCGTCCAGGATGTGTCGCAGGCTGTCGATCTCGCGATAGGCCCGATCCAGCTCCAGCGCCTTGTCGATGGTCGCCTCCAGGGATTCGAGATCCTCGAAGGGCTTGGTCAGATAATCGAAAAGGCCCTCGCGCACCGCGCGCACCGCATCGCGCACATCGGCATAGCCGGTGATCAGGATGGCGACCTGGTGCGGTCGCTCCCGGCGCATCTCCTCGACCAGGTCCAGACCGCCGCCATCCGGCAGCCGCTGGTCCATCAGGATCAGGTTGTAATCGCTGGTGCGAAAGCGCTGGCGGGCCCCGGCGGCATCGGTGGCCACGTCCAGGGCCACGGGGCGCCCCCGGAAGAGGCCCGCGAAGAGGGTCGCCGTATAGGGCTCGTCATCGACCAGCAGAATCTTGACCGTCACCGCGCGCTCCCGGGTTGCCATGGGTTTCGGGAAGCCACAATGCAAAGATCGCGCCACCTTGCGGGTGGTTGTCGCCGGTGGCCTCCCCCTCGTGCAGGATGGCGACGTGCCGCACCACCGCCAGACCGAGCCCGGTCCCCGTGGCGCGGGTGGTAAAAAAGGGTGTGAACAGCTTCTCGCGCACCTGGGCCGTGAGCCCCGGGCCCTGGTCGATGACCGCCAGGGACCAACCAGGGCGGCGCTCGGACCCGGTGGCCGGCCGCAAGCGCACGGTGATGGTCCCGTCGGGCGGATTGACCTGACCGGCATTGGCCAGCAGGTTGAAGAGGGCATGGCGCACCAGCACGGGGTCGAGGTCGAGAGTCAGCGCCGGCGGCAACTCGGTGGCAACCGCCGGGTGGCGGTCCGTGCTCTGCTGGAAGAGGGCGATGGTGTCGCGCACCAGGTCCGTGACCTCGGTGGGCCGGCGCTCCGAGCGCGATACCCGGGTAAAGGCCAGCATGCGTTGCAGGAAGGCGTGACAGTCCTTGCCCGCCCGCTGGATCTCCCCCAGCAGGTGGCGCACCCGCGCCGGGTCGTCGGCCTCCCGCTCGGCCAATTGCGCCATGTTGATCACCCCCACCAGGGGATTGTTGATCTGGTGCGCGATCTCGCCGATGGTCCGCCCTACCTCGGACAGCTTCTCGAGCTGGACGATGCGCTGGTGCTCGGTGCTGAGGCGGGCAAAGCGGGTCTCCAGCTCGCGCTGGCGGCGGTAGTCCCGCTCGACCCGGTTCAGGACCAGGAAGAAGAGGTAAAACACCAGGCCGCCGACCCCCAGGATGGCCAGGGTGGCGGTGATCAGGGTCTTGCGAAAACCGGCCTGCAAATCCGTCACGTCGCGCACCACCGCGATCTCCCCGACCTCCAGGCCCGCGGCGTCGGTGAGCGGCAACAAGGCGGTGTACAGCACCCGGCCGCCGTCCAGGGTCTGCTCCGCGGCCCGGCGCTCGGCGGCGGGCCGGCGCAGACGCTCGGCGACGGCGGCGGGGATCTCGCTCAGGGTGCTGCTCAGGATCACCGGCGCCTCCGTGCCCGCTGGGGTGCCACTGGCCGCCGGGGCCAGCAGCCGGCCCTCGACCAGCACCAGCAGATCCAGCCCGAGAGCGGCGTGGATCTCCTGGGCGACGTGGTCGATCTCCTCCCCGAGCTCCAGATAGCCGATCAGGGTGTCGCCGTCGTACCAGGGCTTGACCGCGCGCAGGGTCAGGGTACCCAGGGGACCCAGTTCCAGGCCCTGTGTCTCGCGCCCGCTCTCCTGGGCCAGGCGGGCGGTGGCCCGGTCGATCGCATCCCCGGACATATCGGGCTGGTGAGCGCGCAGCACCACCCGGCGGGCGGTATCCAGCACATAAAAGTGGGTGACCCGGTGTTGCGCGTGCAGACGCTCGAAGAGGGGGGCGATCTGGGCCTGGAGGGCCCCCAGGTCGCCGTCCAGAAAGGCGGTCTTGAGGGCGGCATCGCGGCTGATGGGGCAGAGGGTGGCGTGGAGCTTGGCCGCGTCGTTGTCGAGTTGCAGGCGGAAGAGGCGCTCCACGGCCCGTACGCTGTTGGCCAGGTCGTGCGCCCGGGCGTGGGCCTCGTAGCGATAGGCGAT
>JADZBU010000363.1 GCA_020851955.1 Chromatiaceae bacterium | reverse complement strand
GTCTCCTCTTCGAGGACGAACAGCAGCGCGGCGCGGCGGCCGTCGGGCCATTCCACGAGCCGGGGGACGTCGAGCTCGCGAAAGCGTTCGCCCAGGCGTGCTTTGAGCTGTTCCTCGCGGATGGGCAGGATCCGTGCCCCGGCGTCGATGGCTTGCGCCTCAACGGCGGCGAAGAAGGCGATGGCCTGGTGCGGGTAGTCGAGGATGAGGTTTTTGAAGTTGTGGTCGTGGCTCATGGGGTGGTCGGGTGGGCTCATGGGTGCTGGTTGGCTAACGCTGCCTGCCCCCTCTCCCCCGACCCCTCCCCCGCGTGGGGGGGAGGGGAGTGAAGAGGGCGCGGCGGGGGTGGCGGTGCCTCTTGCTCCCTCCCCCCCACGCGGGGGAGGGTTGGGGAGAGGGGGGGTACGCGGCGGCCTTGCTCCCTCCCCCCGCGCGGGGGAGGGTTGGGGAGAGGGGGAGCGGCAGATTAATGTCGCCTCTCGCCAGGGATTGAGGTGTAAGCGGATGGGGCATCACCGACTGGCCGCCGCCTGGTAGACGGTATTTCGTTCGCGCTTGCCGACGGCGATCACGATGACCACCAGGTGCGCATCGCGCACTTCATACACGAGACGGAACCCAGCGCTGCGCAGCTTGATTTTGTAGCGGGACGGATGTCCGGACAGTTTGGCCGCTGGCACATGCGGGTTTTCGAGGCGTTCAGCCAGTTTTTTCTTGAGCTGCCCTCTTACACTGCCATCCAGGCGCCGCCACTCGGAGAGTGCCTCTTCCTTGAAGCGCAGCTCAAAGCTCATCCAGCGTAACCTCGACCTCTCCCTGATCCGCCCGCGCGTCGGCGATGGCATTGAGCTCCCAGTCTTCGAGCTTTTCCATCAGCGCCTCATAAACCCCGGCCGGCACACAATAAAACGCCGGTTCATTGCGGTTAAGGATGGCGACTGGTTCCCCACCACCCGCAGCGAGCGTTCCCATTGGGTTACGCCTAAGTTCCGAGACGCTGGCGGCGACTCGGGCAAGGACTAGGTGTGTCATGCAGCACTCCGGGTCATTCAAAATGACCTAATCATAGCGCTTTTAAAAGAGACTTTAAAAGGTCTTTCCAGTACCCCATCCGCGGTCTTGCTTGTCCACTCTCATGATGACCGCAGCCCTTTGATTTCGTCGCGCAGACTAAAGGCTTCGATGCGCTCTCGTTGTTTTTCCGTCAATATGAGTTAGGAAAAATGCATCCTGTGCATTGGGGCACTACCCGGGGGGCGAGGTTTGGTCGTGGCTTATGGGGTGGCTGGGTGGGCTTATGAAGGCTGGATGGCTTACGCTGCCTGCCCCCTCTCCCCCGGCCCCTCCCCCGCGCGGGGGGGAGGGGAGTGAAGCGGGCGCGGCGGTGTTGTGAAGCTAGGGCGGCGGTGTTGGGAGGCTAGGGCGGCGGTGTTGGGAGGCGGGCGCGGCGGTGTGGCTTCTTGCTCCCCCCCCCCGCGCGGGGGAGGGCTGGGGAGAGGGGGCTCTACGCTTGGGGGTAACTGGCATGGAGTGCGGCGACGATGCGGTCCTGGTCCGCTTCGCTCAGATCCGGGTGCATGGGCAAGCTCATGACCTCGCGGGCGAGTTGCTGGGCGACGGGGGTGCAGTCGGGGCAGCACAGGTGGACGTAGGCCGGCTGTTCGTTGAGGGGCACCGGGTAGTGGACGGCGGTGGGGATGCCGGCGGCGTGCAGCTTGGCTTGCCGGGCATCGCGGTCCGGGACGCGCAGGGTGTATTGGGCGAAGACGCTGGTGCGGTCTGCTTTTGGCCAGGGGAGGAGTTGGAAGGGTTCGCGCAAAGGCGCTAAGGCGCAAAGAGCGTTTTGAGAAGGGGTGTCTGCTTGGCGGCTTGGCGTCTTGGCGCGAGACTCTTCCTGGTGGGCCAATAGATCGTGGTAGCGGCGGGCGACGGCTTGGCGTTGGGCGATCTCGTGGTCGAATCGGTCCAGTTTGGCGAGGACGATGGCGCATTGCAGGGTGTCCATGCGGCCGCCAACGCCGATGCGGGTGTGGACGTAGCGGGCGCTTTGGCCGTGGACGCGGATTTCGCGGCAGGCCTGGGCCAGGGCGTCGTCACTGGTGAAAATGGCGCCGCCGTCGCCGTAGCAACCCAGGGGTTTGCTGGGGAAGAAGCTGGTGCAGCCGAGGGTGCTGAGGTTGCCGCTTTTGTTGCCCCGGTAGTCGGCGCCGAAGCTTTGGGCGGCGTCTTCGATGACAGGCAGGCCGTGGCGGGCGGCGATGGCGTTGATGGCGTCCATGTCCGCCGGTTGGCCATAGAGGCTGACGGGCAGGATCGCCTTGGTGCGCTCGCTGATCCTGGCCTCGATCAGGCCGGCGTCGATATTGCCGGTGTCGGGCTCGATGTCGACGAACACCGGGGTGGCGCCGACCAGGACGATGACCTCGGCGGTGGCGACGAAGGTGAAGGGGGTGGTGATGACTTCGTCGCCGGGGCCGATGCCGAGGGCCATCAGGCTGATGAGCAGGGCCTCGGTGCCGCTGGCGACGGTGATGCAGTGTTTAGCGCCAGTGTAGGCGGCCAGGCGGGCTTCCAGCTCGCGGACCTCGGGGCCGAGGATGTAATGGCCGTGGTGGAGGACGCGGTGGAGATTACGCTCCAACACTGGACGGATGGCCGCCTGCTGGGCCTTGAGATCGACGAAATCGATGCCAGGCGTCTGGGTTTGAGGGTGGCGTTGCTGCTCGATGAGGGTTTCAGGCGTCAGCGCGCGGCCCGGGTAGCGGGCAAGCATCCCACGATCCCGCGTCAGCAGCTTCGCCGTCCCCTCCTCAAACCGATCCAGCGCGCGATGAAGCTGGTCATCCTCGGGATCGGCGGCGCCGAACACCGGGCCTTCCGCCGCCAAGGCCGCCAACCACTGATAACCGGCTGTGATACGTTCGAGTCGATGCCGCGCCCGCGCCCGCGCCCCTGTATGGGTGACCTTGTCGCCCTGTGCGTGCGCCTGGGTATGGATCTCTGCGGCGACGACATATTCGAGTGTCTGCACCGACCCCGCATAGACCCACAGCATGGTGCCTCGCGCCTCGGCCAGTGCCAGCGCGAGTCGGGCGTTGGTCGAACCGGGGCGCTCGACACAGAGGTCGACGAGGATGTTGACATCCAGTAAGAGCTGCTTCATGGCAGTCGGCCTTGCTCGCGGCGTGAGGCATGTCTCAACTCCACGGCGGCCCAGCGCTGACGCTCCTCCTCTGACTCCGCGCTAACAATCTCGGGCACGAACAGACGCTGTGCCTCTTCGGCAACCGCTGCCATCCTTCTCACCCTGTCGCGGATTTCAGGGGGGAAGTCCGCTGGGTCATACGTTGGCAGGGCGAGAGGTATCGGGCTAGCGATCTCTTGGTCCGGTATCTCCACACGCACGCGAAACCGCTGATGCTTGAGCGTAACTGTGCTCTGAAACTCCAGCCGGCCCTGATCGTAGATAGCTTCAATTTGCATGTTTGGGCTCAATTTTATCGCCACGGATTTGCACGGATGGACACGGGGGTTTTTATATCAGTGTTCATCCGTGTGTATCCGTGGTGAATCAATTCTGGGTCAGGATGGTACCGTTTTCGAGGCGGTAGGTCTGGCCGGTGGCCGGGCAGGTGGCCTGGCCGTCGCCGGTCAGGGGCAGGTCCAGGCGCTCGCCGATCTGGGCGCCGGGGTCAACGATGGCGGTGGGGTGGATCGTGATGGTCATGGGTGGGTCGGCGTGGTGCGCTCTGGCTTGGCCCCCTCTCCCCCGGCCCCTCCCCCGCGCGGGGGGGGAGGGGAGTGAAGCGGGCGCGGCGGCGGTGCCTCTTGCTCCCTCCCCCCGCGCGGGGGAGGGCTGGGGTGTTGTCGTGGCGCCAGGCCAGGGGGCCGGCTCCCTCCCCCCGCGCGGGGGAGGGCTGGGGAGAGGGGGCTCTCAGGTTGGGGTTCTCAGGTTGCCGCTAGCACTTCTTCCAGGGTCTGGACGGTGAGCACGCGTTCAGACCAGCGCAGCAGGGTGTCGGCGTCGGCCGCTTCGATGCGCTGCTGGACGGCGACGGGTAGGTCGCCAAAGCGGAGGCGTAGCAAGGCGGTGAGGACGCGGGCTTCACCACGTTGTAAGCCCTGCTTCAGACCCGCTTGTTCGCCTTCTTTGATGCCTTCTTCCCGGCCTTCTTTTCTGCCTTCTTCAATGAATCGCTGGACAAATCCGGTCATGGTGCTGGCCTCATGGGGGTAGCGTTGGGCGTAAAGCTGGCGTTCATTGTCATCCAGGTGGGCATAGATGTCGATAAAGTCCAGATATTTGAGCCGCCGTTCGGGATGCGGTTCCAGCTCGAACAGGCCGCCCACCGCGCGGGCATGGATCTCCAGCTTGTCCGCGGGCGCATAGGCCATGTTGGGTAGGTTGAGGCGGGCGACGAGGTTGGTGCTGTGGAGGTGGTCGCGGGCCGGGATCTGCTTGAGCGCACAGGCGATGTAGCGGAAGCCGAGGACCAGGCGGGTCTGAAAGCCGCCGGGGTGCAGGAAGATGACGAGTCGATGGCTTGCGCCTCGACGGCGGCGAAGAGGGCGATGGCCTGGTGCGGGTAGTCGAGGATGAGATTTTTGATCAAGATGCATCCCGCTCGACGCCCTCACGGCAGGCATAGCAGAGGTCGATGTCGGCGCAAGGGACCAAAGGCCCGGTTAGAGATGACTCTGCTCCGTTCCCGGGTCTTGGCCGTCACCAGGTTACGCCGCCACGATCCGGAACTCGGTTGCCATGGCAATCGGTCGCACGTGGCGATGTTCTCGCCGCATCTCGACGATGCCGTAATTGGACATGGTCCTGAGCGTGCGCGAGAGATTGCCTGGCTTACGGCCGGTGACTGCGGCCAAAGCCGTGATCGACTCCGGCTGCGACTCGCTGATGACCTTCAATAAGGCTCGATTTTCATCGCTTAGGACTTCAGCAAGCGACTTCATCGAGGTGAACCAGACCTTGGGTTCTCCCGGTTTTGGTTTGTAGTCCCCGCGCGCGATGGCCAGTATCCGCGCACGGATCTGCTCTTGCGGCATGATACCGATCACGATGGCCTTCATTGCTTTCGAACCTCCTGCAACACGCTGTCCACATCCGCGAGAAAGTCTGTCAGCAGTTGGTGGGCATCCTGGAATGCGTAGGGCACCCCTTTATCCGAGCTGTGGCGGTGCTTGTGGTCATAAGGAAGGATGCGCCCAGCATACGTGACGACAATACGTTCCTCGCGATCGGCAATCCGCATAATTTCAGCATCGGTGGTGCGATTGCCTGATGGTAAATCGAGTGTATGCACGACGTCATGGCCAGACACGCGTAACTGGCGACTTAGACGTCGGGGCAGTTGCGCATCCACCAAAAATTTCATGCCGCGAGCCGACTCGGACAGGGCGTCCTTGATGCCGGTGCTGACGCTGAAAACGTAAAAGGCCGCGCCGGTTGCACGAAGTTCGTGCAACCGGAGCGGCCTGGCACCTTCCCGTGCCTGTATATTCCTTTCGCTAAACCGGCGCCGAGACGCCGGGGCGGTGCTTACTTGGTCGGGGCGACCGGAGCAGCCTGAGGGGCGACCGGAGGAGCGGGCGGGGCACCATAAGGCGCACCGTAGGGGGCGCCATAACCATAGGGAGCGCCGTAAGGCGCATAGCCGTAGGGGGCGCCGTAACCGTAGGGGCCGTAGCCGCTGTTGTTGTAGTAACTGTTGTTACCCCGGCCATAACCGCGGCCACTGCCGCCGCCGCCCATGTTCATGCTGAAGTCGCCGTAGCCGTTACCATCGCCAAACATGTCGTTCATCATGTTGTTGTTATTGTTGCCATAGCCATTGTTACCCCAGGGCCCACCCCAAAAGGCGGAAGCGGTGGCGGAAACGCCCAGCAGGGCGGCGATGGCGGCAGCGGTAGCAAGTTTTTTCATCATTGTTCTCTTAAGGTTAGGTTCTGGTTGCAGCAAATGGCGGTGTCTGTGTGCGCCGTCCATGGGGGAGTAGAATATTAGAATATTCTGATACAGTCAAGTATTTTTTCGGAGAGGTTTCCGGGGTCGCCTACCCCTCCTCGCGTCTGACCCGCAAAAAGCTGGCGAAGCGGGGCGTGCCCTTGGCGGTGCGGCCCTGATATTTGAAGGTGACCAGGCTGCCGAGGCTAGGGGGGTCGCGCCGTTGGGCGTGGCTAAAGCCGGTACCCAGGCGAAAGCGGGTGCCGTCGGCTTCTTCCACCAGGAGGGCGCCCAGCATGCCCTGGAAGCGGCCCTTGCCGGGCAGATGGCCTATCACCCGCGCCTCCGCGTCTTGATAGGGCTTGACCTTGAGCAGGTCATCGGAGCGCCCGGCCCGATAGGGGGCATCATCCCGATGCAGCATCAGGCCCTCGCCGCCGGCGGCGACGACCGCCCGCAGCCGTGCCATGAGACTGGCGTGATCCGGGATGCGGGACTGTTCGATCAGGGCGAGATAGGGGCTGGGGGATGGCGTCAGCAGGACACGCAAGGCCGCCAGCCGCTGACCGAAGGGCCCTGCCTGGCCGGGCAGGTCGAAGACCATGAAACGCGCCTGGGCCCAGGCGACGGGGTCCGGTTCCCCCTGGCGCGCCGACCCGGACATCCGCTCGAAGGTACCCCGCCCCATCCAGAGCTCGCCATCCAGCGGGGTCGTGGGAAAGCCCACCAGAAACCAGGCCGGGGCCGGGATGGGCCTGCCACCCCGGCTGATGAGCCGTCCTCCGTCCCAACGGGCGCGCACGCCATCCAGCTTCTCGCTGACCCAGTAGCGCCCGAGATCGATACCCGGATGGTAGCTGTTTGCCAGCAGGAGGGCGGGCGGGGCCTGATCGGGCGCGGGCGGCGGGTCCAGGGCCCAGGCCGGGGGACCGCCAAACAGGCCCAGCCAGCAGAGCAGCAGCAGACCCAGGGCGGGCCAGGGGCTGGAAAAAGGACGCCGGCGAGGGGAGACACCGGCCATGGGGTCAGGAGCCTTTCGAGGCCGCGACCTCCGGCAGGACGATATTGAGTTCCAGGACCTCGCGGGTCTCGTCTTGTTCGTAGTTGACCGAGATGGAGTTCATGTCCACGTCCACGTACTTGCGGATAACCTCCAGCAGTTCCCGTTGCAGTTGCGGCAAATAGGATGGCTGATTGCGCGTGGCGCGATCATGGGCCACCAGGATCTGCAGCCGTTCCTTGGCGATCGCGGCGGTGCCCTTGTTACGGTGGGAACGGAATAAGTCGAGCAGACCCATGCCTTAACCCCCCAGCATCCGACTGAAGAAGCCCTTCTTCTTGATCTCCAGGAAGCGGTGGGGCAGATCCTCGCCCAGATAGCGCGCCACGGCGTCGCTATAGGCCTGGCCGGCATCGCTCTCCTGATCCATGATGACGGGCACGCCGGAGTTGGAGGCGGTGAGAACCGCCTTGGACTCCGGGATGACGCCCAGCAGGTCCAGGGACAGGATCTCGCGCACATCGCCCACGCTGAGCATTTCCCCCTTGGCGACCCGCTCCGGGGAGTAACGGGTGAGGAGCAGATACTCGCGAATGGGTGGCTGGTTCTGCTCGGCGCGGCGCGACTTGCTGGAGAGGATGCCGAGCATGCGGTCCGAGTCGCGCACCGAGGAGACCTCGGGGTTGGTCACCACGACGGCGTCATCGGCGTAGTACATGGCCATGTGGGCGCCATGCTCGATGCCCGCCGGGGAGTCGCAGACGATGTAGTCGAAGCTCTTGCCCAGGTCTTCCAGGACCTTGCCGACGCCCTCCTTGGTCAGGGCGTCCTTGTCGCGGGTCTGGGAGGCCGGCAGGACATAGAGGCTATCGCACCGCTTGTCACGGATCAGGGCCTGATTGATGTTCGACTCGCCATTGATGACGTTGATGAAGTCATAGACCACCCGCCGCTCGCACCCCATGATGAGGTCGAGGTTGCGCAGGCCCACGTCGAAGTCGATGACCACGGTGCGATGCCCACGCTGAGCCAGGCCCATGGCCAGCGCGGCGCTGGTGGTGGTCTTACCCACGCCGCCCTTGCCGGATGTAATTACGATAGTTCTCGCCAATGTCTCGCCCTCCCTTAGGCGCGGGGGTTGTCTCGTACGTGCGACGGATTGGATTGGTGCCTGAATCCGCTTAGATTTTTTCAACGCGCAGTACATCCTGGTCGAGGAAGATCTGGACGGGGACGCCCTTGACATCTTCCGGGATATTTTCGCTGATGCGGTAATGACCGGCCACGGAGATGAGCTCGGCCCGGAGGTCCTGGCAGAAGATGCGCGCGCTGGTGTCGCCCTTCATGCCGGCCATGGCCCGGCC
>JADZBU010000362.1 GCA_020851955.1 Chromatiaceae bacterium | reverse complement strand
CATGAAACATCCGGTGGGAAGGCGCTCGATTAAGGCGCGAAATTATAACGGGCCCCTCTCGGGCCTGGCCACCGCGCCCGCGGCGCGGCTGACCGGGAAATGGACCACCAGGGTCTGGCCATGCCAGGCCCCAGTGCGGGCAGGAGCTATCAGGCCCCGAAGAAGGTCCGCGACAGGATACCGATCAGCAGGGTGAAGGAGCGCACCGCCTCCAGGGAGACATTGGTCCCCTTCAGGGCGCCGCTGCCCTCGATCTGCGTTGCCACCTCGTCATCGACGCCATCTACCTTGGTCTTCACATGGCCCGATTCCTTCATGATGATGGTACCGGTCATGCCATCGACCGTGGCGAAGAGATCGCTATCCCCATCGGGGTTGGCGAAGAGGGCATCATCCGAACCGATGGCCGCGCTCGGCAGGGTCAGGGTCAGGTCATACTGGGTCTGGTTGGTCGCGCCCGGGGTGTCGGTCCAGGGCATGTTGCCCTTGAGGGCATAGTTCTTCTCGCCGCACTTGGCGGTGATATTGATGAACCAGGAGTTCGTCTGGTAGGAAAAGATCATGTCCCCGTTCCAGGCACAGCCCTTCTCCGAGGGCAGCCCCGCCGAGGGGATAAAAAAGTTGGAGAGCTGGACGGTGTCCACCCGTTCGTCGATGACGGAGCCCGCCGCCTTTTCGCCCCTCAGCTTCTTCAGGATGGTGGCCTGCAACTCCGCCGCCCCCGGGGAGGGATTTTCCGGCTTCAGGGTCATGCCGCCGCCGAAGGATTCCGAGGAGGCCGGGACCTTGCCCACCGCCAGGTAGTTCACGCTGAGGGTGTTACCCTCGACCTGGCCATTCTCCTTGACGGTGAAGCCACCCGCGTACTGAGCGCGGGGCATCCGCTGGCCAGGATTCGAGGGATTGACGATGGCACCCGTGCCTTTGACGCTGCATTGCTCATTGGTGCGCAACACCAGGGCCTGGGTCCGGCCCGCCTGGCATTCCAATGCGAGGCTGGTGACGATCTTGGCGTCCGTCAGGGTGAACTTGAAGGTATCGTTCCTAGACGGGTCGCGAATGGAGGGCATGGCAGCTTGCAAGGTGATGTCCACCTTGGCCTCTTGGGCAAGGGCGGGCAGGGCCACGGCCGTACACAGGGCTGCCAGGAGCATTTTTTTCATGGTGTTACCTCTGGTAGTGGGGATAATTTTGGCGGGATTAGTTTAGGAAGAACCTAAGGCACCCGGAGAATTTTGAGTATGGATGTGGTCTTCGGGGGGGTCAAGGCCCCACCGCCCAAGCCAGATCCGCAAAGATACTGGCATGGCAAGGGCAGGCAAGCCTGAGCTGGCCTGCCGTCGCCGGCCTTCTCAAGTGTCCGCCAGACACATGGCCAGGGAGGTCTCCCAGTGCGGGAGGGCCAGCCCGAAGGTATCCAGGAGCTTGCCGTTATCGAGGACCGAGTAGGTCGGCCGCTTGGCGGGGGAGGGATAGTCGCGCGAGAGGATCGGCAGCAGGCGGCAGCGGGCGCCGCTGGCCTGCTGGATCGCCTTGGCAAAGCCCCACCAACTCGTCTGGCCACCGCCGGTGACCTGGTAGAGGCCGGACTGGCGCTCCAGATCGATGTCTCCGCTCAGGACGCGGTAGAGGAGTTGGGCACTGACCTCGGCCAGCAGGCGGCTCCAGGTCGGGGCGCCGATCTGATCATCCACCACCTGGAGTTCCTCCCGCTCCCGCAGCAGGCGCTGCATGGTGAGGAGAAAATTCTGACCGTGGCGGCCATAGACCCAACTGGTGCGCAGAATCAGGGCCGGGGCGCCGGAGTCGAGCAGCCGGTTTTCGCCATCCAGCTTGGTGGCGCCATAGACATTGAGGGGGCCGGGTTCATCATCCTCCTGGTAGGGGCGCTCGGCCTGACCGGAGAAGACGAAATCCGTGGAGTAATGGAGGACGGGCACGCGGCGCTCGGCGAGCAGACGGCCCAGCAGGCCGGGGGCATCGCCGTTGATGCGTTGCGCCAGGTCCTGTTCGGTCTCGGCCTTGTCCACCGCCGTGTAGGCGGCGGCGTTGATGACGATATCGGGCCGGGTCTCGCGCAGGACCCCGGCGATGGACTCGGCGTTGGCCAGGTCCAGGGCCCGCTCCCAACGACCATCGAGGGTGGCGCGGGTCAGGTTGCCCAGGGGCGCCAGGGTACGTTGCAATTCCCAACCGACCTGACCGTCGGCGCCAATCAGCAGGATTTCGGGTCGCTTTTTCATCAAGGGATTCAATCCGGAGTCCAAATCAGGGGCCGGCATAAGCCGGCAGGCGCTCGGTCGGGACGGCGGCGAGCGGAGTAGCCGCCAGATCCTTGGCGGAGAGGATGGGCTCACCCCGCAGGGGCCAGTCGATGCCGATGGCGGGGTCGTTCCAGGCCACCGACAGCTCATTCTCGGGGTGATAGTAGTCGCTGCACTTATAGCTGAAGAGGGCGTCCGCGCCGGTGACATAGTAGCCATGAGCAAAGCCAGCGGGGACCCAGAACTGGCGGTGGTTCTCCCCGGAGAGCAGGGCGCCGACCCAGCGCCCGAACCAGGGCGAGCCGGGGCGGGCGTCCACGGCCACGTCGAAGACCTCGCCCCTCAGCACCTGCACCAACTTACCCTGGGCATGGGGATGCTGGATGTGCAGGCCGCGCAGGACGCCATGGCGGGAATAGGCCTGATTATCCTGCACCAGACCGGGAGGGATGCCAGCGGCGGCGTAGCGTTCCTGTTGCCAACTCTCCAGGAAATAGCCCCGTTCGTCGCCAAAGACTCGGGGTTCGATGACTAGGACGCCGGGGATCTCGGTTTCGATGATCTTCATGGCTCGGCGGAGCGCTCCAGCAGCCCCAACAGATATTCGCCATAGCCGCTCTTGGCCAGGGGCGCGGCGATGGCGCGCAACTGGTCGGCGTCGATCCAGCGTCTTTGCCAGGCGACCTCCTCGGGGCAGCAGATCTTGAGGCCCTGGCGCTGCTCGATGGTCTCGATGAAGTTGCTGGCCTCCATCAGGGATTGATGGGTGCCGGTGTCGAGCCAGGCGGTACCCCGGCCCAGACGCTCCAGGAAGAGCTCGCTCCGGGCCAGGTAGAGATTGTTGAGGTCCGTAATCTCCAGTTCGCCCCGGGGGGAGGGCTTGAGATTAGCCACCAGGTCGCACACCTGCTCGTCGTAAAAGTAGAGCCCGGTGACGGCGTAGTTGGACTTGGGCTTGGCCGGCTTTTCCTCCAGGCCGAGGACGCGCCCGAGGGAGTCGAGTTCCGCGACGCCATAACGCTCGGGGTCCTTGACCCAGTAGCCGAAGACCGAGGCCCCGCGTTCGCGGAGATTGGCGGCGCGCATCTGCTGGACCAGGCCATGGCCGTAGAAGATGTTGTCGCCCAGGATGAGGCAGCTCGGGTCACCGGCGACGAAATCGGCGCCGATGATAAAGGCCTGGGCCAGGCCGCCGGGCTCGGGCTGGACGGCGTACTGGAGGGCGATACCCCACTGGCCACCGTCGCCGAGCAGATCCTGAAAGGCGTCGGCATCCCGGGGGGTGGTGATGACCAGGATCTCCCGAATCCCCGCCAGCATGAGGGTGGCCAGGGGGTAGTAGATCATGGGCTTGTCGTAAACCGGCAGCAGTTGCTTGCTGATGGTATGCGTCAGCGGATAGAGCCGGGTGCCGGAGCCCCCGGCCAGGATGATGCCCTTGCGATTCATGCCGCGCCCTCCCCAAGGTCATCCTTGCCCGCGCCTGTCCCCAGCCGCTGGCCGCGATAACTGCCGTCCATCACCCGTCCGCACCAGTCCGGGTTCTCCAGATACCAGGCCAGGGTCCGGCGCAGGCCGGTCTCGAAGCGCTCCTGGGGGGCCCAGCCCAGTTCGGTCTTGAGCTTGGTGGCATCGATGGCGTACCGCTGGTCATGTCCGGGGCGGTCGGTGACGAAGACCTTGAGTTGGGCATGGGGCCGGTGGGGCGAGTCCGGCACCAGTTCGTCGAGCAGGCCACAGAGGGTATCGACCACCTCCAGGTTGGTGCGCTCGCTGTCGCCGCCGACGTTATAGACTTCGCCGGGCCGGCCAGCCGCCAGGACCCGCCAGATGGCCCGGCAGTGGTCCTCGACATAGAGCCAGTCGCGCACGT
>JADZBU010000361.1 GCA_020851955.1 Chromatiaceae bacterium | reverse complement strand
CCGCCACTGGGACGGGAAGGCGCCTCTCACGCGACCCAAGCGGTTACTTGCCGCGTTCCATGGGGCTGTCGATGATGGCGTCCACGGTTTCCTGGTCGAGGTGTTGGGCCTGGTACACCACTCCCTGACGCTCGATCGCGCTCGCGAAGGCGCGCAGGTGATTGCGCGAGCCGCGCAGCAGATTGCCATAGACCTGGGCCAGGTCAGGATGGCTGGTGGCGGCGATGGCGTTGTCGAGGTCCTCGATATCCACCTCCTCGATCAGGCCACCCACCCAGAGTGCTTCCAGGTAGGCGGTCTCGCCCCGGTCCGTCAGCCCGTCGTACAGGACCTGGAGCTCCGTATCCCGGAAGGCGCCAATCCCGGCCAGGGCCGGGTCTGGCAGGCCGTACCTGTCCAGCTTGGCCTTGATCGCATCCATGTGCTGCTGCTCGGATTTGGCGATATTGGCGAAAGGTAGCTGGGCCCAGCGCGCCGCCATATTCAAATAGACATCCCGAGCCATTTTTTCCTCCTCGCGCATGAAGGTCAGGGTTGCCGCCTCATCGGCGTTCAGGGGTTGGACGCGCACCCCCCGACCCCCTTGGGGACCGGCCGCCAGGGCATCGGTACCCAGGAACCCGATAGGTCCCGCCAATGCCGCCGCCAGGGTCATAACAAATAGATTCATTTTGATATTCATGGAGTTGATTCTCTCTGGAAAAGGGGAGTTGAGTATTTGGGTTGCACTCGCCGCCGCCTACTGGCCATTGGGATCCCGACGGGACCTGCTCCCGCCCGGGGCTGGCGGTTTCTGGGTGGCGACTGGCTCCATGGTTTAGGGGGTGATGGTGGACCCGGCAGGGGTCATGGTCCGGGTTTGCAGCCGGTCCCGGCCACGGATCGACACCCCGCCGACATTGGCATTCACATCGCGGTTTTGGGAGCCAAATTGTCCGCCTTGACCCTGACCTTGACCTTGCCCCTGACGTTGGCCGCCACCCTGGCCGCCCATGCCACCCCCCGCGCCATCGGGGGCATGCCGCATCTGGCCCTGGCCAGCGCCTTGGCCCTTGCCCATGCCGCCACCACTTCCCGGCCCGCCTGCCTGGGCCGCGCCCGCGGCGATAAGGCTGGTCGTTGCCAGGGCCAGGACGAGGCGATTGAGTGCTTTCATGCTGTTGTTCCTATTAAATATTGGGATGGGTTCACCGACCTGCCACCTCGGGGTGACGCTTATCGCTTCGGTGATCCTATTCTTCCCCGCGAGGGTATCGGGGCGATGTCGCTATGGCATCCAAGCGTTTCCCTTTGTTTCAATTTGGTTTCCAGGCCGACTCAAGGTAGCCAGGGGGCCTGAATCAGGTCTGTCGCTCGGGGAGTTTTTGGATCATGGCGCGCCGGTCAAGAGGGACGCCTTCAGGTCGGCGGGACTTGGCCTTGGTTCAGCTTGGGTTCAGGCAGGGCGCGCTAGGATGCTTGCCAACGGTGAGGGCAGTGGGCCCCGCCGAACCCCAGAGGAGAAGCATCATGAGCACGAAAACGACAACGATGGGCTGGATGACGGTAGCTTTACTGGCTGGGGCCTTGGCCCTGCCCTGCCTGGCCCAGGCCGACCGAGGCGGTGGCTACGACCGTGACGGAGGTTACGGATACGGCAATCAGTGGGAACACCGTGAGAACAGAGGCCATCGGCGGCACCACGATCATGGTCACCATGGTCACCGTGGCCACTGGGACCGGGACAGGCGGGTAGTGGTGGTCCGGGAACCCGTATATGTGGAGCCCCGCCCGGTCTATGCCCCCCGGTGGGCTCCTCCCGCCAGCGGGGTCACGTTCATTTTGCGCAGTGACTGGTAAGGGATAATTATTGGGTGGCTGGGCGTCGCGAGGCCATTTGGCTGTGATAGATTTGCGGGTGTCCGTCCTGCCCAGTATGTGAGATTCCTCCATGCCGCCTAGCCGTTTCCCTCTGGTCCTGTTAACTCTGGTCGCCCTGGCGGGGCCCGGTTCCACCCTTGCGGCCTCGCTGGGACTGGGACTCGCGGGCCAGGGCGGGGGGGCTGCTTCCGCCGCCCAGGCGGCGGAGCAGGTCCGCCGCCAAACGGGCGGAAAGGTCCTCTCGGTACGGGAGAAGGGCGGGGGCTACGAGGTCAAGGTGCTGACGCCCTCGGGTGAGGTGCGCAGCGTCTTCATCCCGGCGAGCGGGCGCTAGGACGCCCGAAACCAGGCCCATGCGCATCCTGGTGATCGAGGACGAGGTGGCCCTGCGCGGCCAGCTTCTGGCGCGCCTGACCGCGGAGGGCTATCGGTGCGAGGCGACGGGGGATGGCGCCGAGGGGCTCTATCTGGCCAGCGAGTATCCCTTCGATGTCGCCCTGGTGGATCTGGGCCTGCCCAAGCTCTCGGGGATCGAGATCATCCGCGGCTTGCGGGCCGCCGGCAGCTTGTTGCCAATCCTGGTGCTGACCGCCCGTGGTCGTTGGCAGGATAAGGTCGAGGGGCTGGAGGCGGGTGCCGACGACTACCTCGCCAAGCCCTTTGAGATGGATGAGTTGGTGGCGCGGCTGAGGGCCTTGTTGCGGCGCGCCCAGGGGGCGGCGACGCAGGAGTTGCGGGCGGGCCCGGTGCGTCTCGATCGCGCTACCCAGCGGGTGTGGGTCGGGGAGCGATTGGTGGAACTCACGGCCTTTGAGTTCCGCCTGCTGGAGCATCTGATGACCCGGCGCGGTCGGGTCCTGTCCAAGCGCGAACTGGCGGATTACCTCTACCCCCAGGACGAGGATCGCGACAGCAATGTGCTGGAGGTTCTGCTCGGGCGGCTGCGGCGCAAGCTGGATCCGGATGGCCGTTTGGCCCCCATCGAGACCCTGCGGGGCCGCGGTTACCGTTTTACATTGGGGGAGCCCTGATGTTGCCGTTCCGGTCGTGTCAAGGCGCTGTTAGGACCCACGCCTTGGCCGGGGCCTCCCCTCGTGCCCTCGGGTTGAGACGCGGGGGCGAGGCATGGGGCCTTGACGGGTACGGCCGCCCTTGAGTTCCCTTCGAGCGCGGGTGACTTGGGCCGCGGCCCTCGTCATGCTGGTCTTTATGGCCCTGACGAGCCTGGCCTTGGAACAGGCCTTCCAGGCCAGTGCCGGTGCGGCCCGCGAGGAGCGCCTGTTGGGCCAGATCTACCTCCTGATGGCTGCGGCGGATGTGGAGGATGATGGCTTGACCCTGCCGCGCGACCTGGCGGAGGCGCGCTTCAGTCTGCTGGGGTCCGGTCTCTATGCCCAGGTCGCCGATGCCAAGGGTGAGTCGGTGTGGCGCTCCCTCTCGGCCCTCGGCGAGAACATCCCCTTCGAGAACCAGCTTGGCCCGGGGGTGCGTCGTTTCCGGATGGTCCAAGAGGCGCAGGGGCGCGCCTTCTTCGTGGAGGGTTTTGGCGTCACCTGGTCCATCGGGCCGACGCCCACGGGCTATACCTTCAGCGTGGCGGAGGATCTGGGGCCCTACGAGGAGGAATTGGCTCGTTTTCGGGACCACCTCTTCACCTGGCTGGGGGCTATGTCCCTGGTCTTGCTGGCTACCCTCCTGGTAGCCCTGCGCTGGGGGCTCGGCCCCTTGCGGCGGGTGGCCGCCGAGGTGGCCGCCGTGGAGGCGGGCCGCCAGGAGCGGCTGCACGGCGCCTACCCTGGGGAACTGCATGCCCTGACCAAGAACCTCAATGCCCTGCTGGCCCATGAGGCGGCGCGCCAGGCCCGGCTCGGCAACGCCTTGGCCGACCTGGCCCATAGCCTCAAGACGCCCCTGGCCGTGATGCGCGGCGCCTTGGGCGAGCAGGGCGAAGGCAGGGTTGGGGCGGAGCCAGGATCGACCCAAAATCCCTTGCCGAGAGCCGTCCTGGCGGAGCAGATCCGGCGCATGGACGAGATTGTCACCTACCAACTGGAGCGGGCCCGGGGCCGGCCGGTCGCCACCCTGTCGCGACCCATTCCCCTGGCTCCGACGGTCGAGCGCCTCCTGGCGACCCTGACCAAGCTCCACGCCGAACGCGCGGTGAGGGTGGAACGGGATCTGGAGCCGGGGCTCCATTTCCGCGGGGCCGAGGGCGATCTCCTGGAGGTGGTGGGTAACCTGCTCGACAACGCCTTCAAGTGGTGCCGGACCCGGGTTCGGGTCGGGGCACGGCGCGAGGGCGGGCTGGTGGTGTTATGGGTGGAGGACGATGGCCCCGGCATGAGTGCCGAGCAGGCGCGGGGGTTGGGCGAACGCGGGGCCCGCCTGGACTTGACCACCCCTGGGCACGGCATCGGGCTGGCGGTGGCGCGGGAGATCTGCGCGGCCTACGGCGGGGATCTGGCTATCGCCAGGAGCCCGCTGGGGGGCGCCCGGATTCGTGTCCGCCTTGGGGGTTGAGCGCGATAAGGGCTGAATGGGTCCAGGAAGCAGGCCTGGCCGTCGGGTGCCTCTGGGGCCAGCGAGCTGCCCCGGGTTTGGTATGGCCGGTGCCAGGCCTTATGCTGTTAGCCATGCTGGTCAATCCCCGTTCCCATGATGCCCCATTCCGACCTACCCCTGCCGGCCGCTTGGTTCGATCTCGGCTGCCGCCGCTGCCCCCGCCTGGCCCGTTTCCTGGACGAGGTCCGGGGGCGTCATCCCGCTTATCACGCCGCCCCGGTCCCCCCCTTTGGCGCCCGGGAGGCCCGGCTCCTGGTGGTGGGGTTGGCCCCGGGGCTCCATGGGGCCAATGCCACGGGACGGCCCTTCACCGGTGATCACGCCGGTATCCTCCTCTACGAGACCCTGTATGACTATGGCTTTGGCAGCCAGCCCATCTCCCGTGCCCGGGACGATGGACTCCAGATGATCGGCTGTCGCATCACCAACGCCGTCAAGTGCCTGCCGCCGGAGAACAAGCCGACGGGGGCGGAGACGCGCCAGTGCAATAGCTACCTGAGGGCGGAGCTGGCGGACCTGGATGCGGGGGCCGTGGTGCTGGCTCTGGGGCGGCTGGCCCACGGGGCCGTGCTGACCGCCCTGGGGCTCAAGCAGAAGGATTATCCCTTTGCCCACGGCGCCGGGCATGTCCTGCCGGGGGGGCCGCGGCTGCTGGACTCCTATCATTGCAGCCGCTACAACACCCAGACCCGCCGGTTGACGACCGAGATGTTCCGCGCCGTGGTGGGCCAGGCGCGGGACTGGGTGGCGGCGGCCTGATTCAGGCGCCTGGCCGAGGCTGATGTCCAACCTCGATCCCGTCGATCCCGTCGATCCGGCCGATCCCGTCGATCCCGTCGATCCCCGCCGCCTCCTGAAGCAGATCCCGGAGACTCCGGGCGTTTATCGCATGCTGGATGGCGGGGGCAAGGTGCTGTACGTGGGTAAGGCCAAGGATCTGCGACGCCGGGTGTCGAGCTATTTTGGCCGCGCCCACAACCGGCGCATCGAGCTCATGGTCTCCCTGATCCGGGACATCGAGGTGACGGTGACCAGCACCGAGGGCGAGGCCCTGCTGCTGGAAAACAACCTCATCAAGTCCCTGCAGCCGCGCTTCAACGTCCTGCTGCGGGATGACAAGAGTTATCCCTATATCCGTCTGACGGTCCGCGACCCCTTCCCGCGCCTGACCTTTCATCGTGGCTCCACCAAGGGGCGCGACCGCTTCTTCGGCCCCTTCATCAGCGGCTGGGCGGTGCGGGAGACCCTGCATCTCCTCCAGAAGATCTTCCCGGTGCGCCAGTGCGAGGAGGCGGTGTTCCGCAACCGGTCGCGGCCTTGCCTCCAGTATCAGATCAAGCGGTGCAGCGGGCCCTGCGTCGGGCTGGTGACACCCGAGGACTATGTCCAGGATGTGCGCCATACCATCCAGTTTCTGGAGGGCCGCACGGACGAAGTCATTGGCGATCTGGTGGGGCGCATGGAGGCCGCCGCCGGGGTCCTCGACTTCGAGCGTGCCGCCGTGCTGCGTGACCAGATCAAGACCCTGCGCTGCATTCAGCAGCGCCAGTATGTGAGCGGGCAGGGCGGAGACCTGGACATCTTCGCCGCCGCCAGTG
>JADZBU010000360.1 GCA_020851955.1 Chromatiaceae bacterium | reverse complement strand
GCGCGGCGGTGGTCGCCGCCGGGTGGGAGAGAAAGGGGGCGTGGGCGGCCCCGGCGATGACCTGGACCCGCGCCTCGGGCAGCAGGGCGGCGATGTCGGCGCCGACAGCGGCGGGGACCAGGGTATCGCGGGCGCCGAACAGCCAGAGGCTGGGGCAGTCGAGGGCCTGGAGCGCGGGGCGCAGATCCGAGTTCCGCAGCAGGTCCAGGCCCAGGGCCAAGGCTACCGGGTCGGGCGCGGGTCTTGCCGCCAGTTCCCGCTTGAGCAGGCGGAGCGTGTCCCTCGCCGCCTCGCTGCCCCGGACCTGGAGAGCCAGGAAGCGCTCCAGGGTGCCGGCGGGGTCCGCCAGCAGGCCCTCGTGGAAACGCGCCAGGGTCTCGGGGTCCATGGCCGCGGGCCAGTCGTCGGCCTGCGCGAAGCGCGGCGTGGCCGTCATCAGTACCAGCCCCGCCAGGCGTTCCGGGGCGCGGTGGGCCGCCGCCAGGGCAACCAGGCCGCCCAGGGACCAGCCTAGCCAGACGGCCCTGGCCGGGGCCGCCGCCAGACAGGCATCCGCCCAGTCATCCAGCCCTTGCCAGGCCGGATCGTGAGGACTGCCGCCATGGCCCGGTAGCTCGATGGCCGTCAGGCGATGACCCAAGGTCAGGTCGGCGGGCAGGCCCTGCCAGACGGCGGCGTTCATGCCCCAGCCATGGAGCAGGACCAGGTCCGGGCCCTGGCCCCGGGTCTCATGATAGAGGTTCAGCCCCCGCTCCCCGACCCTCCCCAGCGCGGGGGGAGGGAGCAAAGGCGCGGCGCTCATGCCGCCGCTCCCGGGTCTCGCGCCCCCTTGGGCAACTCCGCCAGGGCTGCTAGCAGGCAGTCCAGATCCTGGTCGGTATGGAGCGCGCAGAGGGTGACCCGCAGCCGGGCGGAGCCCTCGGGCACCGTGGGCGGGCGGATGGCGGTGACCAGGATGCCCCGCGCCTCCAGGGCCTGACTCCAGGCTAGGGCGCGTTCGGCGCTGCCCGCAAGGATGGGTTGGATCGGGGTGGTGGAGGGCATGAGCGGCAGCCCGAGCTGTGCCGCCCCTTGGCGGAAGGTCTGGATCAGTTCCCGCAGACGCTCCCGCCGCCACTCCTCCCGTCGGGCCAGGGCCAGACTGGCGCGGGTCGCCGCCGCCAGCGCCGGCGGCGGGGCCGTGGTGTAGATGTAGGGGCGCGCGGTTTGAATCAGGGTCTCGATCAAGTCTTCGCTGCCGGCGACGAAGGCGCCGAAGGTACCCAGGGCCTTGCCCAGGGTACCCATCAGGATGGGGACGGCCACGGCATCGAGCCCGAAATGATCCAGGCTGCCCCGCCCCTCGCGGCCCAGGACGCCGAGGCCGTGGGCATCATCGACCAGGAGGGGCACGCCCGCAGCCCGGGCGATGGCAGCCAACTCGGGGAGGGGCGCCAGATCGCCGTCCATGCTGAAGACGCCATCGGTGGCGATGAGGGCCACCGAGTGGCCGGTGGCGGTGGGCGCGGTATCGGGCCCGGAGCCGGACGCCGACCTGGAGCGGGCGTCGGACCTGGATCCAGACCCGAACCCGCATCCAGACTCGGACCCAGACTCGGACCCGAACCCGAACCCAGGCTCGGACCCAGACTCGCACCAGAATCCAGACCCAGACTCAGACCCCGACACGAACTCGGATCTGGACTCGCACCCGAATCCAGACGAGGACCCCGAACCGGATTCCGACTCGGCATGGGCACAGGCCGCCAACTGGCGCAGCAAGGCCGCCACGTCGCCATGGGGATAGCGCCGCAGACGGGCTCGGGCCAGCAAGGCGCCATCGATCAGGGAGGCGTGGTTGAGACGGTCCTCGAAGACGGGATCGCCCGGCCCGGCCAGGGCCTGGATGAGGCCAAGATTGGCCATGTAGCCGGTGGAAAAGAGCAGGGCCCGCTCGCGGCCCAGAAAATCGGCCAGTTCCTCCTCCAGAGCCTGATGGGCCGGGCCATGACCTGCGACCAGATGGGCCGAGCCGCTGCCGACGCCATAGGTCTCCACCCCCCGCTGGCAGGCGGCGATCACCTCCGGATGGCGGGCCAGGCCCAGATAATCGTTGGTGCAGAAGGCAATGGCCGGACGGCCATCAAGGGTCAGATGGGGACCTGGCGCCGCCTCGATCCGGCGGCGCTGGCGATAGAGATGGGCCGCCCGCCGACGCTCCAGTTCGCTGGTGAGGTCACGGTAAAGCATGGATCAGGGGGCCGCGCCGACGCGGCTATCGGTCATGGCAAGGCGCCAGGTGGCGGCCAATCTCCTCCCCTCGCCGGCACGCTGGGCCAGGTAAATACGCTGGCCCGCACCCGGCATAGGTGCCAAGGGCCCTTTGCGCACACTGTAAACCTTCATCCCCCTCTCCCCGGCCCTCCCCCGCCAGGGGGGAGGGAGTAAGAGAAGCAGGGGTTTGAGCTACCGAACCCAACCGGTGCGACCGGGGGGGCTGAACGCTTACCCCTCACTCAATGAGCCTCGCACCGCTCGCAGGGACCCGGCACGGTGCGTTCGGCCGCGTCCACCGCCTCGAAACTCAGGCCCAGGCGCTGGAACAGATCCAGATCGCGATCCGCCCCGGCGTTGGGGGTCGTCAGCAGGCGTTCACCGTAAAAGATGGAATTAGCCCCGGCCAGGAAACAGAGGGCCTGCAGTTCATCGCTCATATCGGCGCGGCCGGCGGACAGGCGCACCTGGGAGGCCGGCATCAGCAGGCGGGCCACGGCGAGGGTGCGCACGAACTCCAGGGGATCGAGCCGCGCCGTGCCGTGCAGGGGCGTGCCCTCCACCTGGACGAGCAGGTTGATGGGCACGGACTCCGGGTGCTGGGGCAGATTGGCCAGTTGCCGCAGCAGGGAGGCGCGATCCCGACGCGACTCGCCCAGGCCCAGGATGCCGCCACTGCACACCTTGATGCCCGCGGCCTGGATTCGGGCCAGGGTGTCCAGCCGGTCCTGGTAGGTCCGGGTGGTGATGACCTGGCCGTAGAACTCGGGGGAGGTGTCCAGGTTGTGGTTGTAGTAGTCCAGGCCGGCGGCCTTGAGGCGCTCGGTTTGGGCGTCCGTCAACATGCCCAGGGTGACGCAGGTCTCCAGGCCCAGGTCGTGGACCGCCGCGATCATGTCGGTCACCCGGTCCAGGTTTTTGTCCGTGGGGTTGCGCCAGGCCGCGCCCATGCAAAAGCGGGTAGCGCCCAGGGCCTTGGCGGCTGCCGCTGCCGCGATCGCCTCCGCCAGCGGCATGAGGCGCTCGGGTTCCAGGTCCGTGCCATGGCTGGCGCTCTGAGCACAGTAGCCGCAATCCTCGGGACAGGCCCCGGTCTTGATGCTGAGCAGGGTGCTGATCTGGACCTTGTTGGGGTCGAAGCAGACCCGGTGCGCCAACTGGGCGCGAAAGATGAGGTCCATGAAGGGCTGGTCGAACAGGGCCATCACCTCATCGAGGGACCAGTCGTGGCGCAACTCGGGAGAAAAAGCGGGACTGGGCATGGGGATTTTCCGGAGTCGAGGGAGCCTGGGTGCGGGCCGCAAGGTACCGAATCTTAACCCGATCCCGGGAGCTGTCAACTCTGATGAGGTGACTGAGTTTACGAATCAGGATCCGTTGATTTCCCTTCCGACAGGGCCAGGTCGAGAACCCCCACCCCCCACCTCGCCCGTCACCATGGCAGGCGCTCACCCTGGTAGCTCACGAAAGCGCCGGTATCCGCGGGGTTAAGTTGGTTTAGCGTTTCTAGCATCTCCTGCACCGCCACCCTGGCTGGGCGGCCAATTTGTTCACCTTTAAAGGGTTTGGATAAACCGGTGGCGACGGTGCCGGGGTGCAGGCTGACCAGCACTGCTTGCGGATTGCCGCGCTTGACCTCGATGGCGGCGGTCTTCAGTAACATGTTTAGTGCCGCTTTGGAGGCGCGGTAGCTGTACCAGCCGCCCAGGCGGTTGTCTTCGATGCTCCCCACCTTGGCCGAAATCACTGCCAGCACGCCCCGCTGGCGGTCCAGCAGGGCGCTG
>JADZBU010000359.1 GCA_020851955.1 Chromatiaceae bacterium | reverse complement strand
GGGCGGGTCGCCGCCGCTGGCCTCGACCTGGTCGAGCTGGGCGGCGATGGCATCCACCCCGCGCAGCAGCAGGCCCAGGTTGGCGGCCTCGGGGCGCCGGGTACCGGCCCGCAGGGCCCCCAGCAGGTCCTCCATGCGGTGGGCGTTGGCGCTGATCCCCAGCAGCTTGATCATCCGCGCCGAGCCCTTGATGGTGTGGGCGGAGCGGAAGAGGGCGTTGATGGCCTCGGCGTCGTCGGGCTGGGTCTCCAGGGCCGCGAGCCCGGCCTCGAGGCGGGTCAGGTGGTCCCGGGCCTCGCCGATGAAGCGACCGATGAATTTGCCGATGTCCAGGGCCACGGGGCGGGTCTCAGTCCGGGTGCCCGAGGCGGGCGAGCCGCGCCTGGTAGAGTTGGCGCAGGTCCATCCAGCTCAAGGCCGGCGGCAGAGGCCCCGCCTGGGCCAGGACCTCGGGCCTCGCCGCCAACAGGCGCAGGGCGATGCCGTATTCGCGCCGGGCGGCCTCGTCCTGGCCCGCGGCTCGCCGGCACTCGGCCAATTCGCCATGGGCGGGCCAATAATCGGGGCGCTGGTAGATGGCGTGGCGCAGGTGCTCGACCGCCGCCTCCAGGCGCCCCTGGGCGCGGCTGATGCGGCCCAGCAGGACCAGGGCCTCCAGGGCCCAGGGATCGGCGGCCAGCACCTGGCGGGCGGTTTCCTCGGCCCCGGTCAGGTCCCCCTGGGCGTGCAGGATCTGGGCCCGCAGGGTCAGGTGGGCCGGGTCCGCCGTGGGCGCGGCGCAGAGGGGGGCCAGGGTTTCCAGGGCGGCGGGGAAGCGCTCCGCCCGCGCCAGGGTCAGGGCCTGCTGGTAGCGCTGGGCCGCCGTGGCGGCGGCCTTGGCGGTAGCGGCCTTGGTGGTGGCGGGCGAGGTGGTGGCGGGCGTGGCGATAGCGGGCGTGGCGGTGGCGGGCGTGGCGGTGGCGGGCGTGGCGATAGCGGGCTTGGCGGTGGCGGCCGTGGTGCTGGTGGCCGTGGCGGTAGCGGCAGCGGTAGTAGCGGCAGCGGCAGCGGCGGCTGCGGTGGAAGGGGCCGTAGCGGTGGCCGCCATGGCGGTAGCTGCGCTGGCGGCTGCCCATGGGGTCGGGCTTGGCGTGAGCGGAGGGCGGAGCGGGACGCCGTGGCTAGGCGGCCTGGCCGCTGACCCTGCCCCTCCGACACCGATGCGGGAACCAGCCCCAACTCCAGCACCCGAACCAGCCCCAGCCCCAGCCCCAGCCCCAGGACCAGCGGTCGCCAGCCGGGCGCGGGGTAACCGTTCAGCCCCCTCTCCCCAACCCTCCCCCACAAGGGGGGAGGGAGCAAGAGAATCAGTGGTTTGAGCCATCGAACCCAACCCATGCGGCGGGGGGGGCCGAAGGGTTACGGCGCGGGTCGGCAGGGTCCGCCGGGGCGGCTTGGCGCCGGGTCCCGGCTCCGGGGCGGCGGGCTGCTTGCTGAAATACCAGACGCCCCCCTGGTCGCGCAGCGTCAGGAGCCCGTAGTCATTGGCGAGGGTCTCCGCCAGGCCGACGAGCAGATAGCCGGCCGGTTGCAGCAGGTCCCCCAGCCGCCCCATGACGACCTGGCGGGTCGGGGCATCGAAATAGATCGAGAGGTTGCGGTAAAAGATGAGGTCCTGGCCCGCGAGTGCGTCGGGATAGGTGGCGGCGAGCAGGTTGAGTTGCAGGAAGTCCACGCTGCCCCGGATGCTGTCCGCCAACCGCCAGTCGCCCTCCGGGGTGGCGGTGAACCAGCGGGTCTGGCGCTCCGGGTCCAGGGCGCGAAAGGCGAGGGGGCGATAGCGGCCCCGGCGCGCCGCGGCCAGGGCCTCTCGGTCCAGGTCCGCGCCGGTGATGGCGAAATCGCGGTCGGACTCATTGCCCCAGCGCTCGCGCAGGGCCATGCGGATGGAGTAGGGCTCCTCCCCGGTGGCGCAGCCCACGCAGAGAATGCGCACCGGCCTGCCCGGCGGGCGGGTGCGCAGCAACTCCGGGGCCAGGTGGTCCGTGAGCAGCCGCAGGTGCTCGGGCTCGCGGTAAAAGTAGGTCTCGTTGATGGTCAGGAGGCTGGCCAGGGCGTCCAGTTCATCCGGGTCCTGGGCCAGGCGCGCCACATAGTCCAGGCTGGCGGCGGCCCCGGTCGCCGCCAGGCGGCGCTCGATGGCCCGGCGCAAGGGCTGCTCCCCCGGGCCCTCGAAACTCAGGCCCAGGCGGCTCTTGACCAGGGCCTTGGTGGCCTGAACGATCATGTCCCGGTCCCGGCCATCCTGATCAGGGGACTCCCCGCGCCGCCCGCCAGGCGCGTCAGTTCCCCGGCGATGGCTTCCAGGGGCAGCACCCGTTGGACGCCGCCGGCCAGGATCGCCTCCCGGTTCATGCCGAAGACCACCGAGGTGGCCTCGTCCTGGGCGAAGGTGACCCCGCCGGCGGCGGCGATGGCGGCCATGCCCTGGGCCCCGTCCCGGCCCATGCCGGTGAGGATGAGGCCGATGGCCCGGGGCCCGACCGCCGCCACCGAGTTCAGCAGCCGGTCGCAACTCGGGCGGTAGCGATCGTCCGGCGCGCAGGGGGTGAGGCGGACCCGGTCGCCCGGCGCCAGGGTCAGGTGGGACGCGGGATCGGCGAGATAGATATGACCCGGCCGCAGGGCCTCGCCGTCGCGGGCCACCGTCACCGGCAGGGGGCAGAGGCCATCGAGCCACTGGGCCATGCCCTGGGCGAAGCCGTCGCTGATGTGCTGGGCGATGAGCACCGGGGCCGGGAGACCGGCGGGGAGCGCCGGCAGCAGTCGGGCCAGGGCCTGGGGCCCGCCGGTCGAGACGGCGATGGCGATCACCGCGCCGCCGGCACCGCTCGCGCCGGTGCTGGGCGTCATCATCGGGGCGGCGGGTCTGGCCTCCGCCAGGCTGCGCAGGTGGCGGATCACCGGCACCCCGGCCAGCATCCGCAGTCGGGCGGTGAAGGCGGGTCCGTCGTCCAGGGTGGGTTTGAAGGTGGCGTCCAGGGCGCCCCGGGCCACGGCGGCCATGGCGTTGGCGGCATCCGCCGCGTCCGAGACCACCAGGATGCGGGTGGGGCACTGGTCCATGATCTCCGCGATGGCCTGCAGGCCATCCATTTCCGGCATCCGCAGATCCATGGTCACCAGGTCCGGGCGCAGGGCCTGGGCCAGGCGGACCGCGGCCCGCCCATCCTCGGCCTGGCCGCGGACCGTCAGGCGGGGGTCCCCCGCGATGAGGGCGCTGATCAGGTCCCGGGCGGTGGGGCTGTCATCCACCACCAGGACCTGGATGGGACCGGTGCG
>JADZBU010000358.1 GCA_020851955.1 Chromatiaceae bacterium | reverse complement strand
TCCACCAGCAAGAGATAGTTGGCCAGGATGATGGTCAGCCAGGGAGGGAACTGGTCCCGCGGCAGGAGCAGGAGCAGGCCCGCCAGGGTCCGGCAGAGGGTGCCGGCCAGCCAGTAGCCGAAGCCCGGATAGCTGCGGCGCGTCCAATAGACGATGGCCATGCCGAGGTTGATCGCCAGCGACACGGTCAGGGCCGCGATGATCAGGGTCTGGGTGTCCATGGGGGGGGCTAGGGGCGAGCGGTTGCTTTCATGACAGGCGTGACCCGGCTGCGGCGATAACGGCATGGAGCAGGCGGTAACCGCCAGCATAGACGCCAGTTAGCCTGGACATGGCAGGGCGGTGGTGCCGGCAAGGGCCGGGGTTGCCCGCTATCGAGGGCCTGGGGACCGGGGTACCCGGGGCTTGGTCCGCTCCCCTTCACCCGGGTTCCGGATCGAGCGCCAAGGGGCGGAAGGCGGCGAGAAAGTCCGTCATCTCCCCGGCGGGGATGGGGCGGCTGATCCAGTAGCCCTGGATGGCATCGCAGCCCAGATCCCGCAGGCATTGGGCCTGATCCCGGGTTTCCACCCCCTCGGCGATGAGCTTGAGGCCGAGGCTATGGCCCAGGGCGATGATGGCCTTGGCAATGGCGACGCTGTTGCCGTCGGTGGTCAGCTTGCGCACGAAGGAGATGTCGATCTTCAGCTCGGTGACGTCGAGTTGCTGCAGGTAGGCCAGGGAGGAATAGCCGGTGCCGAAGTCATCGATGGACAGGCCCACGCCCAGGGCATGGAGTTCCGCCAGGACCCGCATGGACTTGTCCCGGTCGGCCATGATGACGCTCTCGGTGATTTCGAGGACCAGCCGGTGGGGCGGGACCCCCGTTTCCGCCAGGATGGCGGCGATGGTCCCGGTCAGGTCGCCGTGGCTAAGCTGCATCATGGAGACGTTGACAGCGATGGGTACCGAGGGCAGCCCCGTCTCGGACCAGTGGCGGATCTGGTGACAGGCGGTGCGCAGGGCCCACTCCCCCAGCCGCGCGATCAGGCCGCTTTCCTCGGCCAGGGGGATGAATTCGGCGGGAGAGATCCAGCCGCGCTCCGGGTGGCGCCAGCGCGCCAGGCTCTCCAGGCCGAGGATGCCGCCCTGGCGCAGGTCCACCTGGGGTTGGTAGTGCAGGCAGAGGTCGTCCTGGTCGAGGGCCTGGCGCAGATCGGCCTCCAGGGTGAGGCGGTTTCTGGCGCGTTGGGTCATCTCCGGGGAGGAGAAGCGCAACAGGCCCCGGCCCTGGGCCTTGGCCAGATGGAGGGCGGCGTCGGCGTTGCTCTGCAGGGAGGCGGCATCGCGGCCGTCGGCGGGATAGAGGGCCACGCCGATGCTGGCCCCGATAAAGAGGTTATTGCCATCCACCGCAATGGGCTGATTGAGGGCCTCGAGCATGCGCTGGGCCAGGAGGTCGATACCGGGGAGGCTGGCGTCGCGTTGCAGGATGATGTTGAACTCGTCGCCGCCGATGCGGGCGATGGTGTCCATGTCCGGCAGCAGGGCGCGCAGCCGGTGGCCGACCTCCAGCAGGACGCGATCGCCAGCCTCGTGGCCCAGGCTCTCGTTGATGGTCTTGAACTGGTCGAGGTCCAGAAAGAGCAAGCCAAACTCCTTCTGGGCATATTCGTTCTGCTGAACGGCCAGATTCAGCAACTCGATGAAGAGGGTGCGATTGGGAAAACCCGTCAGGGGATCGCGGTGGAGGAAGAAGTCCAGATCCTGTTCGGCGCGGTGCCGATCGGTGATGTCGCGATTGGAACCCCGTCGGCCCAGAAAACGTCCCTCCTCGTCGAAGACGGGCTTGCAGACATGCTCCAGCCAGCGTTCGTTACCGCTCCGATCGCGGATGCGGACCATGCGCAGCTCGGCTTCCGGCCCCGACACCTTGGCGATATGGGCGCGCCAGGCCTCCAGTTCCTGGGGATGGATCAGCTTTTCCATGAGGTTTGGATCGGCGAAAAAGTCCGCCGGGGGATGGCCGGAGATGGCCTGGCAGGCGGGCGAGACGTAGAGGTAGTCCCCGTCGGGGGCCCGCCAGTACTCCCAGTTGGGGGAGTAGTCGGCGAGGACGCGATAGCGCTGCTCGCTCTGCTTGAGCAGGGCCGTGCGTTGGGCCACCCGTTCCTCGAGCTGGTTGCGCAAGCTCGCCAGTTCCAGGTGGGTGCGCACCCGGGCGCGCACCTCGTCGATGTCGAAGGGTTTGGTGATGTAGTCGGCGCCACCGCTGGCGAAGCCCTTGAGCTTGTCCTGGGTGGCATCGACCTGGCTGACGAAGATGATGGGAATGCGCTGACCAAGGGGCAGGGCCTTGATGCGTCGGCAGACCTCGTAACCGTCCATGCCCGGCATGAGGATGTCGAGCAGGACCAGGTCCGGCGGGGTGGGGCCCGTGATGATGTCCAGGGCCTTGGGGCCCGAGGTGGCGACCCGCATGCGATATTCTTCCTTGAGGGTCTCGATCAGGCCGTGGATGTTGTCCGGAACGTCATCCACCACCAGCAGTTGCGGCATACGGTCGGCCAGCAGGGGGTCGCGGGCCAGGTTGGCGGCCGCTGGTCCACCCTCCGCCGGTCGCCAACCCGGGCCGGGGCCATGTCGCCGCCGGTGTAATTCCAGTTGGGTGCGCACCCGCTGGCGCAGCAGATCGGGATTCACCGGCTTGGTGACATAGTCGGCGACCCCGAGCTGGAGGCCCCGCGCCTCGTCGTCCGCCTCGGCCAGGGAGGTGACGAAGATGACCGGGATCTCGGTGGTGGCGGGGTTGGCCTTGAGGTGGGCCAGGACCGAATAGCCGTCCATGCCGGGCATCTTGACGTCCAGCAGAATCAGCTCGGGCTGGGGCTGGCGTTGGGCCAGGTCGAGCGCCTTCTCGCCGCTGGTGGCGGCGGCAATGGCATAGTCATCGCGCAGTATCTGCGTCATGGCATGCAGGTTTTCATGCATGTCATCGACGATGAGGAGGCTGGGACGCGGATTTTGCGGCAGGGTCATGGGTATTCCCCAGGAGGCGGATTCTCCAGGTGCTGTTGCGATCCTGCCAGCAAGTGCCGGGCGGCGTCAATCAGGAACCGGTCCATCCGGGCGCCGGGCTTAGTGATCGCCGCCACCCGGGCCCGATGCCTGGAATGGAACGGGGAGGAGCGATGCGCGGGGATCGGCTTGGGCAACAGCGGGTGCCCTGGAGGGCCGGGGATGCTCGCTTGACGCCTTGCCCGATACCGCGGATTATCATTTGATATTTTACTTATGAATTATCCTCCGCTAAGGTACCGACCGAGTACCCGAGCGCTGGTTTTTGACCGGAGACCGGGGAGGGGGGACCGCCCCTGGGGTGGCCCGTAAAATATCTAAAATAGAATGGACAACAACCATGGCTCTCGACCAGTCCGCGCGCTACTCCGACCTCAGTCTCAAAGAAGCCGACCTGATCGCCGGTGGCAAGCACATCCTCGTGGCTTACAAGATGAAGCCCAAGGCCGGTCACGGCTACCTGGAGGCCGCCGCACACTTCGCCGCCGAGTCCTCCACCGGCACCAACGTCGAGGTCTCCACCACCGATGACTTCACCAAGGGCGTCGATGCCCTGGTCTATTTCATCGACGAGGCGACCGAGGATATGCGCATTGCCTATCCCATGGACCTCTTCGATCGCAACATGACCGACGGTCGCATGATGATCGTGTCCTTCCTGACACTGGTCATCGGCAACAACCAGGGCATGGGGGACATCGAGTACGGCAAGATCCATGACTTCTACATGCCCGAGCGCGCCATCCAGTTGTTCGACGGCCCCGCCAAGGACATCTCCGACATGTGGCGCATCCTCGGCCGTCCCATCAAGGACGGTGGCTACATCGCCGGCACCATCATCAAGCCCAAGCTCGGCCTGCGCCCCGAGCCCTTCGCGGCCGCCGCCTACCAGTTCTGGCTGGGCGGGGACTTCATCAAGAACGACGAGCCCCAGGGCAACCAGGTCTTCTGTCCCGCCAAGAAGGTCTATCCCCTCGTCTATGACGCCATGAAGCGCGCCCAGGACGAGACCGGCGAGGCCAAGCTCTTCTCCGCCAACATCACCGCCGACGACCACTACGAGATGTGCGCCCGCGCGGACTTCATCCTGGAGACCTTTGGCCCCGACGCGGACAAGGTCGCCTTCCTGGTGGATGGTTTCGTCGGCGGCCCCGGTATGATCACCACCGCCCGCCGCCAGTACCCCGGCCAATATCTGCACTATCACCGCGCCGGCCACGGCATGATCACCTCGCCCTCCGCCAAGCGCGGCTACACCGCCTTTGTGCTGGCCAAGATCTCCCGCCTCCAGGGCGCCTCGGGCATCCATGTCGGCACCATGGGCTACGGCAAGATGGAAGGTGACGCGGACGACAAGATCATCGCCTACATGATCGAGCGTGACGAGTGCCAGGGCCCGGTTTACTTCCAGAAGTGGTACGGCATGAAGCCCACCACGCCCATCATCTCCGGTGGCATGAACGCCCTGCGGCTGCCCGGCTTCTTCGAGAACCTGGGTCACGGCAACGTCATCAACACCTCCGGTGGCGGCGCCTATGGCCACATCGACTCCCCGGCGGCGGGCGCCATCTCGCTGCGCCAGTCCTACGAGTGCTGGAAGGCCGGTGCCGATCCGATCGAGTTCGCCAAGAGCCACCAGGAATTCGCGCGGGCCTTCGAGTCCTTCCCCCTCGATGCCGACAAGCTCTACCCGGGCTGGCGCGAGAAGCTGGGCGTGCACAAATAGGCGGCTAGCCCAGGTTCAGGGCGCTGGCGGCGGGGTAGAGGATACCCCGCCGCCTTGCGGACGCTCCCGCGTTCGCGGTCCAAAAAATCAGGGAAGGCGAGGAGGACGCTCGCGCAAGGCCCGCGGTCTGGCTCCGCGGCGGAGTGAGCACGATAAGTCGGGTGACGACAAGCCGCCGGACCCCTTCTGTTCAGTCGGTGGAGGTGGGTACCGGTGGCTCCTCTTCCGATGCACTCCTCGATTTCGCGCGACTTTGGCTGGGTTGCCCTGCTGGCCAGGCCAGGCGTTTCAGGGTCACCCCCACGGCAAAGAGTCCGGCGGTGGCGGTGACGTGAGTGGCGGAGCCCAGCCCGCCGCAGTTGAGATGGGAAGGTTGCCCAGCCATCCCGCAGGCCGGAACCCCGTCCGGCGACCTGATGCTGTCCTCCAGGGAATAGACGGCGGGCACGGCAAAGCGCCGCTTGGGGTTGAGCGGAAAGCCAAAGCGCTGCCGTAATTCCTTGCGGGTCCGCGACAGCAGGCTGTCCTTTTCGGTGCGACTCAAATCGGCGATGCCCAGGCGGGTGGGATCGACCTTGCCTCCCATGCC
>JADZBU010000357.1 GCA_020851955.1 Chromatiaceae bacterium | reverse complement strand
TGAGCGCGCAGACGAACCACCTCGGCCTCTGGGCCCTCGGGAGAAACGGCTAGGGGTTGCTGCTCAGGCATGGCCCAAGATTAGACACTTAGCCTACTGTTTGGCAAGGGGTACCTGAACAGTTACCGGAGCTGAATGACAGCGCCGTCCAACTGGGGGTGCGGCTGACCGCCACCCCCTTCGTGCTGCTGGCGCTCATCGACTCCCCCCGTCCCGATCCCAGCCGGGGGCTCGCCCCCCACCTGGTGCTGCTCGATGACGGGCGCGGCGTCAACCTGGGGCGCATTGCCCGCATCACCCGCCAGCGGGCCTTTTCCCCCCAGCCGGCCGATATCCTCTACCAGGATAGCGTCGCCCATCGGCAGCTCTTGTTTGGGGAGCGGCGCCTGTCGCGGGATTTCATAGCCCATCGCTCCCGAGCGGTACTAGGCCAAGTACTCGGCCAGTCCGGGGAATTGCCCTCGGAGCGGCTGACGGACATGACAGAGGGGCAAAATACTGGAGATAAGCCATGAAGGCCCCACTTCACTCAGCACGCCTGAACCAAGACCCGCCGCAGGCTTGCAACTCTACCCGGCGCCGGTCAAGGTTCGGCAGCTAGCGGAAGGGCCGGGTGGGGGCTGGCGGGGGTGTCGACCGCAGGGATGCGGTCGCCAAGCCTACAGGGACGTATTCACGGCGTCCCCCGCCAGACACCACCCGGCCCGGGCCCTACCGGGCGGGAGCTGGTAGGAGGTATCGACAGCAGGAATGCTATCGCCAAGCCCCGCCAGACACCGCTCATCCCGGAAACCCAAAGCCCGGCGGCGTTGGCTATATCACATCCCCCGGGCTACCCAAAGCGCCGGGGCCATCAATCGAACCACGGAGACCACCCCCATGAAATCCCTGCTCCCCACCACCGGACTGGCACTGCTCCTGGCCCTCTCGCTAACGCCGGTCCAGGGCGAAGAGGTCACCCTGGAACACCAGGGCCTGACCCTCAACGCCAACCTGGAGACCACCGGCGCCAACTGGCCCCAAGGCCCCGTCGTCCTCATGACCCACGGCACCCTGGCCCATGGCGGCATGGAGACCCTGCAAGGCCTGCAGTCGGCCCTCAAGGACCGGGGCATCAGCTCCCTGTCCATGACCCTTAGCCTGGGGCTCGACAATCGCCACGGCATGTACGAATGCGCCACCCCCCATACTCACCAACATACGGACGCGGTCGCGGAGATCGGCGCCTGGCTGGGCTGGCTCCAGGGCCAGGGCGCCGCCAAGATCACGCTCCTGGGGCATTCGCGCGGCGGCAACCAGTCCGCCCGCTTCGCGGTTGAGCACCCCGAGGCACCGGTCAACGCCGTCATCCTGATCGCCCCCCAGACCTGGAACGAGGCCGACGCGGAGCAGGACTATCGCCAGCGCTACGGCAAGGAGCTGGCCCCCCAGCTCGCCCAGGCCCGCCAGCTTGCCGCCGAAGGCCGGGCCAGCGCCATGCTGGAGCATCTGGACTTTATCTATTGCCCGGACACCACCGCGACCGCCGCCGCCCTCCTCTCCTACTATGCCCCGGACCCGCGCATGGACACGCCCCGCCTGATTCCCGAGATCAAGGCCCCGGTGCTGGTCATCGCCGGCAGCGAGGACAAGGTGGTCGCCGGACTGGCTGAGAAGGTGCAACCCTTGGCCGATGGCCAGCGCGTCCAGTTGATCGTCCTCGACGGCGCCGATCATTTCTTCCGCGATCTCTACGCCGACGACATCGGGGATGCCGTGCGGGCGCTACTGGACAAGACGGGGTCTTGATCGCCGGATAGCCGGCCGAGGCCCTGGAGGATAGGGCCTCGGGGAGCACCCGGGGCTGGCGCCGCCAAAGCAAGGCCCGCGGCGGGACGGCGTTCGGGATTGATTAACGCAAATCGAACCGAATGGGAATCCTGAGGGTCCAGCTATCGCGACCTAGCACCGAGGGGATGGGCTTGAAACGCCCTAACCGATTGATGGCCTCCACGGCGGCCTGATCCAGATCGCTATCCCCGGCGGACCGGGCCACCCGCACCCGGTCGATGTGGCCATCGGCCTGGAGGACGAAGGTCAGGGTGGTGGTCCCAGCCGCGCCCCGGTGACGCGCCGCCTCCGGGTAGCCTTGTTGCCGTTTGATCGCCCGCTGCAACTCGGCCAGGTAGGCGCCCTCGGCCTGCGCTCGCTCCCGTGAGGAGCCCTCTTCCCTCGCGACCGCTGCCGTTCCCGCGGGGGCGCTGGGTTGGGGCTGGTCCGCCCGCGGCGCTGGGGCGGCTGGGCGCGCCGCTGGCTGGTGGGGTTCGGGTTTCTTCCTCGGTTTTGGCGGTAATTTTGGCTTGGGCTTGGGCTTGGGTTTCTCGACCGGGGGAGGGGTGAACGCCTCGGGTGGCACGACTTCCTGGGCGACGATTGGTTCGGGTTCGGGCTCAGGAGTTGGCTCGGGCTCGGGCTCTGGCTCTGGTGTTGGTTCGGACTCGGGCTCGGGCTCTGGAGTTGGCTCGGGTTCGGATTCGGGTTCGGATGGCAACGGAGGCTCCGCGAATGAGGGCAAGGGCTCAGTCGCCACGGTTGCGGCGAACAGGGTCAGATCCAGTTCCGTCACCGCCTCCGCGCCAGGCACCGGGATGGGCGGCTCCAGATTCAGCACCAGGGACAGGGCCAGCCCATGCACCAGGGCCGAGACCAGGAGGCCCAGCCCGATGCAGGAGCTGCAGAAGCGGGGCGACATTACAAGCGGCGGGTCAAAATACTTACCCGTTCGATCCCGCGGGCCTTGAGGCGATCGACGACCCCGATGAAGGCCTCGAAGCGGGCCTGGGCATCCACCCGCAGCACGACGGGAGTCCCTGGGGCCAGTTGGTCGAATCGGGGCTCCAGGCCCGCGAGGGCCGCCGGTCCCACCCCCACCGTCTCGTTACCCCAGAAAATCTGGCCGTCGGCGGCAATGGCAATCTCGATGGGCGTGACATCCAGGGGCGTGGTCTGGGTCTCCGCCCCTGGCAGGCGGATCGGCAAGCGCCCCTCGATCAGGAAGGTCGCGGTGGTCAGGACGATGGCCAATAGCACCAGCATGACGTCGATGAAGGGTATGACATTGATTTGATCCATGCGCTTCATGGTCGGACCTCAGGCGCTCGCGCGATGGCCCCAGCGGGCCTTGAGCACGTCCACGCGCCGCAGCAGGGCGTTGTAGAAGACGATGGAGGGCATGGCGACCAGCAGGCCCAAGGCCGTGGCCTTAAGCGCCAGGGCCAGCCCGACCATGATGGTCGAGGTGTCGATAGCACCCCCCTGGCCCATGTCATGGAAGGTAATGAGGATGCCGAGGACGGTCCCCAGCAGCCCCACATAAGGGGCATTGGCGCCAACGGTCGCGATCACCGTGAGATGGCGCGTCAGGGCGATCTCCAGATCTTCCACCCGGCGGAAGGACCCCAAATCCACCCGCGCGAAATAGAGATAGCGCTCGACGGTGAAGGCCAGGGTGAGAAAGCTCATGAAGCCGAGCAACCCCAGCAAGCCGGCATCCAGGTAGGTCTTTAACAACTCCAAGGTAACTACCCCCAATGATTGATGATGGAGTGCCGGCGCGGACCCGGCCCAGTGGACTCCCGGCATCGTAATCGTTCAGACCCCTCTCCCCAACCCTCCCCCGCAAGGGGGGAGGGAGCAAGAGAATCAGCGGTTTGCGCTATCGATCCCACCCCATGCAGCCGGGGGATCTGGATGGTTAGCCGGCATCTAGGCGCAATGCTACAATCCTCCCGCCGTCCCATCCGGTCGAGCGCCCAGGGCCGCCGGCCCCCTATGCCCGCCCTGCCCTGCCCGTCGAGCGCCCGCCCCACCCATGATCGACTCCCTGACCCGCATCATCCAGGCCTCTCTGCTGCAACTGCGCTGGTTGTCGGTCATGGCCATGGCCTTGGCGGCCCTGGTCAGTCCCTACATCCTGGGCCCCTCCGCACTCACGGGCCGCCTGCTGGTTTTTACCGGGGTCATCGCCGCCATCAACCTGGTTTTCATGCTGGCCGCCAGGTTGCTGGGCGCGGCCCTGGAGGTTCCCTGGTTCTTCTCGCCCCTGGTGCAGTTGACCTTTGATCTCCTGGCCTGGGGGGCCTACCTCTTTATCTCCGGCGGGGCGACCAATCCGCTGATTTCCATCCTGCTGCCCCTGGTCGCCATCGGCGCCCTGGTCCTCGGCCAGCGCCAGGCCTGGCTGTTCGCCCTGGCCGCCATCCTCATCTATTCCTTTCTCTGGAATTTTTACGTCCCCCTCTACATCGCCGACTACCAGATGGCCGGCACCCTGCACCTGGTTGGCATGTGGCTGGTCTTCACCCTGTCGGCGGTCATGGTCGTCTGGTTCATCCTGCAACTCACCGCCAGCATTCGCCGCCGCGACCAGGAACTCGCCGCCGCCCGCGAGCGCGCCATTCGCGACGACTGGCTGATTTCCCTGGGCAGTCAGGCCGCCGGGGCGGCGCATGAACTGAGCACGCCCCTGGCCACCCTCAACATCCTGGTTGACGATCTTCTGGACGACAGCCGCCTGGCCGCCGCGCTGGTCCCCGATGTCCAGGCCATGAAGGCGCCGCTCCAGCGCTGCAAGGAGACCCTGAGCCAACTGACGGCGCGGGCGGGCCACGCCAACGGGGCCGAGCCGCCTTATATACCGGCCCGGGCCTGGTTACAGCGTCTGCTCCTAGCCTGGCAAAGCCAGCATCCCCAGGCCGAACTGCGCCTGGACATCAGCCCGGACCTGGACCGCTTCAGCCTGCCCGCGGACCTTGCCATCGAGCGCGCCCTGGCCAACCTGCTCGACAACGCCCTCCAGGCCCAGGCCAGCCTGATCCGGGTCAGGGCCCTGGCCCGGGCGAGCACCCTCGAAATTCAGGTAGCGGATAACGGCTCCGGCATCCCCCCGGCGACCCTGGAGGCGCTCCAGCAGCATCAACCCCTCGTCTCGACCCAGGGTATGGGCGTGGGTCTCCTCCTGGGGCGCGCCGCCGTCGAGCGCCGGGGCGGCAGCCTGAGCTTCCTCTCGCCAACAACCGGCGGGGCCATCGCCCACTTGTGCCTGCCCCTGGTCGCGATCAGGGAGACCTCCGATGCCGGCTGAAGCCAGACACCTGCTCCTGGTCGATGACGACGACCCCTATCGGGCCGTGCTAGCCCGTTCCCTTGCCCGTCGGGGTTTTCAGGTCACCGCCGTGGCCACGCCCGCGGAAGCCCTGATTTGCTGCCAGGAACAGCCACCCGACTTCGTCATCCTGGATCTCAATCTGGCCGGACAATCGGGCCTCAACCTCATCCAGCCCCTGCTGACCCACTCGCCCAAGGCCCGCATCCTCATCCTCACCGGCTATGCCAGCATTCCGACCGTGGTCAGCGCCATGAAGCTGGGGGCCATCCAATATCTGGCCAAGCCCGCCGACGTGGCGGACATTATCCGCGCCCTGATCGAGGAGGGGCTGGAAACCGGGGAAGTCGTCCATGAACAACGTCTGACCGTGCGCCACCTGGAGTGGGAATACATCCAGCGCACCTGGGAGGAACATGGCGGCAACGTCACCGCCACCGCCCAAGCCCTCGGCATGCATCGCCGCACCCTGCAGCGAAAACTGGCCAAACGTCGGCCCCAGGATCCGCGGCCAACCCCCTCCTGAAGAGGCGACCCGGCCCCTAATCAGAATTTGAGATTCAACCCGACATAGAAGGACCGCCCCATGCCGGGACCCGCGGTGCCCCAGGCCGGGTTAGTGGGGTTGAGTTCCATGGTTTTACCCTGCCCCAGATAGGCACCACCCAGCGGCAGGGAATAGAAGCGGTCGAGCAGGTTTTCAATGCCAAAGTCGAGCCTGACCTTGGTCCATGAATAACTGCCCCGCAGATTGAAGAGGGTGTAACCCGGGGTTTCGATCTCGTTACGGACCTCGGACAGGTCATCCTTGGCATCGACCATGACCACCTCGATGCCATTATCCCAGCCGCCCAGTTGCTGGGTCAGCGACAGGGCCACGTTGAGCGGCATGATGTTGTAAAGGCCGTCATTCGTATCCAGGTTCTCGCCCTTGGTATAGTTCAGGAGGCCCTTGAGGCCGAACCGGCCAAAGTCATTCTTGAAGAGGGGCATCTTGCCCGAGATATCGATGCCGTAGAGCTGTGCCTTCTGATTGGCATATTGCAGGACATTGAAGGCGTCGGGAATCCAGACGGCCGTCTTGATGGCATCCACGTAATCGGTGACATAGGTGTAATAGGGCGTCGCCTGAATTTCCCAGTCACGCTCCGGGGCATGCCAGTCAAAGGTTGCCGAGAGGGTATTGGCCTGTTCCGGTTTCAGATTGATGTCGCCGACATAGCCGTTACCATCGCCCACCGAGTTGTTCATGCTCGCGGCCATGGTCCAGGAGGACCAGGTGTAGCGCTCATAAAGATTGGGGGAGCGCACCAGGTGGGCAAAGCCGAATTCCAGGTTCTTGGTCTCGTCCAGCCGATAACGGGCCAGGGCGGTCAGGTTGACATTGTTGTCGGTTTCCTGACGGTCTTGGGCATTGAAGCGATTGGCCTCCAGGTATTGATTGCCGGGAGCGGTCGGGGTGGTGTTGTAACCCCGGACATCCCCGGTATCCATATCGACCTGCTCGAAGCGAATACCCAGCAAGGTCAGCCATTGGGGGGTTGGCCGCGCCTCCCATTCGCCATAAAGCGCTACCCGGTCGCGCCGGCCGTCGTTGATGTTCCAAAAGGTGCCGGGATACATGTTGGCCCCGGAGGGTGACCACCAGTCATCGAGCCGATAGCCCTGGTATTCGGCCCCCAGCCGCAACAACTGCGTATCGGTCAGATCGATGTCGGCCTGCAGGCTGGCACCCAGGGTCTTGGCCTCGGTGTTCATGGGCATGCCAGCGGCGCAGGTATTGCTGATGGGCCAACAGGGCTTGCCATCGACGGTCGTTCGGCCGGAGGCGGGGCCATACCAGAAGCGTTTATCCGGGCCAAAATCCATGAAATGGTCGACATACTGATAATATGCCTGGGCCTCCAGATCACCCCAGCCGAACTCCCCGGTGTAATTCAGATTAAAGCTCGTTTGCTCATTGCCGAGCATATCCATGCGCTGGTTCGGGAACAGTTCCTCGGGGATATCCTGGTAGCCGATCTCGGCCTCGATCTTGTGAATACCGCTCTTCCAGGCGAAATCCAGCGTTTGGTTGCGGGTGTCATAGGCCGTCGATCCCACCTCATTCAGGGGCAGGGTATGCCCGATGCGGCCCGTGGCCCCCGTGGTCTTGAAGTCGCCACCGGCCTTGTAGTTCTGCGACTTCGCCAAGGCGCCACTGTAGGCGATGCTGAGGCTATCGGTGGCCGCGCTGGCCCCGACATTGACGCTGTAACCATTGCCGTTGCTCTGGTAGTAGCTGCCGACCGTGCCCTTGAGCAGGTACTTTTGGTCGGGGGCGGCGAATTCCGGCTCTGGCGATTCCGCAATGATGGTGCCGCCGATGCTGTCGCCCGCCAGGCTCACGGGCACGATGCCGGCATAGACCTTGAGACTGCCGACCGCCGTCGGGTCGAGATAGGACAGGGGGGGATTCATGTGGTTGGGACAGGAGGCGATCAGGTCCATGCCATCGACCTCGATGCGCACCCGATCATCGGCCAGGCCATGAATGGCCGGCAGACTGGAGACACCGCCGGCCCCATAGAGGCTGACGCCCGGCACCTGGAGCAAGAGCTTGGCGGTATCGCTGGTGCCGACTCGATCGACCTCCAGGGCGCGGCCCGTCACGACACTGGAACTGGGGAAGGACCCGGGCGTCTCGGCACTGACGACGATTTCACTCAGTTCGGTCGCGCTTTCGGCGCCGGCCCGGTGCCAGGTCGCCGCCATGGCACAGGCGACCGCCACGGCGGTGGATAGCGGGTGAAGGCGATGCCCCATCAAATGCTCCCTAAATCGGTTGGTAATCAGCAATTGATGATTATCAAGGGAGCCGCTGGCGCAGGGGTATGCGACAAATTGTCGCGGGGACCGGTATCCCGCGCCGGAGACAAGCGGGGCGCGGCGGGATTCTTCTTTTCTCGGCAAGGCGTTACCGCCCCGCCGTCTCGTTCCTGGGCCTCTGGGTCGTGTCAGCCAAAACGGAAAGCGGACAGGGTGGTTTCCATCACCCGGTCGCTGAAGACACGCTGTCCGGGCTGATCGCCGGCCGCGCCGGCCACCACCATCAAGGGCAGCAGATGCTCCTCCGCCCGCGGGGGGTGCGACAACCGCGCCGCGGGCGCTTGCACCCAATCGATCAGCAAGCGCTGGCGCTCTCCCGCCTCTGCTTGTACGGCGGCGGTCAGCCAGGCATCGAACTGGTCGGAGATGGGACCGAAGCGGGGATCGCCATAGGCCCGCATGTTGTGAAAGCTCATGCCGCTGCCCAGGATCAGGACACCCTCGTCGCGCAGGGGCGCCAGGGCGCGGCCCGCCTGGTAATGGCCGGCGGGGTCAAGGTCCCGGCGCAGCGAGACCTGGACCACCGGGATGTCCGCATCAGGGAACATCAGCATCAGGGGGATAAACATCCCGTGGTCGAAGCCCCGGCTCGGGTCGGCGTGAGAAGCCAGATTGGCCTGCCCCAGCAGATCGGTGATGCGTGACGCCAAGCGGGGCTCCCCGTGGGCGGGATACCGCAAGGCGTAAGTGTGCGGCGGAAAGCCATAATAATCATAGATGAGCTCCGGCTGGGGACCACTGGTGACGTGGAAGCCGGACTCCAGCCAGTGAGCCGAAACGACGAGGATGGCCTCGGGACGCCGGGGCAGGGTGGCGGCCACCCCCTTGAGGAAGGCCGCCATCTTGTTCCAGGCGTGGGGTGGATTCCAGTCCATGAAAAAACAGGGACCACCGCCATGGGGGATGAACCAGGTCGGCATCCGGGTGGCGGTGTCCGTGGGCGGGGCCTTTTCAGTGGTGTTCATGACAGCTCTCCGTTCTGTGGTTGAGCGACGGGTTGTGGCCATGATGCCTGCGGCACACACCTTGGGAGATGCCCAGTTCCCGTCTCATTTCGGGACCCGATGGGTGACTAGTCTTCCCGTGGCGGGCCGCTTGGCGGAGGGGCGGCTCTCATGAGAGGACCTCGGGGTCACCGTCGGGCCCAATGCCACCGGTCCCCACCCGCGCCGGCAAGGTCAGACGCAAAAAATCCTCCGCCGCCTCGAACTGGGCATCCCGGCCCGAGAAGGCGCGCGTGAGCGGCACGATCCGGCGCCGCACACCCATGCCGCGATGCTCGACGTAGCCATAGTCACGCAGCACCTCGACGATGATCGGATTGCGCGCCGACCGCTGGCCGGCCAGCATCTTGGCCACCGTCATCGCATTCTGAAGCGCGCCGGGACTGGTCACCGTCAGCCGATCCCCGTAGCGCACCACCTCCACCTCGCCCGGCCGGGTCCAATCGCGATGGGCGAAGGCATTGAGCAGGGCCTCGCGCACGGCCAGGGGCGGATAGTGCCAGAGGCGCTCCCGGCGTAAATCATCCACCAAGGTCTCGGATTCCTCCGAGATAAAGGGCCGCGCCCGTTCCAGGGCCAGTTCGAGTAGACCGGGCTGGGCTTGGAATACCTGGCCGCTCCCGGCTGGCGAGTTGCGAGGTACTGCCGACGCGCACATAGATATCCTCGCGCTGACGGAACCGGACCACATAAGGCTTGGCGGTTCCCGCCAGCACCGTCACCACGGCCACCCGCCGGCCTTCGTCCAGGGGCACCTCCTCGTAGTAGGGCAGGAGTTGCGGGTGGACCAGCCGCCCAAAGACGGCATCCATCACCCACCGTTCCAGGTCCTTGCGCTGGATGCCGCTGATCCGGCCATCATCCTCGACGCCAATCAGCACCCGCCCGCCCTGGAAATTAGCCAGGGCCACTACTTCCCGCGCCAGTTGCTCCGGGCGCAAATCGTCACGCTTGAACTCGACGCCCGAGTTCTCGCCCTGCAGGATCAGTTGCCGAAGTTCGTCCGGGGTCATGGGAGTCCTCCCCTGGCGGCGGGCTGCTGCGCCAGTTTGTGGCTAATCAGGGTGGGTATTCGGCAATCCGAAGCGGATGACCCCAAGGTAAGTAAGATCATGGTAAGCGTCAAGGAACGCTGCCCTTCATCGGGGGCAGGGTCAGTCCTGTGCTGGAGGGGAGATGACTACCTGGTGTGGCGAGGAGATTCCCGCCCCTGCCGCTCTTCTTATTGCCGACAAGGCGCGCGGCGCCTCACACCTTTACGACACGCAGGCCCGCCCGATGGGCGGCATCGCATTGCCGCTGATCGGCGGAAATGAAGACATCGGCCTTGAGCGCGACGGCGCTGCCGATGTGGATGGCATCCATGCCGCGCAAGACATTGGTTTCCAGGCAAGCAATCGACTGGGCCAGAACTTCGGGCGCGAGGTCGCAAATCGCCGCATCCTCGATGTCGGCCAGCAGCAGCGACTTGATCCGCCGATACTGGGTGTCGTCGATTTTGTCTTCTCGGCGCAGACGGCAAAAGGCCGAGATGATCTCTGGCAAGGCGATGCCGGAAAGGCCCATTTCGCTGGCGCGATCGCACCAGGCCAGCACGGATTCGGTGCCGGCTTCACTGACGTAACGCTTGACGAAGGCCGAACTGTCGAAAAAAACCCGCATTCCAGCCATCCTTACAAGCGAGCGTCGCGTTCTTCGAGGATCATGCGACTGACCGACACGCCGTCAAGCACCAGCGGTTGGGCCTTGCGGTGCTTCCATGAAGGAAGATCGGCGGCGACCGGGACAATGTCGGCAATGGGTTTGCCATTGCGCAGTACGCGCACGGACTCGCCCGATTCGACGATGTCGAAATAGGTCTTGGCGTGGTTACGCACTTCGGTGAAAGTGGCTTGTCTCATCGCTATCTCGAGATGTACAGAATGATGTAATTATGCATGTCCATTCCAGGCATCGCCAATAGGCAGGCCATCGAATGTAGAGAGCAGATAGTCTGTCCGGTGTTGTAGCACGTGATGTGTCCGGTTTATTTCGTATCCGAGGAGGTACGAGATGAACCGAACAGAACTGCTACAGGAGATCCGGAAGATGCGATTTGAAGAG
>JADZBU010000356.1 GCA_020851955.1 Chromatiaceae bacterium | reverse complement strand
TCTCCGGCCACGGGCTGAGCCGGGCCTCGTAGTAGCGGTCCTGGCCGGCCAGGGACAGGGGGTATTCGTAGCCGATGAGGTGGCCCTCGCGCCCCACTCGCGCCAGGTTGTCCATGAAAGCCTCCGCCGCCGGTGACGGCAGTAGCTCCTGCATCCGCCGGCCCAGGAAGTGCTCCGGGGGGAGATAGAGGTCGTCATGGCGACTGGCGCGGTAATCGCGGATGGTCCCATCGGGGTCCAGGATGAAAAAGAGGTCGGGCAGGACCTGAAAGACGGTGTCGAGCAGGGACTCGCGCCGGCGGGCCGCCAGTTCAGCCTCCCGGCGGCGGCTGATGTCCTGAATGGCGCCCTCGAGGCGGACCACCCGGCCTTCCTCACGGACGGGCAGGCCGATCATCTGGACCCACTTGGGGGCCCCGCGAACGCTGGTCATGGGCAGCTCCAACTCGAAGGGCCGACCCTCGGCGATCGCCGCCCGGAGCGCCGCGACGAGTTCCCGGCGCGCGGGTCGGGGGAAGGCGGTGAGGGCGGCCGGAGCGGGGAGGGGCCCGGCGGGGTCCAGGTCGTAGATACGCGCCGTCTCGTCGGTCCAGGTCCCCGCGCCGGTGGCCACCTCGAACTCCCAGCCGCCGACCTTGGCGAAGCGGCTGGTGCGATCGAGGAGGTCACGCTGGCGCTGCAAGGCCGTCAGTGCCTGCTTGTGCTCCGTGATGTCACTGAAAAAGATGGAGATGCCGTCGCGGGTCGGGTAGATGCGGTTTTCGAACCAGCGCCCCCAGGGTTGGTAGTAGTCCTCGAAGTGGATCGACACCCCCTCGCCCATGGCCCGCTCGTAGGCCAGGTGGAAGGGTTGACCGATCCCTTCCGGGAACTCGGTCCAGATGTGCCGGCCCAGCAGATCCGCCGGCTCGCGCCCGAAGAGGGCGGCGGCCTGGCGGTTGACGTACTGATAGTGCCAGTCCCGCCCCAGGCTGACAAAGCCGTCGCTCATGGTCTCCAGCAGCTCCACCAGGCGCTGGCCCAGGGTTTCGCGCGCCTCCTCGTTCTCGATGGAGCCCAGGGCGAAGCCGATGTCCGAGGCGAGTTCATCCAGCAGCTCGAGTTCGGCGGTATCGAAGTAATCCGGGCGATCCGCGTAGAGGTTGAAGGTGCCGCGCACCTGGCCCGCCACGGCGATAGGAAAGGCCGCGGAGGCGCGATAGCCCTGGGCCAGGGCCGCCTCGCGCCAGGGGGCCATGCGCGGATCGCCGGCAATGTCGTTGCAGACCACGTGCTGGCCCTGGCGCAGGGCCTGGCCCGTGGGGCCCTGGCCGCGGGCCTCGTCCGCCAGGGAGACATGCAACCGCTCCAGATAGTCGCCCACCTCGCCGGCATGGGCCACGACCCGAACCTCGCCGCTCGCCGGCTCGGCGAGGCCCAGCCAGGCCATGCGAAAACCTCCAGCCTCCACGGCGATGCGGCAGGCCTCGCGATACAGGCCGTCGGCGTCGCGCAGGCGGACGATGGCGGCATTGATGCCGCTCAGGACCGCATGGACCCGGTTGAGACCGCGGATGCGCTCCTCGGCCTCCTGGCGCGCGGTGATATCCCGGGCGATGCCGAGCACGCCGAGCAGGCGCCCCTCGGCATCGCGCATGGGGGTCTTGATGGTCTCGAAGTAGCCGCGATAGCCGGTGCCGGCGAAGGTGAGCCATTCCTCGTTGAGGGAGGGTCCGCCGGCGGCGACGGCGGCCTGGTCATGGGCGCGGAAAGCCGCCGCCAGCTCGGCGGGCACGAAGTCCTGGTCGCGCTTGCCGAGGATCTCGGCCTCGGTGGCCCCATAAAGCTGCTCGAAACGGGGGTTACAGCCCAGATAGACCCCGTCGGGGTCCTTCAGCCAGACCAGGTCCGGGATGGTGGCGAGCAGGGTGCGCAGCCGGCTCTCGCCCTGGACCAGCCGCCGATTGGCGCGGGCCAGCAGGTAGGCCATCCCCGCCGCCGCCAGGGCCACCAGGAACCCCAGCCAGCGGATCAGCCGGATCAGTTCCGTCAGGTCCGGCGACTGGCCCCACCCGTCGCGGGGGATGGCCGCCAGCCCCCAGGAACCGCCCGGCACGCCGACGGCGAGGGTGACCGGCGCCTGGGCCAGGACGCCGGGATCGCCGAAGAAGACCGGACCCTGGGCGCCGGTCCCGTCCGTGCCGCTCAGGGCCAAGCGGAGCCGACGCTGGATCTCCAGGACCCCCGCCCGCTCATAGAGGGTGACGACGTCGATGACGGCGGAGACGATGCCCCAGGGGGGCGCCGTCTCGTCCGGTGGCGTGGGCGTGACGAACACCGGGGCGCGGATGATGATGCCGATGCCGTCCTGGAGCAGCGGCAGAGGGCCGGCCAGGACCGGCTGGCCGCTGGCCATGGCGCGCAGGGCCGCGGCGCCCTGGGTGGGATGGGTCCGGTAATTAAGGCCCAGGGCCGCCTCGTTGCCCGCCAGGGGGTACATGAAGTCGAGGACCAGGTCCGGCGCCGCGGAAATGTGACGCAGGGCGTGGTCCTGGTTCACCAGGCCCGCGGCGATGCGGGCGAACTCGGTCTGATCGAGATCCGGGCGGGAGGCGATCACGGCGGTCAGCCCATGCACCAGGTACAGATGGCCGTTGATGGTCCCCTCCAGGTGGGCCCGCAGGGTGGTCAGCTCCCTCAGGACGCCGGCGCGTTCCTGCGCCAGGGCCCGGTCGCTGGCCAGCCGTTCGATGACCTGCTCCGTGGCCAGGATCGGCAGCAGGGCCAGGAAGGCGAACAACCAGGGGCGACCGGCGAACAGGCGGCCAGGTAGCGGGGGCGTCAAGATGGCGGTTACCTCGGGGGGCTGGATCACCCTGCATTATCCCCGTCGTCCCCGCAACATCAAGGTGCCGACATGAATTAAAGGGCTCGGCGAGGAGAGGCCGGCAAGGGGTGGACGGCCAGGGGGAGGCGGCCAGCGGCGGGTTGCCGCCCAGGCGGGGGATGCGTTACCTTAGCTCCCCCTCCCGAAAACCGCCAGGCCGCTCCGAACTTGCTCAACAATATCAAAATCTCCCAAAAGCTGCTCCTCGCGGTCAGCCTCGTGGCCTTGCTGATCCTGGCCAATGGCCTGCTGGCTCTCTCCCGCCTGGATATCCTCAACGAGGCCGCGCGGGAGACGCATGACAACTGGCTGACCGCCATTCGTCACCTCAACGACGTGCGGGACGACCTGGGCGAGATCCGGCGCAAGATCAACGGTCATCTGCTCGCC
>JADZBU010000355.1 GCA_020851955.1 Chromatiaceae bacterium | reverse complement strand
ATCCGTCAACAGGGCCTCGGTGTCCGTCGTCGTCTGGGCAAAGCCAAACTTGCGCCCGGCATGCACCCCACTGACGCCGCCGCTGGAGGCAACGGTGCGCAACACCGCCCCGGCGGCCTTGAAGGCCGGGATCAAGACCCCGGTGGCGTAGTTGCCGGCGCCGATGAAGCTGACGGTGGGCGTTGACGGGGCCGGGACCTGGCCTGCCCGGGCCTGGATGCCGGCTTCCCGGCCGGAATGATGGTTAGCGTCCCCCAACACCACCGTCCGCTCCAGCAACCGCGCGGCCTCCCCGCCGGGATACTCCAGCACAATCCCCAGCGAGGGCTCGGCCCCCCCGACCACGGCATAGGCGCGCTCCGCCTCCGCCAGGGCAAAGCGATGCGACACCAGGGGCGCCACATCCAGCCGCCCGGCGGCCAGCAGGTCCAGCACCGCCTCGAAATTGCGCTGCTCGGTCCAGCGCACGAAGCCGATGGGGTAGTCCAGCCCTTGCGCCTCATAGCGCGGGTCATAGCGCCCCGGGCCGTAGGAGCAGGACACCTGAAAGGTCAACTCCTTCTCGAAAAAATCCGCCCGCGACAGTTCCAGGCCGACCACGCCGACCAGGACGATGCGCCCGCGCTGGCGGCACATCTGGGCGGCCTGGTGCACCGGTTCGTTGCTGCGGGTGGCGGCGGTAATGATGACCGCATCCACCCCGCGCCCGCGGGAGAAGGCGGTCGCCACCGCCAGCGGGTCCTGGCCCGCCGCCAGGTCCACGGTCTCGGCGCCGAAGCGCCGCGCCAGGGCGAGCTTGGCGGGGTCCAGGTCGATGCCCAGCACCCGGCAGCCCTGGGCGCGCAGCAGTTGCACCGTCAGCAGGCCGATCAGCCCCAGGCCGGTGACCACCACCGCCTCGCCCAGGGTGGGGGCGACCAGGCGGATGCCCTGCAGGGCGATGGCGCCGATGACGGTGAAGGCCGCCGCCTCGTCCGTGACGTTGTCGGGGATGCGGGCGCAGAGGTTGACCGGGACGCTGACCATCTCGGCGTGCTTACCGTTGGAGATGACGCGGTCGCCGACGGCGAAGGCGGATTGCCCCCCCTCTCCCCGGCCCTCCCCCGCCAGGGGGGAGGGAGGAAGAGCCCCAGCATCCGCCACCGGACGCCCCCCACCCACCGCCGCCACCACCCCAACATGGCAATACCCCAGAGGCAAGGGCTGCTCCAGCTTGTTGCGCACCGCCGCCAGGGTCGGCGCCAGGCCGTCGGTCTTCACCTTCTCCAGCACCTGGCGCACCTTGTCCGGCTGCTGGCGGGCTTTCTCCAGCGGATTGGCCTTGCCGAAGTCCACCAGCATGCGCTCGGTGCCGGCGGAGATCAGGGTGCGGGTGGTGCGGATCAAGAGATCACCGCGGCCGACCTGGGGGCAAGGCACCTCGGCAATCGCGGTGCTGCCGTCCTTAAGATTCTGCAGTATCTGTTTCAAAGGAGAATCCTATCCATTGGGGACATCTTTAAGAACCAGGGTGATCATCACCCTGGCCTACACGGATCAAGCCGCTTCCCGGTCTCAGTCTCAACCCGGCTTGCGCCGTTCCACCACCCACAACACCCCCGGGGTTGGGCAGCCCGATCCGGAAAAATATCAGCTTTGCTGCGGATGTTCCTGAATAAACTGCCGCAACGCCGCATCGATCCGCGTTTGCCAGCCTTCACCCTCCGCTTTGAAATGGGCAATGACATCGTGAGACAAGCGAATATTGATCCGTTCCTTGGGCAAAGCAGCACGCGGACGGCCGCGCGGCCTGAGCAAACGTCCCGAGGTTTCCGCACTGAAAATCCGCGGCAACACTTCGCTTGCCGGACGCGCCCTGGCAACATCCGCTTGCGACCACTCCGGGTTATCGGGATCTACCTGTTCCGGTGTGATTTTTCTGCTCATATAAACGTACCTCGCGCTGGTTTGCCTTCCGCAAACTAATCACATGGACCTTATCCGCCCGCGGCGTGAACACCATCGCGTACAATCGCTCATCGATAAAACCCAAGACACGAAAGCGACGCTCGCCGTAATCTCTACGGACATCCTCCTCGATCAATGCGCTCAACCAAACGACAGCGGCTGCTACAGCTTGTTGAAAACCGCCTCCAGGGTCGGCTGTAGACCATCGGTGTTGAGCTTCCCCCTCTCCCCGACCCTCCCCCGCCAGGGGGGAGGGAGATCCGCGCCTGCCGGGGAGGAGTGAGGTCCGCGCCCGCCAGGATTCCAGGCCAAGATTCCAGGCCAGGATTTCAGGCCAAGATTCCAGGGTTCAGGCGGCGTCCTGGTGCAGGGCATACTCCTGGATCAAAACCTCCGCAGGCAGGTGCAATCCAGCGGCCAGATGACGAATCATCTCCAAAGACAACGGCAATTGCCGCTTCATGACGGCCGCCACCTTGCCAGGGGAACCAATGAAAGGCTCCAGGTCCGCCGGCTCCAGGCCCCGCGTTTCCAGCACATACTCCAAAAACGCGATCGGATCGGGTTGCTCGATCGGGAAGTGCCGTTGTTCATAAGCCTCTACCAGCAAGGCCAAGACCTCCAACCGCTCAGCCTCCGGGCTGCCATCCGGGGCCGACCACAACGCCTCAATAGCCGTGAGAGCGGCCTGGTAATCGGCGAGGTTACGGAGTGGTTTTAACTCCATAGCCAACCTCCTAGGAGATTTTCGAGGAACTTTATACCATTGTATGCCATAGTAGCGCTCGGTTGTAACGCGATGAGTCCAACAACATGATCGTGAATACCGCTTCGAGCAAGCCGCCTGCTCTTGATGATGGGCACCGTGACGACCTCAGACTGGCCGCGTCGAAGATGTTAGGGGCCGAGCGGCGCACATTCCAGGCGGCGATGGCTTTGAAGTACTGCACCGGTAGCCCGCGGCAGGCCGAAGCGGTGTTTGGGTGGAGCCGCCAGGCGGTCGCACTGGGGTTGCACGAGCAGCGCACGGGGATCGTCTGCTTGAGTGCACAGTCGGCCGTTGCGGGCGACAAATTATGGGAAGAGAAGCACCCAGCGGCGGCGACGGTGTTGTGGGCGTTGGCCGAATCCCATGCGCAGCAAGACCCGACCTTTCGCAGTACGATCACCTTCACCCGACTGACCGCGGCGGAGGCCATTAACCAGTTACGGGCGCGAGGGGTGGCGGACGCGGACCTACCGTCCCCCAGCACCATGGCCGCGGTGTTGAACCGCAACGGTTACCGGCTGCGTCCGGTGCTCAAGGCCAAGCCCCAAAAAAAATTGTCGAAACCGACGCCATCTTCGCCAACATCCGGTCCAAAGACGCGGCGGCACCAGGAGGTGGGGTCCTGCGCGTGAGCATGGACTGCAAGGCGACGGTGAAGATTGGCGACTACTCGCGCGGCGGTCGCACGCGCGGTGACACCCAGGCCGCCGACCACGACATGGGCTGCCAGGAGAAATACACGCCTTTCGGCGTGGTGGATGAAGACAGCGGCGCCCTGCATGTGGCCTTCGGCGGTTCTGCCAAGACCAGCGACTTCATTGTCGACAACCTCTTCGCGTGGTGGGAGCAGCAGGCGCCCGAGCGCCGCGACGGGGTGACCCTGCTCCAGATCAAGGCCGACAACGGGCCGGAAAGCAATGGCCGGCGCACCCAGTTTCTCAAACGGATGGTGGACTTCGCCGACCACATCGGCAAACCGATACAATTGTTGTATTACCCGCCATACCACAGCAAATACAATCCGATCGAGCGCTGCTGGGGGATGCTCGAAAAGCACTGGAACGGGACGAAACTGGTCGACGACCAGACCATGTTGGCGTGGGCCAAGAGCATGACTTGGAAGGGTCTCCACCCGCTGGTCGAGATGAATCGCAAGGTCTACGACAAAGGCATCTCACTGTCGAAAGTCGCTATGCAGTCGGTCGAGGCGCGACTGAAACGCAACCCCGCTCTACCCAAGTGGGACATTCTTATCAAACCTGCTTGTGAGGTATGAGATTTTCCGGAAATCACCT
>JADZBU010000354.1 GCA_020851955.1 Chromatiaceae bacterium | reverse complement strand
CGTCGATCAGGTACCACTCGCGGCGGACCTCCGCGGGCTTGGCACTCACAGTCGTCATGTCCGTTGCTCCAGGGCCTGGAAAAGGGTCGGTTCGAGAAAGACGGCGGATGTTACAGGACGCCGCCCCAGATGGCAAGGGGCCGAGATGCCTGTGAAGATACCTGGGTCAGAACTGCCCTGAAACCCCGCCCTAAATGGCGTGCCCGGGGTCGGCGATTTGGCCCTCATCCCGGCAGCCGCAAGCGCTCGACGACCTGGCCGCCGATGAGATGGCGCTGCAGGATCTCCTCCAGATCCTCGCGATCGACGTAGCTATACCAGACCCCCTCCGGATAGACGACGATCACGGGGCCCGAGTCGCACCGTGCCAGACAGCCCGCGCTGTTGATCCGGACGCCACCCTCCCTGGCTATGCCGAGTTCCTTGGTCCGCCCCTTGAGGTAATGGCGCAGATCCTCGGCGCCATACTGGGCGCAACACTGACTACCGTCCTCGCGACGGTTGAGACACATGAAGACGTGATAACGGTAGTAGGACATGATGAACCTCGCCTCCCCGGCTGACCCCTGAACGGGCGAACAGGTTACCATTAGCGGCCGGCGAAAAAACCTCCCGTGGCGCCCCTCGCCCGCGCGGCGGGACGACAACCTACCCGTAACCGGAACCGCCCCGCCCCAGTCACTCCACTCTCGCCACCCGAATCCGCCTTGAACCCAGTCGACATCTCCAGGCACCTGGCCCAAACCGCCGACCGCTGCGTCCGCTGCGGCCTCTGCCTGCCTCATTGCCCCACCTATCGGGAGGCGCGCCAGGAGGCCGAGTCCCCGCGCGGGCGCATTGCCCTGATCCAGGGCTGGGCCGAGGGCGAACTGGACGCCTCGCCGCGCCTCCTTCTTCACCTGGACAATTGCCTGGAATGCCTGGCCTGCGAGCGGGCTTGCCCCACCCTGGTGCCCTTCGGCGACTTGATGGACAAAGCACGCGCGGCCACCTGGCGCTCGGCTCCCGCCTGGCGGCGCATCTCCCGGGCCGCCTGGCTCGGGGCCCTTGCCAGCCGTGCCGGCGCCACCCTCGCCGTCGGGTTGGGGCGTCTCTATCGCAGCTCCGGTCTGGCGCGCCTGACGACCTGGGGCGGTATCCACCGCTGGCCAAGCCTGGCGGCCCTGCATCGCCTGGCTATCCAGTGCGAGCGGCTGCCCCGCCTGCCGGCCTCCCCACCGGCGCGGCCAGCGCCGGGTGACCGCTTTGGGCTCTTCCTCGGCTGCATCGCCCGCGCCGCCCAGCCCGGCGCCATCGAGGCCAGCCTGCGAGTGATGCGGGGCCTTGGCCTAACTATCCGGGTCCCGGCCGACCAGACCTGTTGCGGCGCCCTGCACCGTCACAACGGCCTGCCCGAGGGGGCGGACCAGCGGCTGAGGCGTAACGCGAAGGCCTTTGCCGGCTTGACCGCCGTGGGCCTCGCCAGCGCCTGCGTGGCGGAACTGCGCGGCCATCCGCCCCTCGGCGCCACCCAGGACCTCTGCCGCTTATTGGCCGACCGGGACTGGCCCGCGACGGTGCGCCTGGCCCCCTTGCCGCAAGCGGTCGCGGTCCACGTCCCCTGTTCCCAGCGCAACCGGCTGGGGGATGAAGACGCGGCCTTCGCCCTGCTGCGCCGCATCCCCGGCATCAGCCTGGTCCCACTGCCCGACAACGCCTTTTGCTGTGGGGCCGCCGGAACCTACCTCCTGCAGCGCCCCGTCCTGTCCCGCGCCCTGCTGGCACCCAAGATCGCCAGCCTGGCTGCCCTGCGAACCTCGATCCTGGTCACGACCAACACCGGCTGCGCCCTCCACCTGGCCGCGGGTGCCCGGGAGGCTGGCTTAGAGGTCGAGGTGCTGCACCCGGTGGAGCTGATCGACCGTCAGATGCGTAGTTGATCGTCCGTCGGATGCGTCTCGGCTGATCGTAGGCGTTCAGCCCCCCCGGCCGCATCGGTTGGGTTCGGTAGCTCAATCTCTGGCTCCCTCCCCCCTCGCGGGGGAGGGTTGGGGAGAGGGGGGCCGCAGGGTTACGGCTGATAAAGGCGGGCTGGCCAAAGCAGAGCCCAGGCGCTTGGCTATCCCGACAAAGGGACGCTGGCTGGGACCGAGGACGGGTGCCAGCCCTCCCCTGGGCCGCAAGGATACGGTAGGCTATGGCCCATCCCAGCCGAGGCCCCAGGCCGGCCCCTCGCCCCCCCTTGCCGAGAGACAAGCTTATCGCCATGAACCACCGTGATTACACCCCTCTGGATCGTTTTCTGATGGGCCTGGACCAGGGGGTGCGCACCCTCTTCGGTCCGCCTCAGGTCACGGAGCGTCCCAGTCCCGCCTCCGATCTCCCCGATACCGAACTGAGCGAGCGGGAACGGCGCCACGTGGCGCGGCTGATGCGTATCAACCACACCGGGGAGGTCTGTGCCCAGGGCCTATACCAAGGTCAGGCCCTGACCGCGCGCCTGGAGGAGACCCGCGCCAGCATGGCCCGCTCGGCCCAGGAGGAGAACGATCACCTGGACTGGTGCGAGCGCCGCATCAAGGAATTGGGGGACCGCAAAAGCCTGCTCAATCCCCTCTGGTATGCCAGTTCCCTGGCGATCGGCGCCGCCGCCGGCCTGGCGGGGGACAAGTGGAGCCTCGGCTTCGTG
>JADZBU010000353.1 GCA_020851955.1 Chromatiaceae bacterium | reverse complement strand
TCGAGGACCCGCATGGAGCGCTCCACCTCGACGGTGAAATCCACATGGCCCGGGGTATCGACGATCTGGAGCAAATGGCCTTGCCAGGGGGCCTTGGTGACGGCGGAGGTGATGGTGATGCCGTGCCGCTGTTCCTCGGCCATGTAGTCCATGTGAGCGGCGCCGTCATGGACCTCGCCAATTTTGTGGGAAGCGCCGGTATAAAACAGTATCCTTTCCGTCAAGGTCGTCTTGCCGGCGTCCACATGAGCGGCGATACCAATGTTGCGAACGTGCGAGAGCGGCGAGGGCTTAGACATCGAAATCCATGAGGCTGTGAAATTCGTGAAAAGACAAATGCTGGGATTGAGTAAGGGGCGGGCGCTGTCCCCCCTGGCGGCCGGCGTGAGCCTGGCCCTGTTGGCGTCTGGCTGGACCCTGTCCGCCGACGCCGCCATCTTCAAACTGACCGACCCCAACCAGGAGGTCGTAGGTCGGGCATTCTATGTAAAGAGCCGCAAGGAAGACACCCTTCTCGACATCGGCCGCCAGAACAACATGGGCTATGACGATATGCGCCAGGCCAATCAGAAGGTGGATATCTGGGTGCCCAAGGCGGGGGATGACGTCCTGGTGCCGGAGAGCTTCGTGCTGCCGGATGCGCCGCATCAGGGTATCGTGCTCAATCTGGCGGAGAAGCGCCTCTATTTTTACCCCAGCAACGGCCGGGAGGTGGCGACCTTCGCCATCAGCGTTGGCCGCGATGGTCTCAATACGCCACTCGGGCGTTTCAAGGTCACCTCCAAGGTGAAGGACCCGACCTGGACGCCCACGGCGGCCCACCACGCCGATCGCGCCAAGGAGGGACGCGAACCCTTGCCGGCGGTGGTGCCGGCCGGCCCCGACAACCCCCTGGGCCAGTTCGCCCTGCGCACCAGCGCGCCAAGCATCCTGATCCATGGCACCAACAAACCCTGGGGCCTCGGCATGGAGGTGAGTCGCGGTTGTATCCGCATGTATCCGGAGGGGGTGGCACAGCTCTTCCCCATGGTGTCGGTCAACGAACCCATCACCATCGTCGATCAGCCCTATAAGTTTGGCTGGCGCGGGAACGACTTATATCTGGAGGTGCATCGTGATCCCGAGGGGACCGCGGCATCCTTGCATGACGTGGTTCCGGCGCGACTGGCACAGTCCCCGGACGTAAATTTGGATTGGAATGCGGTGAAGCGGGCGGTGGAAGGAAACGCCGGCATCCCACAGCGCGTGGGAGGCCGGCAAAGCACGGCTGACCGGCTTTACTTGGACATGATCTTCTGATACATGCGGTCAACGCGCTGAGTGGTGGCGTCGCAGCAAGCCTGAGCGGCTTCGGCCTTCTTCAGGGCGTCGGCGGCGGTGTCACGAGCCTGCTGATCGGTACAGCCGGACAGGAGACCCAGGCCAAGGAGGGCGGCGGCGGACAGGGTAATGATCTTAGTCATGGATTAACTCTCCAAGAGTTGTTTGAAAATAGGGGTTTCGCCCAAGGGGGCTAGTTCATTTATAGCACAATGCCAAGCCTAAGTGCGAGCACTTGTCTCGGGTTTACCCTTGGGGGGCTCATTCTGACCCCTATTTCGCGTCTTTGGCAAGCGGATGCAGGCCTTTTGGTCGCGCGGCGCCACATCCGGGGCCTGCCCGCTCGGGGTCCCGACCTAGTATCATGAGGCCGGCCCCGGCTGGACGCGGCCTGCCCACCACCAAAATCATGAGGATAATAAATAAGATGAGCAACAAGATTGAGGTTCGCGCACCCGCTATCGGCGGACGGGTTGCGGTCGTCGAGGTCCTGGTCGCCCCCGGCGACCCGGTCCTGAAGGATCAGGCCCTGGTCACGCTGCAAGGCGACAAGGGGGCCGTTGGGGTTGCGGCGCCGGCCTCGGGTACCCTGGCCCGCATCCAGGTCCAGGCGGGCGACGGGGTGGCGGAGGGCGATCTCCTCCTGGTCCTGAACGCCGAGGCGGCGGGGGAGACCGCCGCCACCGAGATCGCCACCGAGGTGGTGGTCCTGGGCGCGGGCCCCGGCGGCTACACGGCGGCCTTCCGTGCCGCCGACCTGGGGAAACAGGTGATCCTGATCGAACGCTACCCGAGTCTGGGCGGCGTCTGCCTCAATGTGGGTTGCATTCCCTCCAAGGCCCTGCTCCACGCCGCCCAGATCATTAACGAGGCGGCGGAGATGGCGCACCTGGGTGTGCGTTTCGGCGAGCCGGACATCGATCTGGATAAGCTGCGGGCGGGTAAGGACAAGGTGGTGCAAAAGCTGACGGGCGGACTGGCGGGTCTGGCCAAGGTGCGTAACGTCCGGGTCATCCAGGGCAGCGGGCGCTTCGAGGCGCCGAACCGGATCGCCGTCGAGACCCGCGAGGGGAGTGTGCGGATCAGCTTCGACCAGGCCATCATCGCCGTCGGCTCGACGCCGGTAAGAATCCCCGGCTTCCCCCACGAGGACCCGCGGGTCATGGACTCCACCGATGCCCTGACCCTGCCGGACATCCCCGCCCGCCTGCTGGTCGTCGGCGGCGGCATCATCGGCCTGGAGATGGCGACCGTCTATCAGGCCCTGGGTTCGCGCATCGACATCGTGGAACTCCAGGACCAACTGATTCCGGGTTGCGACAAGGATCTGGTCAAGCCCCTGGAAAAGGTCATCAACAAGCGTTACGAGCGCATTATGCTCGGCACCAAGGTCACCGCCATGAGCGCCACCGCCGAGGGCATCAAGGTCGGCTTCGAGGGCCCGGATGCCCCGGCCGAGGATGTTTACGACCGGGTCCTGGTGGCGGTGGGCCGCCGGCCCAATGGCAAACTCATCGGCGCCGAGGCGGCGGGCGTGTCGGTGGACGAGCGGGGTTTCATCCCGGTGGACCAACACATGCGCACGAATGTCCCCAACATCTTCGCCATTGGCGACGTGGTGGGTAACCCCATGCTGGCGCATAAAGCCACCCACGAGGCTAAGGTCGCCGCCGAGGTCATCGCCGGCCTGCCAGCCCTGTTCGATCCGCTCACCATCCCCTCGGTGGCCTACACGGACCCGGAGGTAGCCTGGATGGGCCTGACGGAAAACGAGGCCAAGGCCAAGGGCATCGCCTATGAAAAGGGGGCCTTCCCCTGGGCAGCCAGCGGTCGCGCCCTGGGTATTGGCCGTGACGAGGGCCTGACCAAGCTCCTCTTCGATCCCACCACCAAGCGCATCCTGGGCGCCGGTATCGTGGGTCCCAATGCCGGTGAGCTCATTGGCGAGACGGTCCTGGCCCTGGAGATGGGCGCGGATTACGAGGATATCGGCCTGACCATTCACCCCCATCCGACGCTGAACGAGACCATCGGCCTGGCGGCGGAGGTCGCCCATGGCTCCATCACCGACCTGCCGCCGCCCCGCCGGCGCTAGGCGGAACCGGCGGGTCGGGGTCTTGCGGGGGGCGTCGAGGGCCCGGGGGCGGGGCGAGCGATGCGGCCCCTGACCCTGGTGGGGAGCGCGCTGGGCCTGGCGGGCGCCGTGGCGGCGAGTTCCCACCTGGCCCTTCAATCGCGGGAACCCGCCCTGGCGACCCCGGCTTCTGGTCGGACCCCGACCGAGACCTTTCCAGCGGACTTGGGGGTGGACATCCTGGCGCCGCCCGCGTCTGAGTCGGCCCTGCCCTTTCCGCCAGCTGGCTTGGGCAGGGGCCAGGGCGCCGATCCAGCCCTCTTCTCGCCCGAGCACCTGCTGAACCTGGGCTTTTCCTTCATCGTCGGGCTGGCGGTGGGTTTCGCCTTCAAGATCGCCTTCAAGATCGCGCTGGTGGGGGGCGGTTTCCTCTTGATCGCCCTCTTTGCCCTGCAACACGCCGGCTTCATCGGCATCAACTGGTCCGGCATGGAGGCCGGCTATGACGGTTTCGCCGCCTGGTTCGGGGCCTACGCCGGCGGGCTCCGGGATTTCATGTCGAAAAACCTCTCCAACGCCGCCTCCTTCACCGCCGGCATCCTGCTGGGCCTCAAGATCTGACCGGGTGACGACGGGACCCGCGCCAACATCCCGCCATGCGCCAGCGCTTGCCATCATGAGTTTGAGAAGGCTGCCAGGTTTCCTTCGCGGTCCCGGTCGCTGGGTCTTGATCGGCCTGGGAGCCTTGTTCCTGGCCGGGCTCCTCGTCTTCGCGAGTCTCCCCTTCCTGGCGAGCGCCCTGGCGCCCCGCCTGGGCGCCGTGCCGACCTCGCCCCTGGTTCTGGATCGTCATGGCCGCCTGTTGCGGGCCTTTACCGTCGCCGATGGCCGCTGGCGCCTGCCGGTCACCCTGGCGGAAGTGGACCCCCTCTTCATCCGCATCCTGCTGGCCTGCGAGGACCGGCGCTTCCATGACCATGGCGGCGTCGATGTCCTCGCCCTGGCCCGGGCGGCCCAACAGTGGGCCACCAAGGGGCGCATCGTCTCCGGGGCCTCGACCCTGACCATGCAGGTGGCGCGCCTGCTGGCGGGCCAGCCGACCCGGGGCCTGGCGGGCAAGACCCGGCAAATGGTCTCGGCCCTGGCCCTGGAGCGGCGGCTGGACAAGGTGGCCATCCTGGAACGCTATCTGCTCCTCGCCCCCTATGGCGGCAATCTCGAGGGCATTCGCGCCGGCACCCTGGCCTGGTTTGGCAAGGAGCCCGGACGCCTGACCCCGGCCCAGGCGGCCCTGCTGGTGGCTCTGCCCCAAGCCCCCGAGGCCCGGCGCCCGGACCGGGATCCGGTGGCGGCCGAACGCGCGCGCGATCGGGTGCTGGAACGGGCCGTCGCCGCCGGCATCCTGGACCACGACGAGGCCGAGGCGGCGCGGCGCGAGCCCGTGCCCCGCCGGCGTCGCCCCTTCCCCTTGTTGGCCCCGCACGCCACCCAGCGGGCGCGGGTCGCGCATCCCGATCTGGGGGTGCAGCGGCTGACCCTGGATGCGGACCTTCAGGCCAAGCTCGAAATGCTCGCCGCCGAGCGAGCCCTGGCCCTGGGTAAGCGCCTGTCCCTGGCTCTGCTGGTGGCGGATCACGGCACCGGCGAGATTCTGGCCTCCGTCGGTTCCGCCGGCCTGCTGGCGGGGGATCGTGAGGGCTTCATCGACATGACCCGGGCGGTGCGCTCGCCGGGATCGACCCTCAAGCCGCTGATTTACGGGCTGGCCTTCGAGGCTGGCATCGGCCACCCGGAGAGCCTGATCGAGGACCGCCCCGCAGGCTTTGGGCGCTATGTCCCCGCTAACTTCGACCGTGACTACCAGGGGACCGTGACCCTGCGCCGCGCCCTCCAGCTCTCCCTCAATATCCCCGCCGTCAAGCTGCTGGAGGCGGTCGGTCCGGCGCGCCTGGTGGCGCGGCTGAAGCGGGCCGGGGCCCGGCCGGAGCTCCCGGACCTGTCGCCACCCGGTCTCGCCATCGGTCTGGGCGGAGTGGGGCTACGCTTGACGGACCTGGTGGCGGTTTATGGGGCCATCGCCCGGGGCGGGCGGTCCCTGAGGCTGGTGGAGAACTTGTTCGCGTCCCCGGCCCCCGGGGCGAGCCAGATCACGACCCATGGCGGAACTCCGAGGCTGGATCCCCATGCCGATCCGGCTGGGATTCGGACCGAGGTCCCGGGTAAGCATCAAAGCCCGACCCAGGATGTGGCTCGGACCGTGACCCCAAGGGAGTCTTCAACCGCGGCCCCGGTCGCCCAGGACCCATCTGGTCAGCAACGTGTGCTCGAAGCCGGCGCCGCCTGGCAGGTCGCCAACATCCTGGCTGGGGTGCCGGCCCCCGAGGCCGCCAGCGCCGCCGGCCTGGCTTTCAAGACCGGCACTTCCTACGGCTACCGCGATGCCTGGGCCCTGGGTTTCGATGGCCGGCATGTGATCGGCGTCTGGGCCGGCCGGCCGGATGGCGCCCCCGTGCCGGGTCTCACCGGTATCACCGCCGCCGCGCCCCTGCTGATCGACGCCTTCGCCCGCTTGGGCCCGCGACAGCCCCTGCCCCCAGCCCCGCCGGGAGTCTTGCAAACGACCACCGCCAAGCTGCCCCCGCCCCTGCGCCAGGTCGGTGGCTCGGCCGCGACCGCTGGCCCGCGCATCGCCTTCCCCCCCGCCGGTGCTCGCCTGGCCCTGGCACACGGCGGCGAGGCCGAGCTGACCCTCAAGGTCCGCGACGGCCAGCCGCCCTTCACCTGGTTTGCCAACGGCGCCCCCATTGCCCGGGAGCCCTACGCCCGGGCTACCCACTGGCGCCCCGCCGGCCCGGGCTTCGTCAGCCTCGCCGTCGTCGATGCCGAGGGTCGGTCCAGTCGGGTCCGGGTCTTCCTGGAGCCCGGGCCCTGAGTGCAATCGCGGGCCCGCCGTGTCAAACTGATCTCATCCGCGGCGCCTGACCCGCCTGCCTCAGCCCCCTGACCCCCAATCCCCGAGCCTTGATGTCCGCCTCCCCGCCTGTCCCCGATCGCCTCATCAGCCCCGACTCGGCCCCGGAAGACAAGGCGCTGGACCGGGCCATCCGCCCGCGCCAACTGGCGGACTATGTCGGCCAGCCAGCGGTGCGCGAGCAGATGGAGATCTTCATCGGCGCCGCCCGCCAGCGCCGCGAGACCCTGGACCACGTCCTCATCTTCGGCCCCCCCGGCCTGGGCAAGACCACCCTGGCCCACATCATCGCCCATGAAATGGCGGTGGGCCTGCGCCAGACCTCGGGCCCGGTGCTGGAGAAGCCCGGCGACCTGGCGGCCCTGCTTACCAATCTGGAGCCCGGGGATGTTCTCTTCGTGGACGAGATCCACCGCCTGAGCCCGGTCATGGAGGAGGTCCTCTACCCGGCGATGGAGGACTACCAACTCGACATCATGATCGGCGAGGGCCCGGCGGCGCGCTCCATCAAGCTCGATCTGCCGCCCTTTACCCTGGTGGGCGCCACCACCCGCGCCGGGCTGCTGACCTCGCCTCTGCGGGATCGGTTTGGCATTGTCCAGCGTCTGGAGTTTTATTCGGCGGAGGACCTGGCCCACATCGTCGCCCGCTCCGCCCTCATCCTCGGCATCGACACCGAGGCGGCCGGCGCCGCCGAGATCGCCCGGCGCTCCCGGGGCACGCCGCGCATCGCCAATCGCCTGCTGCGGCGGGTGCGCGACTTCGCCCAGGTCAAGGCCGACGGCCGCATCACCGCCGCGGTGGCGGATGGCGCCCTGTCCATGCTCAAGGTGGATGCTCTGGGTTTTGACCACATGGACCGCCGCCTGCTGGCGGCCGTCATCGAGAAGTTCGACGGCGGGCCCGTCGGCGTCGAGAGCCTGGCCGCCGCCATCGGCGAGGAACGCGGCACCATCGAGGACGTCCTGGAACCCTTCCTCATCCAGCAGGGCTATCTGATGCGCACCCCGCGCGGCCGCATGGCGACCCAAACCGCCTATCTGCACCTAGGTATCCGGCCGCCGCGTCTGCCCCCGGGTCAGGTTCCCCCAGTGGGGGATCTGTTTGGCGAGGGCTGAGCGGGCAGGTCTTACCTTCCTGAATGGCTTAAGTGCCCTGCCGGCTGGCAGGTGCAAGAGCGCCCTGGCCCAGATGCTGGATGGTCTTTTGGAGTTGTTCGGGAATCGTGTACTGGCCTTCGACACCGCGGCGGCCCGGAACTATGCCGAACTGGCCGTCAAGGCCCGAGCCGCCGGTAAGGGCCTCCCCACGCCATATGGTTACATCGCGACCATTGCGACCATCGCGGCCACTCACGGCTTCGCCGTGGCCACCCGCGACGTTGCGCCTTTCCAGGCGGCGGGACTCAAGGTGATCACCCCCTGGGAGGTGAGGCATTGAGGGAACCCCCGGGGACTCCGCCCCCGCCCCCGCCCATTGACCGGAAGCGGACACTCAACAGGGCGTCTCGGGTGACAGGTTCGTCCCATCACCTGTCGCTGGGTGGTGCCGAGCAGGGTGTCTGCTTAAGTGCCCGCGGGTATTGGCGAGTAGGGTGCGGTTACTTGCCTCGCCGCCTTAAGCGCTGGAACAGCCGCTGGCGGTTGCGCGGCCAGGCTGTGCTGTCTGAACTCCTTATCTCATCACTGTAAGATCAACGGGGCGGTTTGGAAATGAGAGTTAATAGAGGTACTTTGCACGGGTTAGCGGCGGCGGTGCTGTTATTGGGAGCCGGAGTGGCGCAGGCGGCGCTGCAACCGTATACGAACGCTGGAGCGAACCTGGTCTACAGCACGGGGCAGGATCTGACCTGGACGGCGGATGCGAACCTCTTCAAGACCCAGTGCGACGCCGAAGGGGCAAGCAACTGCCCGAATCTGATTACAGCCATCATCGCGGCGGGCTCGCCGGTCACGGATTCGCTGGGAAGCCACCCGGTACTACCCACGGAATTCAATCAGTTCACTGGTCGGATGACCTGGTATGCCGCGCAGGCGTGGGTGGCGTATCTGAACAACATCCGCTACGGCGGGGCGACGAACTGGCGGCTGTGGGCGGCGGACCCGGCGGATACGAATTGCAGTTTAAACTTTAACCCGGGTGGTGGTTTCCCGACGCAATATTACGGGTATGGGTGCACCGGCAATGAGTTGGGTTATCTGTACTACGAGGAGGGCGGGGCGACGCCGCGAACCGGTCCGGGACCCGCGATCAGCACGCTCGGCCCGTTGTCGGTCTTCGAGCACTTGCAGGATAATATATACTGGTCCGGCACGGAGTACGCGCCGCTTCCGGACCTCGCGTGGTACTTCAACGCCGAAAATGGCTACCAGGGCAACGTCAGCAAGGACCTCCAGGGCTACGGTTGGGCGGTTCGCCCCGGACAAGTCGCGCCCCCGCAACCGATCCCGACGGTGAGCGTCTGGGGCCTGGGGCTGCTGGGGCTGCTGCTGGCGGGCCTGGCGCGGGCGCGACTTCGGTAATTGGGTACTTCGGGTGATTCGGCCCTTTGAGGGGGGTGCAGGGGGGATGCCTCCCCCCTGCGGGCGTCCCAGGCGAGCGCGGCTTCGTGGTTGGATGTGACGGTGAGGGCGGCGATGGCCCCTTACGAGCATTTACCGATCTACAAACAGGCCATGGACGTGGCGGTGCACTTCGAGAAGGTCGTCGCCGGCTTCAGCCGCTACCACAAATACAACCTGGGCAGCGATTTGCGCCAAAAGAGCCGCGAGATGGTCGCCCAGATCATCCGCCCCAACGCCGAGCACGATAAGGCCCCGGCCTTGCGCGCGCTACGCGGGCAGCTCGACGAGCTGCTCATCCTGATTCGCCTGGGCAAGGAGGTGCAGGCCTTCAAGAGTTTCGCGGCCTATCAGTTCACGGTGGAACAGGTCGCCTCGGTTTGCTGACAGAACGAGGGCTGGCTCAGGAGCGTGACGGCCGAGCCGGGCGCGCAGAGGCCACGGGGGCCAGAAGCCGGTCGGCGTCGTCGCCGCGGCGACGCGGAGACGGGCCGGCCGACGCGTGCCGATTGATCATTGTGCGCCCAGCCCGCCCGGGGCGCCGCACCGCGGAGCCCCGGGCATGTCGATTCAGGGTGGGATACCCGCTGTGGGATTCCCAACCGGTGGGTCACCCTGAAGCCGGTCACCATGCCGGACGGGGTGGCGGAAAGTGGCTGGGCAAAGGGCCGTGGTCTGGTCCGGCACGGAGTACGCGCCGAATCCGAACAACGCGTGGAACTTCAACGCCGACAATGGCAACCAGAACAACGACAACAAGGACAACCAGAACTACGGTTGGGCGGTTCGCCCCGGAGAATGTCAACGGCCTCGATCAATTCGTCAAGCATCGGCTGCGCTGCCAGCAGTACCTCCGCTACTGCGACGATTTCGTGCTCCTGTCTGATGATCGCGAGCAGTTGCTGCAGTGGCGAGGAGCCATCGAGGACCATCTCCAGCAGACCCTGCAGCTGGAGCTGAACCCGCGTCAGCACCTGCGCCCGCTCTCGGATGGCGTGGACTTTCTCGGTTACATCGTGCGCCGCGACTACCGGCTGGTGCGCCGGCGCGTGGTCAGCAACCTGCGCGCGCGACTCCTGGCCTTCGAGGGCGAACTGGTCGGCGAGGGGCGCCTGCTGCGGCGCTATCGCTTCGAGCCCGTGCTGCTCGATGCCCTGTACGCGGTGCTCTGCTCCTACCGCGGCCACCTGGCCAAGGCCGACAGCCAGCGGCTCTGGGCCAGCCTCTGGAAGCGTTTTGCCTTTCTGGGCACCTATCTCGACCAAGACGCCACCACCGGCAAACTCGTGCGCAAGGACGGCCCGCCCCGCCAGTTGACCTCGGTAGGTGCTCAATACCGCGGCTGCGTCAGACCTTTGCCGGGGATGTGCTGTTCTTCCAGGTTGGGCGTTTCTATGAGTTCTATGCCCAGCGCATCGGCCAAGGTACCAATCGCGAGGCGTCAATCTTGCTTCAACGTCTCAGTGAAAGATGGCGTCCGGGGTATCGGCGGTGAGGATGCGCGCTGACCAGCAGCGCAGGCTGTCGTTGTCGGCCGACGCGACCTGCTCGCGCAGGGCCTCGGCGGTGTCGGCACCGAATTTGTTCTCGATCTGCCAGAGCAGGAGGTCGGCTTCGCCTTGCCGATAGCCAATGAGGTGGCCTTTCTCGATTCCGGCCCGCTCAACGGTGGTGACGTAGGGCATTTGTTTGCTCTCCTCGAAGTTGTAGATCTCTTGGCGGAAGGCGGCTTCCAGGGTCGCCGGAAGCTGCAGCAGCCAGTCAATGACGCGAAACAGCTCCAGGATGGTCTTGCGCTCGTAGCCGCGATCATACATCAGGCGGATGAGGCGAAACTTCCAGGCCTTGCGGGTTTCCGCATCCGTGCTGGACTTGGCACGAATTTGCGCCATGACGACCAGGGCAAAGAGGTTGTCGCTGGCCTCCAGCTCTGGCCAACGCTCGGGGGTGTCCCAGTCGATGAGCTTGACCATGGGGAAGCGAAAGTCGATGGAACAGCCCCAGAGGTCATCGCGGTAGTGCGCGGGGCGAAAGCGCGGATCGGCGTCGGCCAGCACGGCGAGACTGGCGACAGGCACGCCGTGGGCATCGCGGATCTTGTAGTTGTAAACAAACATGCGCTCGGCGAAGGTTGCTTCGGGCTCGCCTTGGACCTCCACATGCACCAGCACCCAGGCGGCCTGACCGTTGAGGCGGTGCACGCCGACGAGCTTGTCGGCATAGCGTCGCCCGGTGGCGGCGTCGCGGACGATCTGCTGGAACTCCTTGTCGAGGAACTGGTAGCCGCGGGCCCAGTCGATGCCGGCGTGGATGCGCGGAAAGAGCAACGCCAAGAATTCCGGAAAGTAACCTTCGAGGGCCTCTTTCCAAGGGCTGTCATGGTCACTGCGGGGCGCGGGCTCGGCGGTGTCGGTCATGCGTAGCTCCTGGGCGGTGGGCATTGTGGGTGATACCGAGCAGATCCTGAGGGCCATGCACACGCCTAGGGTGCATTGGCTGATCGCATTCACCGCGCGCAGTGTGGGCGACCGTCTCGGCCAGATCAACCCGGTGTTTGGGCTCATGATGGACCTGACGCTAAAGCCGATCAGAACCAGGATTTGGGTGCGCGTCGAAGCTGCGGACAAGTGCCAAAGGGAGAATACGGACACTGGAATGCGCCCAACATCCTTGCCACCCTCGATGCTCAGCCCCCGGATGAGGAAAGATGACCGCCGTCACCTTCGATACCCTTAAGTTTGCTAAAAGACTGGAAGCATCGGGCTTACCGATAGCCCATGCCGAGGCCATCGCCGACGCCTTCCGGGAGGCTACCAGCGAAGAACGGGTGACGCGCGACTTTCTGGATGCGCGCCTGGAGTCCGTCAAGGCCAGCATCGAGGCCGTCAAGTCTGACATCGTCAAGTGGGTCGCTGGCCTACTGATTGCGCAGGCCGCCTTGATCGCGGCCTTGGTCAAGCTGTTGTAAGCAAAAGCCTTTATCAAACGGGTCTCGCTCGCACCACCCGGTTCTTTCCCGTCCGGAAATCGGAATCCACCTGGGCCTTCAAAACAGCGGGAAGGGAAAGGCATCCCCAAAGGGGTTTGCCGACGAGGCGCGGCCCTCGCGCTTGATGAGCACCGGATCACCGACCTTGACGCGGCTGAAGAGGAGTTTGGCGTCCTCGTATTTCAGCCGCACGCAGCCGTGGGAGTCGGCCCGGCCCGGCAGCCAGCCCTCATGGATGAAGTAAGGTCCATGAAATTGCAGGGAATAGGGCATGGGGGTGTTCTGGTCGAAGTAATTGGTGTACTTGCCCGAGCGCTTGTCCTCGTCCTTGGACAGGACGCGAAAGCTCCCCGCGGGCGTCGGGTGAGCGGGCGAGCCGGAGGAGATGGGTCCGCTGGCGAAGACCCGGCCATCTTCCCGGTACTCGAAGGTCTGGGAGTCGAGAAAGATGGTGATGGCACGCTGTCGGGCCGGCGGAACCGCGTAGCGCGGATCCGACCGGGGACGGGTGTGGCCTGCCTCGGCAACCCCCTCGGGCACCATGACCTCCGGAAACTCCTCTTGATGGGCGCAGCCAACTCCTGCCAGGGAACTGGCAAGTAGGCTGGCGATAAAGAGGTGGCTGTTTGACATCTGGTGGCCCCCGATTTTTACCTCAAGCATGGCTCAGGATGGTTTGGGACGCAATCAGCCCGGGCCGGCGGGCGCCCTGCTTCGGGGCGCGCGGACCCGCCAGGGACCCAGGGGCGGTTGCGCCGGGAGGTCCAGGTCCCCGGACTCGCGCTTGATGCCTGTCATGACCCGATGGCGCCGGGCAGATATAATTAGTCGATTCCCTCTCCCGGTCGCTTCACCCATGGCTGCATCCTCTCCGATCGAACTCGTCTGCCCCGCCGGTAGCCTGCCGGCGCTGAAAACCGCCATCGACAATGGCGCCGATACCGTTTACCTCGGGTTCAAGGACGCGACCAACGCCCGCAACTTCACCGGCCTGAATTTTGACCCGCCACGCCTGCGGGAAGGCCTTGCCTACGCCCATGCCCGCGGGCGCAAAGTGCTGCTGGCGCTCAACACCTATCCCCAGGCGGGCAACTGGCCGAGTTGGACGGCGGCGGTGGATCGTGCGGCGGAATTTGGCGTCGATGCCGTCATCCTCGCCGATCCTGGCCTCATGGACTACGCGGCCAAACGGCATCCGGGGTTGCGGTTGCACCTCTCGGTTCAGGGCTCGGCGACCAGCTACGAGGCGATCAACTATTATCACGAGCGCTTCGGCATCCGGCGCGCCGTCCTGCCGCGCGTCCTGTCGCTGGCGCAGGTGGAAAGCGTCATCGCGCGCACCCCGGTGGAGATCGAGGTCTTCGGCTTCGGCGGCCTCTGCGTCATGGTGGAGGGGCGCTGCGCCCTCTCCGCCTACGCCACCGGCGAATCGCCCAATTGCCAGGGGGCCTGCTCCCCAGGTCGCTGGGTGCGCTGGGAGGAGACGCCCCAAGGCATGGAGACCCGCCTCAATGGCATCCTCATCGACCGCTTCGCCGAGGGGGAGCGCACCGGCTACCCGACCCTCTGCAAGGGCCGCTTCGAGGTGAAGGGCGAGACCTATTACGCCATCGAGGAGCCCGCCAGCCTCAACACCCTGGAATTGCTGCCCGAACTGGCGCGCGTGGGGATTCGGGCCATCAAGATCGAGGGTCGCCAGCGCAGCCCGGCCTATGTCGCCCAGGTGACCCGGGTGTGGCGCGCGGCCATCGACGCCGTCATGGCCGCCCCTGAGCGCTTCCAGGTGGCCCCGGCCTGGATGGCCGAGCTCAATAAGGTGTCGGAGGGCCAGAGCCATACCCTCGGGGCCTACCACAGGCCGTGGAAATGACCCTGCCTTCCCCGGAGCCTCACCCGATGAAACTTGCCCTCGGTCCCTTGCTTTACTACTGGCCCCGCCAGGAGGTCCTGGATTTCTACGCCGGGATCGCCGCCAGCCCGGTGGACGCCGTCTATCTGGGCGAGACCGTCTGCTCGCGCCGCCACGAACTGCGCCTGGATGACTGGCTGGAGTTGGGCCGCCAACTCGCGGCGGCGGGCAAGGAGGTGATTCTGGCCTCCCAGAGCCTGATCGAGTCCGAGTCCGACCTCAAGACCCTCCGCCAGATCGCCGGCCAGGAGGAATTTCGGGTCGAGGCCAACGACATGGGCGCCGTGCGCCTGCTGGCGGAGGCCGGGGTGACCAACTGGATCGCCGGGCCGACCCTCAATATCTTCAACCCCCGGACACTGGAACTGCTGATCGCGAGCGGCGCCAGCCGCTGGGTGGTGGCCCCCGAAATCCCCGGGGCCGAACTGGCCGCGATCCGCGCCGGCCTGGTCCAGACCATCGAGACCGAGGTTTACGCTTACGGCCGCCTGCCGCTGGCCTTTTCCGCGCGCTGTTTCACCGCCCGCCATTTCAACCTGCAAAAGGACGCCTGCGAATTCCGCTGCCTCGCCATCAGGGACGGCCTGCCGCTGCTCACCCGCGAAGGGGAACCCTTCCTCACCCTCAACGGCGTCCAGACCCAGTCGGCGCGGGTCCACAACCTGCTGGCCGACCTGCCGGGCCTGGCTGGCCGTGCCGAGTTGCTGCGCATCAGCCCTCAGGGCGCCCATAGCCTGGAGATCGTCAGGCTATTTCGCACCGCCCTGGAGGGGCGACTGACCCCGGCCGCCGCCCTCGACGCCAGCCGCGACTATATGCCCGAGGCGCCCTGCAACGGCTTCTGGCATGGCCGCCCCGGGGTCGAGCAATACGTTGCTGCTTAGCAACCCCTTTTTCGTCCCCGAGCCCCCACCATGAGCTTCCCGCCCCGTTTGCCCCGTCCGCCCCGCCTGATCGCCGCCCGGCTCGACCGGCTACGCCAGCGCATCGAGGACCGGCTGGAAAACCCGCGCATCCCGGACTTCAACCTGCCCCCCGCCCTGGCCAGGTTCCTGGCCCTGCTGCCCGCGCAACCGCCCGCCCTGGCGCTGACCCTGGCCCTCAACCTGGCGCTCGACCGCATCCTGCCCCGCGACACCCTCGAACCCCTGACTGGGCGCTGGCTGCGCATGATCGTCACCGATGCCGGGCTGACCCTCGACTTCCATCTGAGCGAAAAGGGCTTTCGGCCCGGCCGGCCCCCGGGTCACGGCCTCGGCGGCAAGCCGAATCTGACCCTCTCCGCCCGCACCCGCGACTATCTGGCCCTGGCCCTGCGCGAGGAGGATGCCGACACCCTCTTCTTCAGCCGCCGCCTGCGCATGGAAGGCGAAACCGACCTGGGTCTCCTGGTCAAAAACACCCTGGATGCGGTCGATTGGGATGCCTTCCGGGAGCGCCTGGAGCGCTTCCTGCCGCCGCGAGAATCCAAGATGGAAGGATTTTCAGCCGGTTAACATCAGCTTCGCCAGCGGGGTGAGCGATCTCCAGAGGTGCGCCTTCGCCTCGACCCCGGTTTTCCTCGGGCCGGAGCTGGAATATGGCGGACGCCAAGTTCAAGCCGCACAAGCCTCAAGCGCCGGCATGGCCGGTTGGGGTAGCGCGAGCCGGAGATCCTCATGACCCCTTGCCAAGACTCATGTCGCTGTTCTGCCCCGGTGTCCCTCGACCTGTCCCCGGTCAGGCCCGAGGTGTCCGCCTCCGGCGAGGTGACGGCCAGCCTGTTCGCCATTCCCGGCATGGATTGTCCCGCCGAGGAAGGGCTGATCCGGCTGGCGCTGCAAGACATCCCGGGTTTGGCTGGGCTGGAATTCGATCTCGGGCGGCGCGAACTGCGCGTCCGGCATACCGGCCCCCTCGAACGGGTGGCCCAACCCCTCGGGCAATTAGGCCTGGGGGCGCGATTGGTCTCTTCCGGGCCGGAGGCGGCCGGCGCGGCCCTGGGCTCGGTGGTGCCTTCCCCTACGCCCGCCCAAGAGGCGCGGGTGCTCAAGTGGCTGCTGGCGATCAACGCCGTCATGTTCGCCGTGGAGATGGCCACGGGCTGGCTCGCCCAGTCCACCGGGCTGATCGCCGATTCCCTGGATATGTTCGCGGACGCCACGGTTTACGGCTTGGCGCTATACGCCGTCGGTCGCGATACCCGCCATCAGCGGCGCTCGGCCACCCTCTCCGGCTGGCTACAGCTCCTGCTGGCGCTGGGCGCCATGGCCGAGGTCCTGCGCCGCCTGACCTTCGGCAGCGCGCCCGAGCCACCGCTCATGATGGGCATCGCCCTGCTAGCCCTCCTGGCCAACCTCGCCTGCCTGCTGCTCCTGGCCCGCCACCGGCAGGGCGGTGTCCACATGCAGGCCAGTTGGATCTTCTCGACCAACGACGTGCTGGCCAACCTGGGAGTCATCGCCGCCGGCCTGCTGGTGGCCTGGACGGGTTCCCGCTACCCGGACCTCATCATCGGCACCCTGATTGCCTTGCTGGTGCTCAATGGGGCCCGGCGGATTCTCAGGCTGACGCGGCTGGGGACGGGTTAGGCGTTCTGCCAGTTCACGCGGGATCGGGGTGTCGGCCCGGTGAAGGCTAATTCTTGGGTTGGTTCGCCGAAAAGGGCGCTTTGCCAGGGTGGTCCTTGCCGGATTTTCGGGCGTATTGGGCGATGTGGAGGGCTTGGGCATCAACATCATGATGCTTGGCGACGAGTTGGGGCGACACGGTCGGGGCCGGGGCCGGGGCCTGGGAGACCGCCTTGGTCACGGGACCGGCTGAAAGAGCGTCCGGCATTTCAAGTGCTCCTGACTAACGGTCATGAAAGAAGGATTTGATCAGAAGCACCAGCGCCGCCACGAACGGGCAGTGGGGTGTGATCAGGGTGAGTGAAAGGTACGCTTGCTCTGGATTTCGGTGTTCTTGAGACCGATCTCGGCCTGGGTGAGTTGGTTCTTAAATGGCCCCATCCTCCCAGGGCTTATGCAGAGGATGCCCATCAGGGCGGGATGGGGACCAGGGTGAGCTCCATCCCCCAAGGTGTAAGTCCACGGGAGCCCCCGGGTTTCTAGCCCGCCATTGATAGTACGGGGATTCCGGCCGAATCAAGACACGGGAAACCCTGGTCTGTCCCCCTATCGCCGCGCTTGGCTTTAGCTGCGGTCAAGGGTAAAAAGGAGGCGAAAATCAATCGCGGCAGTGTCCGCCCTAGTACCGCAGGATGAAAGTGCTCAGACCATGTCAATCTAGGCTGCCAACGGTTTTCCCTGGTAGGTCCAGCGGAACGGCTTGGCCATCGTTTTGTTGAAATAGTCGATGAAGTTGTTAATTTTTTCGCACAGGTTTTCGATCGATATGAAACTCCCGCGTCGAATGACTTTGCGTACCAGCATCGAGAACCAGATTTCGATCTGATTGAGCCATGAGCTGTGCTTCGGCGTAAAGTGGAAAACGATGCGATGGGTCGGGTCGCACAGAAACGCTTGGCGGGTCGCCACGGAGTGGA
>JADZBU010000352.1 GCA_020851955.1 Chromatiaceae bacterium | reverse complement strand
GATCGACCTTGTAAACGCCAACGCCATTGGCCGCGCAGGTGCTGATGCCCTGTACCGCCAGCATGGCCATCTGACCCAGTTCGTATTGGCAACCATCGGTGAAGGCCAGGATGGCGCTGCCGCCTTCCAGAACCATGAGACGATCACCTTCCTTCAGGGTCATGCCCTCGCGAGCCGGTACATACTTGGCGTCCTGACTGGCTACCGCCGCGCCATCAATGCGAACTAGCGTGGCAACCTGAGCCTGATCGGCGGCTAGGGCCATGCCCACGAAACCAAGACTGGACAGGACGGCCACGCTGATTTGATTACGTATCTTCATTGTTTCTTCTCCCTCTAATTGAAAAACCGTTGCTCGCGACCAGGCGCATGGTCCGATAATTAAAAAAATTGTCATTGGCATATTAGATATACCTTAGACCCTTGTCAACGGCTTCCCTGCCTGGCATCCCTACCTTCCTTCCCCGAGTTCAGCGCTTAGGGCCCTGACCACCCTCATCACCCCTAAGCGCCGAATTGGATCCTGTTTATTGGCCATACCCACCCGGCGCCCCAGCTTTATCGGCCAAGGGTGGTTGTGGGGACGCGGCCTTACCGCCGCCGTGATCCCGGTTCTGATCATCCTGGGCATCCTTGGCGTCAGGGGCCGGGCTATCCTGTTCGGGAGCCCCCTCCTGGCCAAGGCCATCAGCATCGGACTCGGCCTTCTCACCGGTATCGCGACCCCGGGCTAGCCCGTCGGCTCGCGCGGCGGCCGTCAGGCCGGTCGTGCGGCGAATGGCCAGGTCGTCAAACCAGATTTCACCCCCCACTCGCTGTTCCAGACTCGACCTGCCCGCGGATTCCAGCCGGAGTTCCTGGAGTTGGCAGTCCTCGGGCACCTCGAAATCCATCTTGAAGCCGCGCCACTTCTCCGAACCCAGAAAGCGCTCACTCTCCCCCAAAACGGCCTGACGCGGCCGGAGACACCGCAAGGTCCACCTCAGTCCACCCTGGCTCGTCAGGCTGTCCAGCAGCACCTTGCCGGACAGCCGATAGGTGCCGGGATCAAGATAAAGGGCCTGATGGAGGTGCTGAAAGCGGCCCTCCTGACCACGAAAGATGAGTTGCAGCGCCCGCTCGCCTGCCACGCCCACGGTTGGCGCGGTCCTGGCCACTACCTGGCGGTGAGGGCTCATTTGCCAGTCGAAAAGCTCCGTGCCCAGCGGCAACTCAAAGCTGCCGTTATGGAGCAGCCCCATATGCTTGCGATCCCCGCCGGAGAGACCATTGACCCAGGTCAGATAGGCCTCGGTGATCATGCCCTCCTTGAGCAGACGCTGGATGTAGGCCTGGCGCTCTTCCGGCGTTACCGGCGTGCGGGAGGTGAGGGCACGCAGGCCATACACGAAGCGCACCGCCTCGACATTCAAGGCCCGCTGCGCCAACCGCTGGAAAAAGGCGGGCCACCAGGAGGGTGGGTTTTGGGCCAGGGGCTTGAGGGCGATACGGGCCTCGGGGTCCTCGGCAAAGCGCACGAAGATATCCAGCAGATCCTGATTCGGTGCGGGCCAGGCCTCGAGGGCTAGAGACAGGTGTTGCAAGCCACGCTCCACCTGACCGCGATTAAGCCAAAAGACGGCGGCACTCCGGTGGATAGCCTGGTTAGCGGGCTCGAGTTTCACCGCCGCCTCCACCAGGGCATCGGCTTGCTCCAAGTCACCCCTGGCCAGGGCCAGATCCGCCAGGGCCAGGAGGGGCCGGGCCCGGGTCGGGTTCTGGCGATAGGCCTGGGCTAGCTGAACCTCGGCCGCGGCCCCATCGGTGGGGAGCAGGGCCATGGCCTCCTGGTAGAGGGCATCCGGTTGCCCGGGCAGGAGGCCGAGAACGCGCTGGGCCGCCGGCTTATCCCCATTCCGAAGCTGATCCAGGGCCTGATCCGCCAGCCCGGAGACGATGATCCGCCAGGCCAGGAATCCGGCAACCAGGATGATCAGGACCCGCCAGGCGAGCACCCCCGCGCCAACTCTTGGCTGTTTGAGCTCCCCGATATTCACTGAATGTTGTGCTCCATCCCAGAAATCTTGTAGCCACCCGCCACGGGCAAGAGCTCGAAGCGAATGGTACCCTTGGCACTCCGCCAGGCCTCCCCGGGTGTTTGCCGGGTCCGCAACGCCAGGGTCCCCGTACCCACCAGCCGTCCCTCCCTGCCCGCTTGCCAGGTCATGCCCTTGATCTGAAGTTGGCGATAGGGGTATTGGGCGAAAAAGGCGGCGTAATCGGCGCGGATAACCGCCTTGCCCCGGCCTTCGGGGACCTGGGCATCGGCCGTGAAGAGGCTGACCAGGCCCTCCAGATCACCCTGGCCATAGACATGGGTCAGACGGGCGATGACATTGTTGGGGTCGGCCACGGGCGTCGCGGGCTGGGATTCCTCCGCCGCGCGGCGACGAGCGGCAGCCTCTTCCCGCCGAGCCTGCTCGGCCTCTTGCCGCTCCGCAGCCTGGCGGCGAGCTTCGGCCTCGGCGGCCTCCCGCTCCTGGCGCTGAGTCTCAGCCGCCGCGGCCAGACGCTCCACCTCTCGGCGCTTGGTCTCCGCCACGGCGGCCAGACGCTCCGCCTCCTGGTTTTTGGCCTCGGTCTTTTCGCGCTGGGCCTGTTCCGCCTTGAGTCGCTCCAGGGCCTGACGCTCCGCCTTGAGGCGGGTCTCGGCCTCGGCGGCCTCCCGCTGCTGACGTTTCGCCTCCGCCAGGGCCGCCTGGCGCTCCGTCTCTTGCTTGGCGGCCAACTCCTGTTCGCGCCGGGCCTGCTCGGCCTTTTGCCGCTCCAGGACCTCGCGCTCGGCCTTGAGGCGAGCCTCGGCCTCGGTGGCCAGCAGCAGCTTGCGCTCCGCCTCCACCAGCGCGGCCTGCTGTTCGGCCTCCCAGGCACTGGCCCCGTTCGTCTCTTGCCGGGACAGTTTGCCGCGCTGCCGCTCCAAGGCCTCGCGTTCCGCCTGGAGCCGGGCCTCGGCTTCCGCCACCAGGCGCGCCTGGCGCTCCGCCGCCGCCTGGGCCTCCTGGCGACGGGCCTCGAGGCGCTTGACCTCCTCCTGCCTTTGCCGGGCCTGGTCAACCTGGCGACGGGCCAGTTCCTCGCGCTCCGCCACCATGCGCGCCATTTCCTCGGCGATTTCTCCCTGCCGACGTTCCATGGCGGCCAGGCGATCTTCCTCCGGTCCCACCAAGACTCCGGCCGCCGGGGATGGCGCTGGGCTGGTCGGCGGGTTACCGACCTGGATCTCGGGTGTCGGGGATGATGACGGCTTCACCTCGGGGGGCGTGGGGGCCATGCCCTGGAGGTAGGAGGGTTGCCGCTCCAGGGGCGCCGCCGTCGGGGCGCGATTCGCCGACATTTCGAGCTGCAGGTGAGCGGGTGACATCAGGCTGACCAGAATGAAAACCGCGACGCCCCCCATCAGAACCAGGGCGGCCACCAAGAGGGACCGCCGGGTCACGCGACGCCAATAGCCGCGCTTAATCCTGGGGGCCTGGCCCGAGGCCAGGCGTTGTTGAGGCTGAAAAAATCGCCTGAGCTCATCGCTAGCGGCGGCCGGAGGCGGGCTGTCATCGGCCTCCACATCGGCCTCGGCATCCTCCTCCACCGCCCCCGCCTCCCCGCGCAGGGCCTGGTAGGCATTGTTGAGGCGAGCGGCGTACTCCGTATCCAGATCCCCCATACGGGCCTGGCGATCCGGGTGAAAGAGCCGGATCAGGAGTTGATAGTGCTGCCGGACCCGGGCCGGTGGGGCCTCCGCCTCGAAACCGAGCATGCGCCAGGGCGAGGCCCCCGGTGCCAGCAGGACCTGACGCACCAGGAAGCGCGCGGCCGCCAGGATTTCATCGGGACTCGCGGCCAGGGCCGCCGCCGTGTCCTCCAGGTGGCGAGGGACCAGGGCCCGGCCAAAGGCAGGCACCAGGGCGGCAAAGCCCAGGGGCAGGGGTTGGCGGGCATCGGAGAGGCGCGGGTAACGCAGTGGCTCCCGGTAATAGGCCAGCGCCAGTTCGATCAGCACCGCATCCATGGCCGAGGGTTTCAAGCTCCCGCCTTGTCCGGCAGGGCCTCGGCGCCTGACTTGTTGCCGTAGGTATAGGTGTAGTGATAGTCGTAGCTATAACCATAGCCGTAACCGTAACCACCGCCCCCAGGCCGGCCGGCCATGGTCATGACGCCCCCGATGACGTGGGCATTGGCGCCACGCAGGCGCTTGACGGCCCCCTCCATGGCCCCGGCCCGGGTCTCGCCGGTGTGGATGGCAAAGATAGTGGCACTCGCCAGATTGGCCAGCACCAGGGCATCGGCCAGGCCGATCACCGGTGGCCCATCGATGATGACGTAGTCGAAGCGCTCCACGGCCAGGTGGAGCAGATCCAACATCTTGGGGCTGGAGAGGAGTTCCACCGGGTTGGGTGGCAAGGGCCCGCTGGTGATAGTAAAGAGGCGGGCGACCTCGGTCGGGCGCGCGATCTTGGCGGGCTCGATGTCCCCGGCCAGGAAGTTGGTCAGGCCCTCGGTATTGGCCAGGCCAAAGGTGCGATGCAGGGAGGGGTTGCGCAGATCGGCATCGATGAGCAGCACCTTGCCGCCCGCCTGGGCAAAGATGATGGCCATGACCACCGCCGAGGTGGTCTTGCCCTCCGAGGGGGAGGCGCTGGTGAAGTGGCAGATCCGCGGGGCGCCCTCGGAGGTGGAAAAGAGCAGGGAGGTGCGCAGGGAGCGGGCCGCCTCGGCCAGGGGGCTCTTGGGATCGCGGTTCACCAGCAAGGCCAGGGTTTCAGCCTCCAGACCATATTCCTCGCCGGCGGCCATGGGCATGAGGCCGAGGACGGGCACCCCGAGGCGCCGCTCCGCGTCCTCGCTGGTCTTGATGCTGTCGTCCAGGGTCTCGAGCAGATAGGCCAGGCCCACGCCCAGCAGCAGACCGAGCACCAGGGCGATCGCCAGGTTCTTGGGCAGGCTGGGCTTGTAGGGTCGGATCGGAACCTCGGCGGGGTCCACCACCGAGACGTTGTTGGTGCCAATGCCGGCGGTCACGCCGACCTCCTTCAGGCGCTGCAAGAGGCCCTCGTAGAGTTCGCGGTTGGTATCGACCTCGCGCTTGAGGGTCTGGTGGTCGGTACTGCGATCCTGGAGCGTCAGGACCTCCTCCTTGATCTCGGCGATGCGCTGGTTGAGCTTGGCCTCCTCGCGTTGGCGGGTCTCGAACTTCAGGCGGATGCTGCCGGCGATGGCGGCGACCTCCTTGGCGATGGTCTTGTCGATGTCCGCGATCTGCCGCTGGATCTGCTGCATCTTGGGGTAGCCGGGCTTATAGACTTCCAGGTTCTGCTCGTACTCGGCCTGCAGTTCGGCGCGGCGCCCCTTCAACTTCTCAATGGCTTGGCTGTCGAGCATACCCGCGACCCCCGGGTTGTTGGCATCGGTCAGGCCCAGGTAGGCCGCCTCGGACTCGATGCGGGCGGCCTCGGCCTTGACCAGGGAAGTGGTCATTTCCTGGAGCCGGGCCATGAGGGTCGAGAGCCGATTTTCGGAATCGATGATCTCGCGCTCGCGGGAATATTGCACCAGGCGCTTCTCGGAGTCTTCCAGGGTCACGCGCGCCTGCTGCAGCTGTTCCTGCAGGAAACGGGTGGCGTAGGAAGAGGCCTCGAAGCGGCGTTCCAGATTCATGTTGATGAAATTATTGGCGATGGCATTGGGCACCGCCGCCGCTTCGGCGGGACGGGGGCTCTCGTAGGAAATTTTCACCAGCCGGGAGTTGCGGACCGGCTCGATGTTCAGATTGGCAAGGAGGGCTTTCTCCTGGTCCCCTGGGGGTAAATCCGGCTCGGCCTGACCCGGGTCATCCGTCGCCTTGGTCTCGGCCCCGAGGATGCCGGCCAGCCACTCTTGGAAAGAACCGGCGAGGTTGCCCAGGAAGGATTCGGACGCTTCATCCGCCTGTTTGCGGCCCTGAGGCTCCAGGCCCAACTGGTCGATGACCCGCCGCGCCAGGTTGCGGCTCTTCAGGAGTTCGTATTGGGTTTGATAAAAATCCTGGCCGGAACGCGCGTCCTCATCCGGGGTGACATCCTTGTATTTGACCACCTGCCCCTCCTGCCGCTCGATTTGCATGAGCAGGGTGCCCCGGTAAATCGGGGTGGCGGTGAAGGTGTAGATGAGCCCGATCAGGACCACCAGGGCCGCCGCCAGCAGGACGGTGCCCTTACGCCGCAGGAGAATGCCCCAGAGGTGGCGCAGATCGATGAAATCCTCTTCGTCCGGGGCGGCGGTCGCCACCGCCGGAACCTGCGATTGAGGACGTGGGGCCAAGGCGCGCTGGCCCGGCCGAGCCAGGGGACCACCTGGCGGCAGGCCCTCGGCGGGCACGGGGGGCTGACTGATGTTGCTCATGCTACAAGCCCACCGGCGCCAGGGCGAGCTTGCCAAAGATGCGATCGAAAAAGACCATGGTCCCGGACTGGACGACATGGACCGTGTCACCGCCGATCAGCGGGGGATTGCCCAGGGAGCCCTCCTCGATTTCTCCGATATCAATGAGATAGGCCTTGATGCCCGTAGGCCCCGTTTTGCGAAAGAGCACTATCTCGTCCTTGGCCGTGCCCGTGACCCCACGCGCCAGGGCGATCGCCTCCATCAGGGTCATCTGGCCCTTGAGGGGAAAAACACCGGGGGCGCCGACATCCCCGACCACCGTGACCTTGAGGCTGGCGGATTCCTCGACGAAGAGGTTGACCTGAGGGTTTTGCAGGTAGTTTTCGGAAAGCTTGCGGGTGATGAGTTGCTCAGCCTCCTCCTGAGTCAGCCCCGCGACCTTGACGGCGCCGATGAGAGGGAGTAAAATCTCCCCGCTCGCCATTACCCGCTCCTTGCTGGACATCTCCGGGGCCTGAAAGACCTCGAGTTGCAACAGATCACCCTCGCTGATCCGGGGTATGGCGGCGGGCCCCGGGTCCGGAGGCAGGCCCTTAACCGTGGGAACCACCTTGGCGTCACCGGTTGCGGCGCCCGGCGCGGACGCCTCATTCGCGATGCCCGTCACCCCCCCGGAGGATTTACAGCCTTGCACGAGAAGGAGGATAACCGCACACGCAAGGGCACGGACCAACGTAATCTTCATGGCTTATTATTCCGGTGGGTTGGAGGCTGACCAGATCTTGGGGCCCCTCAAGAGCCCTGACGACTGACGAGCATAACAATCATTCCATTGGCTCGTAAAGCCTCGGCACGACATGAGGACGAAAATCACCCGGCCTCAAATTTTTAACATAATGATAAAAATAAAGAAACGGCCTAAAATGTCGTTATTGGTCGCGAAACGCCCCTGGCCAAGCCCCGGGGACTAGGGTAGTCTGTGATGAATGCCCGGTGGGCCCAGGCCCAAGCCAGGGCGATGGAGCGACTAGGCGGTGGGTACTCATAAGGCCGTTCTTCACTTAGATGCTTGAATTCATTCATATTAAAAACCACGGCTAACCGACGCGAATCTTCTCTCGACCGACCCCAGACTCAGGCACATCCGACCTATGACAGCACCCTCTCCGTCTCAAGTCTCCCCGCGCGCCCGGGCGTTGTTCGGTCTGCTCTTCATCACTCTGCTATTCGCGCCCCTCTTCCGTGCCGGCCTGGCCCCCCTCCCCCTGCTGGCACTGGAACTCCTGGCGCTCTCCTTGTTGGGCCTGGCCCTGTGGAACCCGGGCGGACTCTCGATCAAGCCCATGGAAATCATAGCCCTGGTGTTGATTTTGCTGCTCCCGCTCTTGTACCTGGTCTATCTGCCCGCCGGCATTCTCGACGGCATACCTGGACAGGGCGCCTATCGCGCCAATCTGGCACGGGTATTCGGGGAGGGGCTGGACGGCGCCCTGTCGCTGGTGGCCCTCCAGACCCAAACGAGCTGGCTGGTGCTCCTGATCCCCATCGCCGTCTTCCTGGCTACCCGCTCCCTGGGCCAGCAGAGCCAGCTCCGCCTCGTTAGCCTGCTGCTGGCCATCGCCGCCTTTCAGGCCACCCTCGCCCTGGTGCAGTTCGGCGCCAGCCAGGGCGGTCTGCTCCTCTTTGGCTTCGATCCCTCGGGCAGTGGCGCCGCCGGGACCTATCCCAACCGCAACCATCTCGCCGGGCTCCTGGAGATGACGCTGCCGATCGCCCTGGCCCTGCTGCTTTATTACCTGGGCCGTGATCGTAGCGACCGCAAGCGCGGCTGGCGCCGGAAGGTGTCCTTCTTCGCCTCCCTGCGCGGCCATACGGCCCTGGTTTACGGTGCCCTGGCCATCTTGCTGGTGCTCGGCATCATCTTCACCCGCTCCCGCACCGGCATCGCCCTCGCCATGCTCGGCATCCTGTTGACGACCATCCTCTACTCGCGGCGCATTGGAGGCGACAATGTGTATGGCCCCACCGGCACCCTGGTGGTCATCGTCGTCGGCATCGGGGTCAGCATCGGCCTGGCGCCGGTACTGGACCGCTTCTCCTTTGGGGGCGCCCTCGAGGACGCCCGCTGGACCATTTCCGCCGCCGCCATCGAGGGGCTCGCGACCTTCCTGCCCTTCGG
>JADZBU010000351.1 GCA_020851955.1 Chromatiaceae bacterium | reverse complement strand
TGTATGCCACCGGCCATGATGGCCTGCACGGCTACAGCGCGGTGATGGGTAGCTTCGTGCTGCCGCTGCTGGCCGTAACCCTGCTGGTGCTGGCCTGGCGACACTGGCACCAGCAGCGCGCCGACACGACAGAACGGCTGTAAGCTCAGTGCGGGAGCGGGCTTGCTATAGATACTGGCCGATGACGGGCAGGAGATCCCTAACGGTTTGGCCACGGGCGCTTTCGCCGATGGCGTGCATTTTCCATTCCTGGTTGTGGCGATACAGCTTCGCCATGACCATGGCGGTATGTGGACCTTGGCAGCCGAGGTCGTAGCGCGCGATTTCCCGCTGGTTGGCGCCGTCGATCAGCCGGCAGAAGGCGCGCTGAACCTGATCGAAACTTTGGCCACTGAAGCTGTTGACGGCAAAGACCAGGTAGCTGACGGTGGCGGGGACCCGTTCCAGATCGACGAGGATCTGCTCGTCGTCGCCCTCGCCCTGGCCCGAACGGTTGTCCCCCGTGTGCTGGATGGAGCCGTCCTTGCTGCGTAGTTGCTGAAACCAAACGGCATCGACCATGTTCCCAGCGGCATCAAAGAGGAGGCAGGAGGCGTCCAGGTCGATGCCTTCGCCCCCTCCCCCTCCCCCTCCGCCGCCGAACAAGCCTCTGAGCAGGCCGCTGGGCTTGCCGCTGCTTGCCGTGTCCCAGCCCAGCCCCATGACGACCCGGCGCAGGGGGCTACCGGCTTCCTTCTCCAGGCTAATCTTTTGTCCCTTTTGCAGACTGATGGCCATGAAATATCCTCAGAGGTAAAAGTCGGCGGGGTCGAGCCCCAACTCACGGCAGATGCTGCGCGCCGCCTGGCGTTCGGAATCCTCGAAATCCCCGTCGGATGAGCCGATGGCGCAGCAGACCCGGACCAGCAGGCGCGCCTCGTCGGGCTTGTTGCGCAGTTTGCCGATCACCTTGAGGGCCTCTGCCTGACCAATGTCGGTGTCGAACTCGAATTGCCGCGAGAAGCGACCAAAGGTGTCCAGGACCTGGGTGATGTCATAAACCTTCATGGCATCGGAGGACTGTAGAAAGCCCATCATCTTCTGCTTCTCGGCCGCGGAGACCGTACCGTTGGCATAGCCCACCATGGCGCAGCCCGCCACCACGCCCTCCATCAGGTCCCGGTTTTTGAAGCGGGTCATCTCGTCGCCGAGGGTTTGCTGGATGGTAGAGGCCTGCTGCTTCAACCAATCAAGTGCACTCATAATCTGTCTCCGTTAGGTTTGCCCGCGGGACCCAGGCCCGCGGGCGGGGCTGGTTAAATGCTGACGCCGAAATTCTTGGCCAGGGGGCCGAGCCCACCGGCAAAGCCCTGGCCAACAGCCCGGAATTTCCAGTCGCCACCCTGGCGGTAGAGTTCGCCGAAGATCATGGCCGCCTCCGTGGAGGCATCCTCGGACAGGTCGTAACGGGCAATCTCATTGCCATCGCCTTCGTTGACGATGCGGATATAGGCGCGGCGCACCATGCCAAAGTTCTGGCGGCGGGCCTCGGACTCGTGAATGGTGGCGGCGAAGGCGACCTTCAGCACTTCGGCCGGCACCTGGGTGAGATCGACCCGCAGGACCTCGTCGTCACCCTCGCCGGCGCCGGTGCGGTTGTCTCCCTTATGTTCAATGGAACCGTCGCTGGACTTCGCCTGGTTGTAGAAGATGAAATCGCTGTCGCCGCGCACCTTGTCGTCAGCCTTGAGCATGAAGGCGCTCGCGTCGAGGTCGAAGGGGCTGCCGTCGGTGCTACGGGCATCCCAGCCTAGGCCGATGATGGCCCGCTGCATGCTCGGGGCCTCTTTCGAAAGGTTGACGTTACCGCCCTTGGTCAAACTGATAGGCATTGCGCAATGCTCCTGTGAAGGTGGTGGTGGTCAGGATGACGTGAGCCTTATGGCTCCCGTGAGGTCGGGGATTATGCCGTTGCAATCTTAAGAGGGGCTTAATCTAAGGACGCCCAAGGCAAATTACAAAGTCCAGCGCCAAGGGCGCCATCTTTAATCCTATTTTCCTCAGTTGACTGCGACAGAACGGCTGTAAGCTCAGTGCGGGAGCGGGCTTGCATCAGAACAGGAGGGTCACCCAATGGGTGAGGGGGTGTTTGAGCAAAAGGCGCTGGTCAAAGCGGTCGATAGCGCCTGGCAGGAGCAGCAGCAGGAGCGAGCGGCGGAGGTGTTGCGCGTGGCGACCCCCGGCGGTCGGTTTCATGTTCGCTGGGACGAAGGCGGCAGCGCCACCGCCCTGGGGCAGTTGGTGTTCTTTGCCGAGTTTCTGGACGTCTCGGGGCTCTTCGCGCGCTGGGTGGATGGCTGTCCGATGGCCGACACCAGCCCCAACGCGCCCGCCGTGGGGAACGTCCTTGGCACCTGGCTGCTGTCGATCCTGGATGGGCAGCGGCGCTATGCGCATGTGACCGGACTGCGCGGCGACGCCGTCGCCCCGCAGATCCTCGGCATGGACAACATCGTCAGCGATGAGAGCCTGCGTCGCGCCCTGGCGCATCTGGCACCGAACCAGCGCGCCTCAGTGGCCAACCATCGACCGCTGGCGCGCCCTGATGCGTTACATCGTCAACCAAATCCCTGCGGCCAGACCGCAAAATCCATCGCCTCGCCGCTTGCCTACTCCTCGGTTGGCTCTCGGATCGAGTTAACAGAGGAATTTAGGCTTAATGACCCGCGGGTTACTGCGCTGGCGGTGCGCGGGACGGCCGCGGCCCGGCGGGTTGGCATCCCTGACGGTGATAGCCACTAGGGCAAGGGGACCGATCAGATGATGCGTCATTTGCACCTGGAGGAGACG
>JADZBU010000350.1 GCA_020851955.1 Chromatiaceae bacterium | reverse complement strand
CCGCCTTTGACCTGCCGACCGCCCGCGCCTTTGGCCGGTTCACGGCGGCGGACTGGCGGACGGTTCTCGGTCTGGTGGAGCAACTGGACGCCCAGGGGCGGGAAGGCGCGGTCTTCAAGGAGGAGGGGCCGGGAGGGCATCGCACCAAGTTCGTGACCGCCTGGTCCGGCATCTATGACATCGCGGTGCGGGCGGAGGATACGGTGGAGTTGCCGGGGGACTTCTTCACGGGCCGCATCCTGCGCCTGGCGCTGTACCTGGACGAGGCCGGGCGGGTGCCGGACGACCCCCTGCTGCGGGACCTGGGCCGGGCCTTTCTGGAAGGGCTGGGGCGCTCGGTGGAACGCTTTAAGCGCGATGGCCGTGTCTTTCACGACTTCCGCTGTCGCTTCCGCCACCGGGAGAACGCCATCGCCTTCATGGCCCATCTGAGCGCCATCCTGGGCCATACCCACCTTACCCAACGGCGGCTGGAGCAGGAGGGGGATTATTGGGTGCTGGAGTTCGAGAAGGAGGTGCCCAAGCTCACCGGGCTACTGCACCAACTCTTCCGGGGCGCCTCGCTCCTGGACTGAGGCCCCTCCGGAACTGCCCGGTACCTCGATCAACCGTTCCAGGATGGCGCGGAAGTTCAGGGGATGGATGACCTCGATGCCCACCTTGTCCGCCCATTTGCGCAGCCCCTCGTCGGCGCACACCAGGGTGGCGTCGAGCTCGAAGGAGAGCAGCAGCACATCCACGTCCTCCTTGCTATCGAGAATGCCCTGGCGCAAGGCCTCGCGGTAGCGCCCCCGCAGCCGGTTGATGAGCTTGCCCGGGTCGTCCAGGGACTGGGCCGCCTCCTTGGCCGCCTCCTCGGCGATGCGCAGCCCCCGATCGATGCGATAACGCACCTCCTCGATGAGTTCGTAGAGGAGGGTGCCCGGGATGGTGATCTCGTGTTTGCGGGGCGAGCGCAGCCGCACCACGGATTCGAAATCCGCCCCGACCTCGGACAGATCCTTGATCCTGCCGAGTTCCTCGTAAACGGAGCCGGGCATGAAGAAGTCGCGCCCCGTGGCCCGCGCCAGGCGGCTGAAGACGCGAATGGCCTCCTGGGCATCCGGGCCAAAGGCACGAAAGACATCGGGATTGGTGAAGAGGCTGGTATCGAGGACAAAGCGATTCATGGTCGTTCGCCTCCCTCTGGTGGTCGGCTGGTGGGGACCATCCCCGGCTAGATCGCGGCGAGGGCCCGGGGATTGCCCGCCGGGCCCTCGCCACCCCGGGGAGTTCTCAGTCCGCCTCGTTGCGCTGGTAGGCGTCCTGGAGTTCCTTCTGAATGTTGGGCGGCACGGCCTCGTAGTGGCTGAGTTCCATGGAGTAGGTGCCTTCGCCGCCGGTGATGGACTTGAGGCGGGATTCGTAACCCTCAAGCTCGGCCAGGGGCACTTCGCCGTTGATGACGATCTGACCCATGTGGGTGGCATCGCTGCCCAGGACCCGGCCCCGGCGGCCCGAGAGGTCGCCCGCCAGGTCGCCCATGGCGCTGTTCTGGGCCGTGATGCGGATCTTGACGATGGGCTCCAGAATCACGGGCCTGGCCTTGTCGATGGCCTCAATGAAGGCCTTGCGCCCGGCGGTGGCAAAGGCGATGTCCTTGGAATCGACGGGGTGGAACTTGCCATCGTAGAGGGTGACCCGGATGTCCTGGAGGGGGAAGCCGGCGATGGCGCCCTCGTCCAGGAGCTGGCGCACGCCTTTCTCCACCGAGGGGATGAACTGGTTGGGAATGGCGCCCCCCACCACCGCATCCACGAATTCGAAGCCGCCGCCGCGCTCCAGGGGCTCGATGCGCAGAAAGACCTCGCCAAACTGGCCGGCGCCCCCGGTCTGCTTCTTGTGGCGATGATGGCCCTCGGCCTTGGCGGAGATGGTCTCGCGGTAGGGAATGCTCGGCGGGCGGGTATCCACCTCGACATGGAACTGATCGGACAGGCGCCGCAGCAGGACCTTCATGTGCAATTCGCCCAGGCCCCGCATCACCGTCTCGTTGGTCGAGGCGTTGTGCTCGACGTGGAAGCAGGGGTCCTCGGCCTCGAGTTTGTGCAGGGCGTCCGTCAGCTTCTGCTCGTCCCCGCGCTTTTTGGGGGTGATGGCGAGGCCGTAGAGGGGTACCGGGCACTCCATGGAACGAAGGTGGTGATGGTCCTCGTCGTGGGAGTCGTGGAGCACGGCGTCGAAGTGGACATCGTCCACCCGGGCGATGGCCAGGATGTCGCCCGGCACGCCCTCCTGGACCTCGACCTGCTCGTTACCCTGGAGCCGGTAGAGGTGGGTGACCTTGATGGGCTTGCGGGCGTCACCGATCAGGAGCTGGCTGTTGGGGGTGATGCGGCCCTGGTGGATGCGGAAGATGCCCAGCTTGCCGCGGAAGGGGTCGTTGATGATCTTGAAGACGTGGGCCAGGACGTGCAGGTTGGGGTCCGGCTTGATCAACACCGGGGTCAGGCTGGCGCCTTCGCCCTTCATGAAGGCGGGGGGATTGCCCTCCGAGGGGTTCGGCATGAGGCGTACCAGGATCTCCAGCAATTCCGGGATACCGGCGCCGGTCTCGGCGGAGATGTAACAGATGGGGATGAGGTGTCCCTCGCGCAGGGCCTTCTCGAAGGGGTCGTGCAATTGGTCGGGTTGCAGCTCCTGGCCCTGCTCCAGATAGATCTCCATCAGGGCCTCGTCCACCTCGACCACCTGGTCGATGATGCGGCCGTGGGCCTCGGCGACGTTGGAGAAATCGGTGGGGGAGTCGCTGAGCTGGAAGAAGCAATCGACGACCTCTTTGCCGCCATTCGCCGGCAGGTTGATGGGCAGGCATTCGGGGCCGAAGGTGTCGCGGATCTCGGCGGTGAGGCCTTCCAGGTCCACCCCCTCGGCATCGATCTTGTTGACGATGATGAGGCGGCACAACTGGCGATCCTTGGCGACCGTCATCATGCGCTGGGTGATCCGCTCGATCCCCGCCTGGGCGTTGATAACCACCGCCGCCGTCTCCACCGCCGGCAGCACGGAGACGCTGCGGCCCAGGAAGTCCGGAAAGCCCGGGGTATCGAGCAAGTTCACATGCTTGCCATGGGCATTGAAGCTGGTGATGCCGATGTCAAGGGAGTGCCTGTGCTCCTTTTCCAAGGGATCGTAGTCACAGACCGTGGTGCCCCTGGCCACGCTACCCGGCGCGGGGATCACCCCCGTCGCGGCGAGCAGGGCCTCGACCAGCGTGGTCTTGCCAGAGCCGGCGTGACCCACCAGGGCAATGTTGCGGACGTCCTCGGCATTGTAATCAGACATGGAGCGAACCTTCCAAGCAGGGTGCGGGGTTGGTGAAAATGGTGCCTCCCCTTACGGTGGCGGCTACCGGCCGAAGTATATCCTAACCGGCTGACGGGATGACGATGGCGCTTGCTTAGTCTATAACCTGGCTATAGATGCACGAAAACGAACCTGATGGAGGATGAAAAACGATGAGCCTGACCCTGACTTCAACCGCCTTTGCCGAGGGCGGGGCTATCCCGAGACGCCACACCTGCGAGGGGGACAATGTTTCCCCCGATCTGGCATGGAGTGGGGTGCCCGCGGAATGCGAGAGCCTGGTGCTGCTGATCGACGATCCCGACGCCCCCGATCCCCAGGCGCCCCGCATGGTGTGGGATCACTGGCTGCTCTACAACCTGCCACCGGAATGCGAGGGACTTCCGGCCGATCTGCGGGAAGAGCAACTACCGGCCGGTACCGGGCAGGGACTCAACAGTTGGGGCCGTACCGGGTATGGCGGCCCTTGTCCACCCGTCGGCCAGCACCGGTATTTTCATATCCTGTACGCCCTGGACACCCGGCTGCCGGATCTGGGTACCCCCCACAAAAACCAACTCCTGGTGGCCATGGAGGGGCATATCCTGGCCAGGACGGAATTGGTGGGGACCTATCGTAAGGGGGTGTGAGGCGCCGTCGGCCCCTATTTGTTGCGGATGTAGTTGTAGATATTCAGGTAATCCTTCCCGGGGACGTTCCAGGAATAGTCGCTGCGCATGGCGTTCTTCATCAATTCCCGGAAGTGATCGGGGTGATGGTAATAGCAGGCGATGGCGCGGCCTAGGGCGGATTCCAGGCCCGCCTGGTCGTAGTTCAGGAAGGTGTAGCCGTTGCGCTCGTGGAGGGGGCGCTGGGCATGGTCCTTGTCGAAGACGGTATCGGCCAGGCCGCCCACCGAGCGCACCACCGGGATGGTGCCATAACGTAGGGCGATGAGTTGGGTCAAGCCACAGGGCTCGAACTGGCTGGGCACCAGCATCATGTCGGCGCCGGCGTAGATGAGGTGGGAGAGGTCCTCGTCGAAGCCGATCTCCAGGTGGCAGTCTGGGCTGTCGTTCAACATGCGTTTCAGCCCCCAGAAATCGGCGTTAATGCCGGCGTCCGGGCTGGAACCGAGCAGCACGAATTGGGCGCCCCGTTCCAGGCCATAAAAGATGGCGTGGCGCACCAGTTCCAGACCCTTTTGCGGATCGAGACGGCCAATGAAGGCGATGATGGGCTTTTCGTTGTCCGCCAGCAGCAGGCGGTGACGCAGGGCGCGCTTGTTGTCGTACTTGGCATCCAGGTTCTCGATGCCATAACGCGTCGGCAGGAGGGGATCGACCTCCGGATTCCAGACGTCATAGTCGATGCCATTGACCACGCCGCCGTATTTCAGGTGATGGGTGTGCAGGGTCGGCTCCAGGCCGAACCCCTGGCCCTGGTCGCGCGTCTCGTAGGCATAGCGCGGCGACACCGTGGTGGTGAAGTTGGCGTAGACAATGCCGCCCTTGAGGAGATTCAGGGCCTGGGGGTTGTGGTTGTCGCGCAGCCGGTGGTAGTCCATGAAGTAGTCGGGCCGGCGCAGACCCGTGGCCCGCAGCGTCTCCTGGCCGGTGACGCCCTGGTGCTTGAAGTTGTGGATGGTGAGGCAGACGCGGGGATGGGTCATCCCCAGGTGCTGGTAGATCTCGAACAGGAAGACCGGTACCAGGGCCGTCTGCCAGTCGTGGCAGTGGATGACGTCCGGGTGCTTGCCGGACTTGAACAGAAACTCCATGGCCGCGCGGGAAAAGAAGGCATAGCGCAAGAGGTCGTCACTGAAGCCGTAGATGGCGCCCCGGTTGAAGAAGTTGTCCTGGGAGTGGGGCTCGATGAAGAAGCATTTGCGGTCGTGCACAAAACCAAAATAGACGGTGCAGTGAATGGCCCCCTCGTACCAGGGCACCCAGAGGTCCTGGAAGGCGACATGCAGTTCAAAAATATGGTCGTAGCGCAGGCTGTCGTACTTGGGCAGGATGATCTCGACATGATTGCCCCGGATGGCCAGTTCGCGTGACAGACCGAAGACCACGTCCCCCAGGCCGCCGACCTTGGCCACCGGCGCCATTTCCGGGGTGATCTGGACGATGTAGAGGCTGGGGCCCTGGTAGGCGTAGGGCGAGGGCTCCGGGCTCGGGGTGGCGGGCGGTTCGTAGGGGAGGGGTTCCGCGATGTGGACGGATTCCGGTTCTTCCCGGGGTGGGGCGGGAGCGGGCTCGGCCTTGAGTTCTGGCTGGGGACCGGGAGCGGCTGGCTCGACGGCCTTGGGGGCGGGGGTCGGGCTTGGGGGCGGGGCCGTGGCCACTGCGCCTATATTGGCGGCGGGGGCGGGAGCGATCTCCTTATCCGCCGGCGGTACCTCGGGAGCGGTGGCGATCAACTCGCCGAGATCCAGGGCCAGGGGCGCGGTGACGACGATATCCCCGCCGGCCGGAACGGATTTGGGCCCCTCGGGAGCGACCTTTGCCGGTGGTGCCGAGGGTTCCGGGGGTGGCGCCGCCGGGGCCCGGGTCACGACTACCGGTGGAGCCGTGACCTGGGTTGGCACCCGGGTTGGCACCCGGGTTGGCGCCGGGGCGGCCGGGGCCTTCGGGTTGATCGCGGGCTTCTTGGGTTCGGCGGATTTCTTGGCCATCTCGGTTTCCTGGGCTCGGGTCCCGCCGTTGGCTGGCAACGGTCAAGATCAAGACCGCCATCGCGGCGGCCATT
>JADZBU010000349.1 GCA_020851955.1 Chromatiaceae bacterium | reverse complement strand
TCGCTCAGTACCTCCCCTTTGACGCCTGGGATGACCTGTTCGATTTCATGCTTGAGGGTTTGCGACCAGCGCCGCGCCAGGCTCGACGCCGGCCAAATACGGGGTAAGGGCAAATTTGGAATTGCTGGCGTCCGGATTGTGGTCAGACCGGGCGCAGGCTAGTGGAGCGTACAGATCGACTGACCATCCGCCCGCCGCGGACTGGCGGAGTCGCACCGTGCCAGCACCCGCCGGTTGGGAGACATTAGGGTCCCGGTCCAGGCCCCTTTCTCGCCGGGCACCAGTTCCATGAAGCCAAAGTCCCGCAAGCCGACCACCTCGGCATTAGCGCCCGCGAGGTTGGGCACCGCCACCGGTTGCAGAGGCTGGTGTCGCGCCGGCCGGGGCTCCAGTTCCGACATTTCCATGCCCCCGTCGCCGACCACGAGTTGCGGCGGCCGGTTCCCGGCAAAACCGCTGGCCTGAAAGCGGTGCATATGCCCCGACAACACCAGGCCGACATTGGCCGAAAGGCCCGCGGGCATGGCTGCATCCAGAGCCGCTTGCTGGGTGACATTGATGAAACCGTAGGGAGCACCAGCGGGCGCGGGGCCGCCCTTCGCGGGCTTTACGACCCCCCAGAGGGGCCGATGCGTCAAAAGCCAGGTCGGGACGCCATCCGCGAGCAGGGCCGCGATGGTCAGGAACTGGGTGGTGTAGGCCGGGACCTGGTAGGGCTCGGCATCGCCAGCATTGGCGGAATCGACGATGACCAGGTCCAGTTCGCTCAGGCGCAGCCGGTAGGGCGGGGACAGGACATTCGGAAAGGGCTGGCCGGCGAATGGCAGAGCCACGGGGGGCCAGTCACCTGGCAGCCAGCCGGGCGGAGTCTGGGGCGGGCAGGCGCGCTGGCCCTCGCCGTCCAGCAGCGAGGAGGCCGGGTCCAATAGATAAAACCAGCCCGGACCGCCGCGGCTGCACAACTCGTGGTTGCCGCGCAGGAAGACCCAGGGCGCCACCGGCAGGAGACGGGCGGCGGGCCGGAAGAAATCATCGCGCCAGGCGGGCCAGGCGTCGGGACGCGGACTGCCCTGGATGTTCTGGCTCCAGTAGACCTTGGCGATGTCCAGCTTTGGCGCGTCCTCGTCGTCAAGATCGCCGGTATCGTAAACATTTACGGTGAGATCGTGGGCATAGCCCGTGGCGGCGGGAGGCAGCACCAGGGTCCCCGGGGTGCCGCGATAGTTGTAGTCGCCGACGTGGATGATGAGGTCGGGCGGTGGGCGCACGGCCTCCCCGGCCAGGGTTGCAAAGGGCCAGACGGCGCCGAACCCCTCGCCGCCGCAGGGTTGCGGCTTGGTGACGCCGGCGCCCCGACAACCGGTATCCCCGAGCAGGGCCAGGCGGCGTGGCGTGGCGAGGGAGACGGCGGGCAGGTCGATGCGCTCCGACCCCGCGACCACGGCCGCCGCCGCGCCCAGGGGATAAGGGGCCTCGCACACCAGCACGGCATCGAATCCGCCGCCCGGGGGGCGCGCCCGCGGCGTCATGGCCGGCAGGGGGGCGCCGGCGGCGGAGCGCAACTCCGGACAGGCGCCCTCCCCTTCCGTCACGCTGCGGACCATGGGTACCGTGGCACCGTCCACCCCCTGCCCCAGCAGGACGAAGGCAAACATTGGGCCAGCCGGGACCGCCGCCACGGCCAGGGGTGCCGTGGCCCAGCCGACCAGCGTCAGGGCCAAGAGGCTGAATGTGAAAAGCCAGCGGGACATCGGGGCGATCCGGGTGCGGCCCAGTAGGCTAGGCCAGCGCCGGGGGCGCCGCACACCCGGAAGGGCATTGGGGATCGCGATCTTGGTCGGTAACCGGTGAGCCCCCTCTCCCCAGCCCTCCTCCGCAAGGGGGGAGGGAGCGGGAGAATCAGTGGCTTGAACTACCGCACCCCAACCGGGTGGCCGGGGGCGCCGAAAGCTTAGGTTCAAAGCCGGCGTGAGGGTCGGGCTAGAGGACATCCCGATTCTTCTCCCGCACCCGCTGGTAGAGTTCCTCCATCACCGCGACGAAGGAGCTGTCACGCTCCCAGAAGGCGGGATAATCGCCGGCCTTGCGCACCAGGATGGCGGGGACGGCGGCGGGCGTGGCGGGTGCGATCTCGGTGGGCAGGCGCTGCTGGCCCGTCCAGAAGGCGTGATAGTCCGGCGGCGGGGCGCCAAGGCCGGGGCGAGTGAAGAAGGACTCCGCGGGGACAACCGACGCCGCCGGGTCCAGGTCGTTGCGCAGGGTCGCCAGGGCCTTGCCCAGGGGGGTGGCGGCGAGCGCCTGGTTCAAACGCTCCCGGGACAGGCCCCGTAGTTCAAAGAGCAGAAAGGGGTCGCGGTCCAGTTGCGCCGCCAGGCGATAGTAAACGCCGGCGATATGTTTGCAGGGATTGGCGTAATCCGGGCAAGAGCAATCCGTGAGCGCGAAGTCACGGTGGCCGCGTGGCAAGAGGTGCAGCTTCATGCCGGCGAAGGCATCGTCGATGCCGTCGGGCATCTCGTTCATCAGCAGCCGCGCGACCAAGGCGGCGCTGCTGCCCAGGTGGCCGATGGCCTTATCCCAATCCTTGGCCGGGATCGGGGCCATTTGGATGCGCGCCTGGTAGCGCGGCTCCTTATAGACCCCGTAATAGGGATTAACGTTGCCGCGCACCGTGGCGGTCACCAAACCATCGGTAATGGCGAAGGCGAGTATGCGGCTGTCGCCGCTGTAACCCCGGCCCCGCAGCAGCCGGCCCTGGTCGGTGAAGCCCTCCAGCGCGGCGATGAAGCGCTGCCCCCACCACGTCTTGCCGAGTGTCGTCATGGTCAGTCCACCAGCGCGTCGCGGTTGAGGCGAATCAGCGCCTTGAAGCGCTCGTTGTCGAGTTGCGTCAGCCAGGACTCGTCATTGCCGACGATGGCCCCGGCGATGGCCTTCTTCTCCTCGATCATGTCGCTGATGCGCTCCTCCAGGGTCCCCAGGGTGACGAACTTGTGGACGAAGACGGTCTTCTCCTGGCCGATGCGGTAGGCCCGGTCGCTGGCCTGATCCTCCACCGCCGGGTTCCACCAGCGGTCGAAATGGAAGACATGGTTGGCCTTGGTCAGGGTGATGCCGACGCCTCCCGCCTTGAGGGAGAGCACGAAGATGGCGGGTTCGGCCTCCGGGTCCTGAAAAGCGGTAATCATGGCCTCGCGCCGGGCGCGCGGGGTACCGCCGTGCAGGTAATAGGTCGGGTAGTGCCACGCCTGGCGCAGCAACCGCTCCAGCTCGGCGGCCACCTCGGTGAACTGGGAGAAGATGAGGACGCTGTCGCCCGCCGCCATGGCCTCTTCCAGCATCTCCTGGAGGCGTTGCAGCTTGTGGGAGCGCTCCGGGGTGAAGGCGCTGCCGTCATGGAGAAACTGCGCCGGATGATTGCAGATCTGCTTGAGTTTCATGAGGGTCGAGAGCATGAGCCCCTGACGGGCGATACCGTCCTTCTCCTCCAGCTCGCGCTCCACCTCGCGCACCACCGTCTCGTACAGCGCCGCCTGCTCCTTGCCGAGATTGCAGTACTGGATGGCCTCCAGCTTGTCCGGCAGGTCCTGGATGATGGCCTTGTCGCTCTTGAGCCGCCGCAGGATGAAGGGCTCCACCAGGCGCCGGAGGGCGGCGGTCTTGACGGGGTCGTGATCGCGCTGTACCGGAATCTCGAAGCCCTTGCGGAAGCGCGTCTGGGTGTCCAGATAGCCCGGGTTCAAGAAGTTGAAGAGGGACCAGAGGTCGGTCAGGCGGTTCTCCACCGGGGTACCGGTCAGCGCCAGCCGGTGTCGGGCGCGCAGTTTGAGGATGGACTTGGTCTGGGCCGCGGCGGGGTTCTTGATGTTCTGGGCCTCGTCCAGGACGATCCGGTGCCAGTCGCGGGCGGCGAACAGGGCCTGGTCGCGGCGCACCAGGGCGTAGGAGGTGATGACCAGGGCCTGCCCAGCGGTACTCCCGATGAAGGCATCCTTATCCTTGGCCCGTTCGGTACCGTGATGGATGAGGACGGGCAGGTGGGGTGCGAACTTCTGAACCTCTTTCCGCCAGTTGCCGATGACGGAGGTGGGGGCCACCAGGAGGGTCGGGGCCAGCGCACCGCCCGCCTCCCGTTCCTGCACCAGGCGGGCGATGGCCTGCAGGGTCTTGCCCAGGCCCATATCATCGGCCAGACAGGCGCCCAGGCCGAGTTGTTCCAGGAAGCCCAGCCAGGCCACGCCGCGCTTCTGGTAGTCGCGCAACTGGGCCTTGAGTTGCGGCAGGTCCGGAATGGACTCCAGCCGGCTGCCGGTCCGCAGCCGCTCCAGCATTCCCGCCAGGGCATCGTCGCGATCGACCTCGAAGGTCTCGTCGATGGCGGTGCGCTGGAGCAGGTCCTGGACGCTCATCGCCGGCGTCTCCTGACCGTGCCGGCGCCAGAAGGCGAGCATCTCCTGCATCTTGTCGCGGTCGAGTTCGACCCACTGGCCGCGGAACTGCACCAGGGGAGCCTTGGACTCGACCAACCGCCGCCACTCCTCCTCGCTCACCACCTGATCGCCGATGGCCAATTCATAGCGGTACTGGACCAGGTTCTCCAGGCGCAGCGCGCTCGCGCCGACCGAGGAGCCCGAGGGGCCCTTGCTGGGCGAGGCGGAGCGCAGCCGGATCTTGACCCGCCGCCGCCCCTGCGGCGTCCACCAGGCCGGGACGATGACCTTGAAGCCGGCGTCCTCCAGCACCCAGGCCCATTCCTTCAGGAAGGCGAAGGCCTCGTCGAGGTTCAGGGCCAGCCCCCGGGGTTCGGGGGTAGCCAGGCCATCCCAGAGTTTGGGCACCATGCGCGCGGCAAGCCCCAGGTTCAACAACAGAAGCGTCTCGAAATCCTGGCCCAGGGGCCGGTGCCAGGAGGCCCGCTTTGTCGCGGGCAGCGGCCAGTAGTCGGCGAGATCCAGGCGCTGGGAGGGATCGTCCTTGGGCACGGCCACGAAGCGCAGGGTCCAGGCGTCCTCGCTCCCCGCCCCGGCGGCGGCGGGCGGCTCCACCAGTTGAAAGCCCAGAATGAAGGTGGCGTCCCGCTCGGCGTCCCGAATACGTCCCCGCCACTGCCGCCAGGTCAGGTAGTGATCGAGGTCGATACCGGGCAGGGCCGGCGGCGCCGTCCCGGGTTGGGGGGCGAGGCAGGCGGCCAGAAGGGTGCCGTCCACCTTTTTGCCGAACACCGCCGGCCAGGGTGTCCGCCGCAGGGTCTGATCGAGCAGCACCTCCGCGCAGTGGCGCAGCAGACCCTCCTCCGCCGGCCAGTCCGCCAGGGCGGCGGCGCAGGCCGGGGGCATCCGGGCGCCGGCCCGGCTGATGAGCTCATCGTACTGCTCCGAGGCCCACTCCCAGGCCCCGAGGATCTCCACCGGCGGCGCCTTGCGCTTTCCCTTGGGCGTGGCCGGCTGGTGAACCACCAGGCTGGGGAGGTATTGATCCCGGATCAGGAGGCGCTTGAGCTCTTGGGTGAACCAGTACCAGAACAGAAAGTCGCCCCCAGGCTGGACGGCTTCGTCCTGGTGACTGGCGAGGAAATGGATCTCGCTCAGTTGCTTGATGGGGTGCTCCAGCCGCAGGCAGTCCACGCGCCAAGAGCGCGGGGTCGCCTGGCTGGCATCGACGTCGGCGGGCCAATACCGCGCCAAGGCCGGCGAAGGGAGCGGGGCCGCCGCCGCACTGGGGAGTTGCAGGGCGCAGCTCATAAAGGCCTGGCCGCGGGCCGTTGCCGTGGCGCCCAACCCCAGCGCCTCCAGCAAGGCAGGCCAGTCCGCGCGGGCCAGGTGAAACGGATGGGCGGGCGGGTCACCGCCAGACCCCAGGTCGCGCGTCTCCAGCGTTTCCGCCCACAGCCCGAAGGAGCCGGTCTGGACAAAATCGGCGGTGGCGTCCGGTAACCACAAGGCGTGCAGAATCAGCATGAGCAACGAATTCCCAGCAAGGGCGGCTTGGGGAAACACCCGGACAACCCGACCGCTCCATCAAGCCCAGTCCAAATGCTAGCATGGGGTGGCGGATTACCGCTCATCCAGTCCATTTGCCAAGCCTGACCGGGACCGCAGCCTTTATGATATCGGCTGGTTTTACACAAATCCGGAGAAGGTCCCCATGCCCCAGACCCTTCATGTCGTCGCCCGCCTTATTGCCCGCCCCGAGACGATCACGGCCGTACAAGCCATCTTGCTGGACCTGATCGCACCCACGCGTCAGGAGCCGGGCTGCCTGCGCTACGAGCTCCTGCACAACCCGGGCGATGCGACCGACTTCACCTTCATCGAGGAATGGGTGGACGAGGCGGCCCTGGCGGCGCATGGCGCCACCCCTCATCTGCTGGGGGCCCTGGCCAAGGTCGAGCCCCTGCTGGCGGTGGCGCCCGATGTCCGCCGATACCACCTGATCGGCTGAGTCAGGCCCTGGCCCCCCACTCACCTCCCTGTTACACACAAGCCGATACGCATGATGCGAAGCTTGTCAAGTGCCCTCGTCAGGAAAATAGCAGCAGGTTCTAACCCACTAATAATTAAAGTGATAGTTTTCCTGGCCAGAAAGTAGCCAGTACCGCCCCAGCCCTGTTGGGACCTGCCCTCTCGGCGATTCACCCAGGCTTATCGACATACTTATCCACAGTTACTGGGGAAAAGTCAGACACCCCCGGTTACCGCGGCCGGCGGATCCGGCGAATTCACCTCAGACCGTCATCCCTTCGCATGCACCCCTTCGCCCTGCACCCCCAACTCCTGGCCGATTGTCACCTGCTCGGCCAACTGCCCCATAGCCACCTGCTGCTCCACCGGAATGCCCAGGTGCCCTGGTTCATCCTGGTCCCCGAGACCGAACTGGGCAATCTGCTGGATCTCCCCACCCCCCAGCGCGATGGGGTGCTGACCGATTGCAAGCGGATCTCGGATTACCTGACGGCGGGGCTGGCCTGTCCCAGGGTCAACGTCGCCTGGATCGGCAATCTGGTGCCCCAGTTGCACGTCCACGTCATCGGGCGGGGTCCCGGCGATCCCTGCTGGCCGAGGCCGGTATGGGGGAACTTGGCTGAGAGCCGGGACTATGGGGCGGAGGAAGTTGACGCGATCCGGGCCGCGCTGCTGGGGTCCACTTAAGTGCGATCGCTGACCGCCGCGGGGGCTTGCCTCTGGCGCCACTGCCTCTGCCGAGGGCTGAAGAGTGACGAAAGTACTAACCGCATGGCATGCCTCAATGCATTGCCATTGGCGCCCTGACCCCAGCGAGTCGCGGGGTCAGGCGGTGCGTCGGTTGGAAAGTCAATTCGCGCCGGGCTTGAAGGGCATCAGAATCGGGGTATAGACGGGATTTTCATCGAAGCCCGGCTCCCCGGGGATCAGGTAAGCCTCCAGGCGATTATCACCGAAGGAGTAGACGATACTCTGGGCCGTGGCGGTGCTGAAGATATCGCCAGGGTCGGTGCCCGGTTCCAGATCCTGCTGTTGCGGGGCATGGTAGGACATAATGGTCTTCACCCCGGCAAAATCGACGATCGGACCCCGTTGCGCCATTTGTTCGCGGAAGTTGTTCCAGCGGAAGATGTTGACCAGATTGAAATCCGTGGTGCCGGCTTCATAGAGCCCCTGGGTGCCGGGTCGCAAGAAATGGTTGTCGGGATTCCACGGCAACAGGAAGGAATTAACCGACGCAATCGCATCGGAGAATTCCCACAGAACCCCTTCGCGCAGGGCGGATTCCGTCGTGCGCAGTTCACGCCGCCGGTCCCCGGCGAGATAGTTTTCCTGCACCTTGGTGACGTCCTTGTTGGCCATGAACATGATGTGGTTGTAGCCATAGAGCTTGGCGGCATCGCCAAAGTAATCCGCCGCCTGGTCGATGG